>CAJJTG010000013.1 GCA_905194675.1 uncultured Collinsella sp. | reverse complement strand
CCGAAAAGACCGTGAACCTTTTGTGGGACGCGCGGCGCCGTGGTACCATAGCCGAGTTTGTTGTCTTGGTCGGAAACCAAGACGCCTTATGCGCTGATCGGTAACCAGCGCCTGACCAATAAGGAGTCCTACCATGAAGCAGGGTATCCATCCCCAGTATGTCGAGTGCACGGTGACGTGCTCCTGCGGCAACACCTTCAAGACGCACGCTACCGTGTCCGAGATGAAGGTCGAGCTTTGCAACGAGTGCCACCCGTTCTACACCGGCCAGCAGAAGTTCGTCGACACCGGTGGACGCGTCCAGCGCTTCGCCGACAAGTTCGGTGGCGCCGCTGCCGCCCAGCTCAAGAAGGCTGAGGAGGCCAAGGCTGCCAAGGCCGCCAAGGCTGCTGAGGCCGAGGCCGCTCGCAAGGCCGCCGCTGAGGCTAAGGCTGCCGAGAAGGCTAAGCGTGCCGCTAAGTTCGCCGAGGAGGCTGCCAAGCAGGCCGCCGAGGCTCCCGCAGAGGCTCCCGTCGAGGAGGCCGCTGCCGAGGCCGAGACCACCGAGGCTGCTGAGTAAATAGCTCGCCGCGGAATCACTCGCATTCATGGCATGAGGGCCGTGCATCCATTTGGGTGCGCGGCCCTTTTCTTTTTTAAAGGCTTTAGCCTGTGCGGGGCGCGCAGCGCGCCGCATCAGAAACCACCCGCTATGCGGGTGGGGGCAACCGGCTTTACAAAGCCGCCCCCTCGCCGGACACTTGCGATTGTTCAGGCCGCAAGGAATCCGAGTCGAGAGGGCGGTGGTGGCGTATGGCCCAGAAGGCCTACAGCCTGTCGCACACGAAGTGGATGTGCAAGTGCCACGTCGTGTTCACGCCGAAGTATAGGCGCAAAGTCATCTACAACCAAATAAGGTCCGACCTTGGGGAGATCTTCAGGAAGCTCTGCCAGTACAAGGGGATAGAGGTCATCGAGGGGCACCTGATGCCCGACCACGTCCACATGCTGCTGGCGATACCGCCGAAGTACAGCGTGTCCAGCGTGATGGGCTGCCTGAAGGGGAAGAGCTCGCTGATGGTATTCGACAGGCACGCGAACATGAAGTACAAGTTCGGCAACAGGAAGTTCTGGGCCGAGGGCTACTACGTGTCCACCGTCGGCCTGAACGAGGCCACGATCGCGAAGTGCATCCGGGAGCAGGAGAGGGCCGACATCGCGCTCGACCGGCTGAGCGTCAAGGAGCACGAGGACCCCTTCGATAGGGGGCCGGGGCGTAAATAGCGCCGGTTTGACCGGCCCGCCACGGGTCAATCTGCAGTGCGGCCCGAACCCCGTGAGGGCCGGCGCCTTTAGACGCGTGCCGGAAATCCAAGGGTTATACCCTAAGAGCAAACCACCCCTTTTAGGGGTGGTTTTGATTTTATTGGCGCAAGCTAACCTGTCCCCGTGGCACCAAATGGCAGAGAGACGGCGTTTGCTCAGATAAAACCTGCCAAAATAAACCTGTTCCATTGCGGCAGGTTGGTCATAGTTATTACGTGGCGGTCGAGGTCGACCGTATAGGCCGCGCCTTGTTTGGCTAAAGTACAATCATCTGTGTTTAACTCGCCCGCAGCTGCACGGCGTGGGCGATGGCCAAAAAGGAAAACCACATGGGATTCATGTCAAAGCTGCTGTCCTTTGGATCCGATAAGGACCTTAAGCGCTACTACAAGATCGTCGACCAGATCAACGGTCTTGAGCCCCAGTTTGAGAAGATGACCGAGGAGGAACTCCGCGGCCAGACCGATAAGTTCCGTGAGCGTTACGCCAACGGTGAGTCGCTCGACGACATGCTCCCCGAGGCCTTTGCCACCGTGCGCGAGGCTTCCAAGCGCACCATGGGTATGCGCCACTTTGACGTGCAGCTCATTGGCGCCATGGCACTGCACGAGGGCCACATCGCCGAGATGAAGACTGGCGAAGGCAAGACCCTCGTCTCCACGTTGGCCGGCTATCTCAACGCTATTGCCGGCAAGGGCGTGCACGTCGTTACCGTCAATGATTACCTTGCCAAGCGCGACTCCGAGTGGATGGGCCGCATCTACAAGTACTTGGGCATGACCGTCGGTCTGCTCCAGAACAACATGCCGCTCGAGCTCAAGCGCCCGGCCTACCAGGCCGACGTCACCTACGGCACCAACTCCGAGTTCGGCTTTGATTACCTGCGCGACAACATGGTTACCCGTCCCGAGCAGCGCGTGCAGCGCGGCCACAACTACGCCATCGTCGACGAGGTTGACTCCATCCTGATCGATGAGGCCAGAACGCCGCTCATCATCTCGGGTGCCGGCACCAAGTCCGCCAGTACCTACAAGGACTTCGCGCGTGCCGTGCGTGGCCTTGAGCGCGGCGAGGACGTGTCGCACGACATGCTTACCGCCACCGAGGACGTTGAACCCACGGGCGACTACGTCATGGACGAGGCCAAGCACACCATCGCTGCCACCGAGCGCGGTCTTAAGAAGATCGAGCGCCGCCTGGGTATCGATGACATCTATGCCGATCTCTCCGGCCAGCTGGTCAACCACCTGCAGCAGGCGCTGAAGGCCCAGTACATGTTCCACCGCGACAAGCAGTATGTGGTCACCAACGGCGAGGTCAAGATCGTCGACGAGTTCACCGGCCGCATTATGGAAGGCCGCCGTTACTCCGAGGGCCTGCACCAGGCCATCGAGGCCAAAGAGGGCGTGCTTGTACGCGAGGAGAACCAGACGCTGGCCACTATCACCTTGCAGAACTACTTCCGTCTGTATGACAAGCTCTCCGGCATGACCGGTACGGCACTCACCGAGGATGCCGAGTTCCGCGAGATCTACAAGCTGCCCGTCGAGGTCATCCCCTCCAACAAACCCGTTCAGCGTGTTGACCACGAGGACCTGGTGTACCGTACCATTCAGGCCAAGTACAACGCCGTCGCCGACGATGTCGAGCAGCGTCACGCCAAGGGCCAGCCGGTCCTGGTGGGCACCGTCTCCATCGAGAGCTCCGAGAAGCTGTCGGCCGCCCTTACCAAGCGCGGCATCGCGCACGAGGTCCTCAACGCCAAGCACCATGAGCGCGAGGCTCATATCGTTGCCCAGGCCGGACGCTACGGCGCCGTGACCATCGCTACCAACATGGCCGGTCGTGGTACCGACATCCTGTTGGGCGGCAACCCCGACGAGCTGGTGCGCGAGCGCCTTGAGTACGAGGGCCTGACCATGGAGGACGTGACGCCCGAGCAGCTTGAGCAGTTTAACGCCGAGGCCAAGGAGACCTGCAAGGCCGAGCGCGAGCGCGTGCTTGCCGCCGGCGGCCTGACCGTTATCGGCACCGAGCGCCACGAGTCCCGTCGTATCGACAACCAGCTGCGCGGCCGCTCCGGCCGTCAGGGCGATCCGGGCGAGACTCAGTTCTACCTGTCGCTCGAGGACGACCTCATGCGCCTGTTCGGCGGCGACAAGATGGACCGCGTCTCCAAGATGATGGTCACGGCCGACATGGGCGACGACATGCCCATCCAGCACAAGATCATCTCCAAGGCCGTCGAGAGCGCCCAGCACAAGGTCGAGAGCATCAACTTCTCCATGCGCAAGAGCGTCCTTGAGTACGACGACGTCATGAACAAGCAGCGCCAGGTCATCTACGCTGAGCGCAATAAGATTCTGGACGGCAAGGACCTGACCGACCACATCACCGAGGTCATGCACGACACCGTGTACCGCTGCGTTCAGGAGTTCTGCACCAAGGACAGTCACGATGGCGAGCGCGACCTGGAGGGCCTGCGCAAGTGGGTTGTGGAGCTCACCGGCCACATCGATACGCCGAAGTTCCCCGACGAGGATTATGAGGCTCTGGCTGCCGATGTCCTGGCTTACGTAGAGAAGTGCTACAACATGAAGGCCGAGCGCTTGGGCGAGGACCTGATGCGCGAGCTCAACACCCAGGTCATGCTGCGCGTCATCGATACCCGCTGGATGAACTACCTGCAGGAGATGGACTATCTCAAGACCGGCATCGGCCTGCGCGGCTTTGGCCAGCGCGACCCGCTGGTCGAGTACAAGACCGAGGCCTACGGCGCGTTCCAGATCCTCGTCGACACCATGTACGAGGATTACCTGCGCACGGTTCTGCGCATCGAGATCAAGGCTGCCCCGCGTGCCGTGGAGCACAAGGAGGAGCCCGCGCTCGAGGGTGCGCACTTCTCCGGTCCTGCCGAGGTCGATGGTGACAACGGCGACTCGGTGCTGCGCAAGCAGGCGCAGGTGCAGGCCCGCACGGCTGTCCAGGGTGGTCCGGCTGCCGTCAACAACGGTGGCAAGGTGACCACCTATCGCAAGTCCGAGAGCGACGATCCGTACGTCAACGTGGGCCGCAACGACCCGTGCCCCTGCGGTAGCGGCAAGAAGTTTAAGTACTGCCACGGCAGGAATCGTTAATGGCTGAGGCTTTAGAGGTAACGCCCGCCGAGCTGGACGCGTTTGCGGACCGGCTCGGCGAGGTCGAGTCGTATCTCCACTTGGACGAAAAGCGCACGCGCGTGACCGAGCTCGAGGCCAAAAGCGTGGCCCCCGGCTTTTGGGATGACGCCGACGCCGCCCGTGCCACCATGGAGGAAATCGCGCGCACCAAGGAAGATATCGCTGCCGTGGACAACGCGCGCGGCGAGCTTTCCGATGCCCGCGCCGCGCTGGAGCTTGCCGAGGAGATGGGGGATGACCCCGATGCCGCCGCCCTTCGCGAGGAGGCTACAGCCACGGCTGAGCGCCTGGCCCGTGCCATCGATGAGCTTGAGCTTTCGAGCTGGTTTACCGGTGAGTTCGATCACGGCGATGCCATTGTGACCATCAAGCCCGGACAGGGTGGTCTGGAGGCCCAGGACTGGACCTTCATGCTCTTTAAGATGTACATGAAGTACTGCCAGCGTCGCGGCTGGAAGGTCACGATTAACGACTGCCCCGCTGCTGAGGTCATCGGCATCGACCGCGCGACCTTTACCGTCGAGGGCAAGGACGCATTTGGCATGCTGCGCGCCGAGGCCGGCGTCCACCGCTTGGTGCGCATTAGCCCCACCGACGACAAGAAACGCCGCCAGACCACGTTCGCCGGCGTCGAGGTCATCCCCGTGCTACCCGATGATATCGATATCGAGATCAGCCCCGATGACATCCGCGTGGACGTGTACCACGCGAGCGGCCCGGGCGGTCAGGGCGTGAACACCACCGACTCCGCCGTGCGCGTGACGCATTTCCCCAGCGGCATTGTGGTCACCTGCCAAAACGAGCGCAGCCAGATCCAGAACAAGGCCGCGTGCATGCAGATCCTCAAGGCTCGCCTGTACGAGATTGAGCTCGAGAAGCGTGCCGAGGCCCTGGACGAGATTCGCGGACCCAAGACCACGATTGGTTTTGGCAACCAGATCCGCAGCTACGTGCTCTACCCGTACCAGATGGTTAAGGACCTGCGTACGGGCGTGGAGACCAGCAACGTCGAGGCCGTTCTTGACGATGGCGATTTGGATCCGTTTGTTATTGGCTATCACCGTTGGGCTACCGGCAACGCCGATGTAGAAGGCTCGGAGATCTAAAACATCGGGCGGCTTCAAGCCGATGCTAAGCCCAACGGTTGGACGGGTTTGTATTCGGAATAAACCCTGCGCAGGGGTGGTTTTTGTCCGGCGAATCGGTAGAATCGAATACAAGAAGAAGTTCAAAGCGCATCCGATGGGGTGCGCTTTTTTGAGGGAGGCAGCATGGCATATCGTCTGGACATTAAGCGCATTCTTTCGATGAACTTCTTTCACGACCTGCCCCAGATTATGTTGGGGTGCGCTCTGGCCGCTATTGCGACCGACCTGTTTTTGATTCCTAACGGCCTTGCTGCCGGTGGCGTTACGGGCCTTGCCACCATTATCCAGGCGGTCGGCGCATCGCGCGGTCTATCGCTTCCCGTTGGTATTCAGACGATCGTGATGAACGCCTTGCTGCTGCTGGTCGTTATGCGCGAGGGCGGCATGTTCTACGTGGTGCAGACGGCGACAGGCTTTGTGCTGCTGGGCTTTTTCACCGACCTGTTCGCTCCGTTTGTGGCGCCGCTGGCACATGCCGATCTGATGCTGCCCGCTATGTGGGGCGGCATCATCACGGGCATCGGTTATGGCATGGTGCTGCGCGCCGGCGCCAACACCGGCGGCTCGGACACGATTGGCCAAATCATCTCGCGTAATACCTCGCTGCCCGTGGGCTCGACCGTCATGGCGATCGATGTTGCCGTATGTGCGCTGTCGGCTCCGGTCTTTTCAATCGAAAATGCACTATATGCAGGCCTTTCGATGGTCATTAGCGGCTACGTGATCGATGCCGTGGTCGATGGCGGCAACAAGCGTCGTATGGTACTCATCATCTCGGACAAGTTCCCTGATATCGCTGCCGATATTATGTATGGCCTGGGTCGTGGTTGTACCAAGTTTAAGGCGACTGGCATGTATTCGGGTGCTGAGAAGCCGGTGATCATGGTCATCGTGAGCCGTCGAGAGCTCAATACCCTTAAGACGATCGTGCGCGAGCGCGATCCTCACGCCATTGTGACGGTCGCTGACGTTACGGAAGCCTTCGGCGAGGGATTCAAGGACATTAGCGCGTAGGGGCGACCGCGTTCCATCCAAAAGACGTTCACATTGATAAACCGTTTCATCAGCGGTTCTGCCTGCTAAATTGTTCAAATAATGATAAAAACTCTGGTAAAGCCATCAGTTTCCAGCATAATGAATGACGTACGTGCATTGCGGCTGTGTTGGGATTACCTTCGGTGCCGTGCGCATCTTGTCTAAAGAGGATGAAAGGAAGGCACAATGAGCGACGAAGAGCTCAAAAAGGTTGCCAACGAGGTAAGGAAGGGCATCGTCACCGGCGTGCACGCTGCCAAGTCCGGCCATCCGGGCGGTTCGCTCGGTGCTGCCGACATCATGACCTATCTGTACTTTGAGGAAATGAACGTCGACCCGTCCGATCCCCGCAAGGCCGATCGCGACCGTTTTGTGCTCTCCAAGGGCCATTGCGCTCCGGGCCTGTACGCCGTGCTCGCCGAGCGCGGGTTCTTCCCCAAGGAGGATCTTGAGACGCTGCGCCACATCGGCAGCCACCTGCAGGGTCACCCCAACATGAACGACACCCCGGGCGTCGACATGTCCACCGGCTCGCTCGGCCAGGGCATTTCCGCCGCCGTGGGCATGGCCGTTGCCGCCAAGCACTGGGGCGATACTTATCGCACGTACGCCCTGCTGGGTGATGGCGAGAGCGAGGAGGGCCAGGTCTGGGAGGCCGCCATGTTTGCCGGCAACCAGCAGCTCGATAACCTCTGCGTGATCGTCGACCACAACGGCCTTCAGATTGACGGTCCCGTCGAGGAGGTCAACGACCCCATGCCGCTCGCCGACAAGTTCCGCGCGTTCAAGTTCCACGTGGTTGAGCTCGCCGACGGCAACGACTTCGACCAGATCCGCGCCGCCTTTGCCGAGGCTCGCGCCACCAAGGGGCAGCCGACCGCCATTATCGCCGAGACCACAAAGGGCAAGGGCGTGTCCTTTATGGAGAACCAGGTTGGCTGGCACGGCAAGGCCCCCAACGATGAACAGTTTGAGCAGGCCATGGCAGAGCTCACGGCCGCCGGAGAGGAGCTCTAGGATGGCAGACGTCAAGAAAATCGCCACGCGTGTAAGCTACGGCGAGGCCCTCGTCGAGCTCGCCAACGAGCACGATGACTTTGTGGTCCTCGACGCCGACCTGGCCGCCGCCACGCAGACCGGTAAGTTTAAGGCCGCTTGCCCCGACCGCTTCTTCGATGTGGGCATTGCCGAGAGCAACCTGATGGGCGTCGCTGCCGGTATCGCGACCACTGGTCGTGTTGCCTTCGCGAGTACCTTTGCCATGTTCGCTGCCGGTCGCGCCTTTGAGCAGGTCCGCAACTCCATCGGCTACCCGCACCTCAACGTTAAGATCGGTGCCACGCACGCCGGCATCTCGGTGGGCGAGGACGGCGCCACGCACCAGTGCTGCGAGGATATCGCCCTCATGCGCGTCATCCCCGGCATGACCGTAATTGTTCCCGCCGACGACGTGGAGGCCCGCGCCGTGACGCGCGCCGCCTACGAGTGCGACGGTCCGGTGTACATGCGCTTCGCCCGTTTGGCCTCGCCGGTTATCAACGACCCCGAGACCTACAAGTTCGAGTTGGGTAAGGGCATTGTCATGCGCGAGGGCGCCGATGTGACCATCATCGCCTGCGGCCTGATGGTCGGCGAGGCTCTCGAGGCCGCCGAGCAGCTCGCTGCCGAGGGCATCGACGCCGAGGTCATCAACATGCACACCATCAAGCCCATCGATGCCGACCTGATCGTCAAGAGCGCCACCAAGACCGGCCACGTCGTGACCGTCGAGGAGCACTCTGTGATCGGTGGCCTGGGCAGCGCCGTTGCCGACGTCCTGTGTGAGCAGTGCCCGACGCCGCTCAAGAAGATTGGCGTCAACGACACCTTCGGCGAGTCCGGCCCGGGTGCCGAGCTCCTGCACAAGTACGGCCTGGACGCCGCCAACATCGTGGCGACCACCAAGGAGTTCTTGGCATAAGGCAAGACGGATCTCAAGGACTGCTTCGCCAGAACTATAAAACTGCTTCGCCAGTACTATGGAAACCCGGCAGGGGCGCTCTCTTGGAGAGCGCCCCTGTTTCAGTTGCGGTGAAATAAGGACTGATTAGGGCTTTTAACTGCTAAAACAGTCCCTATTTCACCGCAACTTCTAAAGAGGCCGTATCAAGCAGGATTTCTATTGGGATAAGGGCCCAGTACAGCAAAGTGCAATTCAGCCCTCCCAACTTTGTATGTGCAGCGCCCCAAGATAAACGCGGCGACTACTTAGTTACCGCAGGCCGGGCGCAGGGTTACCTCCCAAATCTTTCCGCAGCGCAGGCCGGCGTTTGTCCGCAGCTCCGCAGGAGCAGGACAAATGCCGGCCATGCGCGAGGACGATTTGGGAGGTAACCCTGCGCCCGGTCGGTGAGACCCAAACCCCGCCATGCTTCTTATGTGCAGTAAAGCTAATGCTGCTAAAATACAAAGCGCTCATGTAGTTTAAACGCACGACGATAAGGAGCACCAGTGGGTAACCACTTCCGTACCTCCGGTGCGGGCGATGATGCCCCCAAGACGCAGACAGGCGTCCAGGGCAGTCGTTTCGCCACTCCGGATTCAGAGGGCCAGCCTGTTGCTCAGGCCCCCACTCAGCCGGCAGATCAGGCACAGCCGGCATCCGATCCCTTTGCCTACAATCCCACCAGCGATGTCGCGCTTTCCGGCACGGCGGGTTTTGAGCCCGTTCAGGCCGTGACCGCTCGCGTGGAGCAGCCTCAGGCTGGCGCCGCCACGCCGCAGCCTACCATGGCCGGCATTCCCGACCCCATGGCCCCTGCGACGCCGGTTCTTCAGCCTGCGCAGTCTGGTCTCTTTGCCGCCATTCCCGATCCCACGCAGCCTGCTGCCCCGGTGGTCGAGAGCGATCAGGCAGCCGAGGTCGCAAGCCTCGATAACGCGCTCAACAACCCCGATTTTACGTCGGTGTTTGCGCCCATCGATCCGCAGGCCAGCCGCAAGAAGATGGCCAAGCAGGCCGGTGTCGAGCCCGTCATCCTTATGGAGCATGTCACCAAGATCTATCCGGCACAGCCCAACAAGCCTGCACTTGACGACATCAACATTGAGATCTATCCGGGCGAGTTCGTCTTCCTGGTCGGTCACTCCGGCTCGGGTAAGACCACGCTGCTGTCGACGCTCAACCGCGACGTCAAGCCGACGAGCGGTCGCATCCTGGTTGCCGGTCAGGACCTCATGAAGATCAAGAACCGCAAGGTTCCGTTCCTGCGCCGCCAGATTGGCGCCGTGTTCCAGGACTTTAAGCTTCTGCCGCAAAAGACCGCCTACGAAAACGTGGCGTTTGCCCTGCAGTGCATCGGCAAGCCCAAGGGCGTCATTCGCAGCCAGGTGCCCGAGGTTCTGCGTCTGGTCGGCCTGGCCGATCAGATGGACTCGCTGCCCGACCAGCTTTCCGGTGGCGAGCAGCAGCGCGTCGCCGTCGCCCGCGCTATGGTCAACCGTCCGCCGCTGCTGATCTGCGACGAGCCCACGGGTAACCTCGACCCGGCGATCTCGCTGGGCATCATGAAGCTGCTCGAGCGTATTAACCGCACCGGCACCACCGTGATCGTCGCCACGCACGACCGCGAGATGGTCGATAGCATGCACCGTCGCGTGATCGCCCTCGAGGGCGGCCACGTTATCCGCGACCAGGAGAGGGGAGGTTACGGCAACTATGGCACCAACTAACGTGGGCTACTCCTTCAAAGAGGCAATCAGTCACTTCTTCCGTAACTGGACTACCTCGCTCGGCGCCGTCATCACGATCTTCCTTTCGCTGTTTATCATCGGCCTGTTCATCATGGGCTCCGCGATGCTGAACTCCGTGATCGGCACCGTCGAGGATCAGGTTGTCATCAACGCGTTCATTAGCGATGACGCCGATCAGGCCGATGTCCAGGCTTTTGAGGCCGAGCTTAAGACGTGGAATAACGTCAAGTCCGTGACCTATAAGGACAAGGACGACGCGCTGGCCGAGTATACGAGCAAGATGTCGGGCAACGCCGACGCCACCATGAGCGCGCTCGATGGCCAGAACCCGCTGCCGGCTTCGTTTGCAATTGAGATGGACGATCCGTCCAAGGTCGAGAGCACGGCCCGGAAGCTCAAGAAGAACGCCGACTTCCAGAAGATCGCGGATGACGGCGACGTCAACGCGAGCGTGCTGTACGGCCAAGAGGAAGTGAGCCGCCTGTTCCAGGTGACCAACTACATCCGCATCGCCGCCGTGGTGCTCGTTGGCCTTTTGACCTTTATCGCATTCATCTTCATCAACAACACGATTCGCCTGTCCATCACGGCGCGTCGTCGTGAGATTGCGATTATGCGTCTGGTCGGCGCCAGCAACGGCTTCATTCGCGGCCCGTTTATCACCGAGGGCGTACTGCAGGCCATTTTGGGCTCGCTGCTTTCCATCGGCGTTCTGGAGCTGCTGCGCAATCTGATGATTCCGCGTTTGCAGGAGAGCATCGGCTGGATGTCGTTTGCCCTGCCGATGCAGTACTACCTGGTGACCTATGCTGCGCTGATTCTGGTCGGTGTGATTATCGGTCTCTTTGGTTCTGCCATAGCCATGCGCCGCTACCTGCGCGTGTAGGCATGCCTGGAATTCATCCCTTCCAACGGGTCGTCTCTTATGGGGCGGCCCGTTTTTTGATCTCTAGGGGACGGCAGGAAAGCGAATCATTTGGGTAGACTCTTTGGAGTTCGTCATCGATAGCAAGGAGGCGCCATGGGGCGCAATAACAAGCATAAGCGCGGTGCTCGCAATAAGCGTGGGCCGGTGCGCAGCGAACGCCGTCCGAGCCTGACCGGGCGCGTGCAGCTCCATGAGCATGGCGCCTATGTCATAACCGAGAGCGGCGACTACAAGGTTATGGGCCGCGGTAAGCGCGAGATCATGGATGGCGATACCGTTGCCGTGAGCATTAAGAATAGCCCGCACGGTGAGCGGCGCGCCGTGATCGAAGGCGTGGTTGAGCGCGCAGCCATAAGCGTGGTGGGTACGTACCAGACCGCTGGTCCGCTCGGTGTGATCGAGCCGCTCGATTCGCGCCTGAAGGCCGACTTCTTCATTCTGCCCGAGGATACCTCGGCGGATCGTCTGGGCGTCCACCCGGGTGATGCCGTTGTCGCGCGCATTTTGACCTACCCGACGCGCCTGGAATCGGGCACCGTGACGATCGAACGCCGCATTGGCGGAGATGACGCGCCCGATTTGGGCGTTCAATACGTGATGGCGCGTTACGGCTATACCGATAGCTATCCCGAGGCCGCGCTGGACGAGGCCGAGGGGCTTTCGCTCGATGTGTCCGCGGCGCTTAAGGACCCGCTCCGCCGCGATCTGCGCGACCGCTTTGTCATCACGATCGACCCGGTCGACGCGCGCGACTTTGACGATGCCATTTCGCTTGAGCGCACGCCCGAGGGTGGCTACAAGCTGGGTGTGCATATCGCTGACGTTTCTCACTATGTGGCTTGGGACGGGCATATCGATCTTGAGGCTCGCCATCGTACGACATCGGTGTATCTGGCCGATCGCGTGCTTCCCATGCTGCCCGAACGCCTGTCCTGTGACCTATGCTCGCTTCGCCCTGACGAGGACCGTCTTGCGTTTACCGTTGACATTGAGCTCGATGCGCAGGGTCGCGTGCGGCATTACGATCCGTACCCCAGCGTGATTCGCTCGCGTGTGCGTATGGACTATGACGGCGCCGAGGCGCTGCTGGTGCGTGCCGACGCTGTTGAGTATTCGGTGCTGGAAGGCGCCGCTGAGGATGTTGCGGCTGCTGAGGCCTCGCGCGAGGAGGCGCTTGAGCGCGGTCTTGCGTGCGAGGAAACTGCTCGCGGCTATAACGTCGACCTCGGCGATTTCCTTGTCGCCGCCAACGAACTCGCCGAACTTCGCCGTCGTATTCGTCGTGCCCGCGGCTCAGTCGATTTTGATACGGCCGAGATTCGCGCTCTATTGGATGAGGACGGAGTGCCCGTGCAGATTGTGGCGCGCGAGCGTTCGTGTGCCACGTCGCTTATCGAGGAAGCCATGCTACTCGCCAACGAGTGCGTTGCAGAGTGGCTGGCAGACCGTGATATCGAGGCCTGCTATCGCGTGCATGAGGATCCGAGCCCCGATAGCCTGCACGGTGCCGCCGTTGCGCTGGCGCAGCTAGGCATCATCGACGATCGCCGTGCTGCCGGTATCGCCCTGGGGAGTCCCGATGAGCTACAGGCTGCAGTTGATGCTGCCGCCGGTACGGCCAACGCACCGCTCGTCAACACGCTGCTTCTGCGCAGCATGCAGCGCGCACTGTACAAGCCGCGCAACGAGGGCCACTTTGCGCTCGCCGCGCCGTGCTACTGTCACTTTACGAGTCCCATCCGTCGCTACCCCGATCTGGTGGTGCACCGCGTGCTCAAACTGCAGTTGGCCTATGAGCAGCTCGGCGGCAAGGACGCCCTGGTCCGTACGCCGCGGCTGATCGGCAAGGGGCGCGAGTCGCTGCCGCGCATTCTGCCGCAGATCTGCCGCGCATGCAGCGATGCCGAGCGCGCGGCAGATGCCGCTAACCATGCGACGCAAAAGATCAAGATTGCCCAGTACTATGAGGACCGTCTGGGCGAGCGCTATGCCGGAACCGTCTCGTGGGTTAGCAGCATGGGTCTCTTTGTGCGCTTGGACCTGACGCAGGTCGAAGGCTTGGTTTCGATCAAGAGCCTGGGCAACGAGTGGTTCGAGTTCGACGAGGATGCGCTTACGCTGACGGGCGCCGACACGGGGACTCGCTATGAACTGGGCCAGCGCGTGATTATCGAGGTCTCGCGCGTCAATACCACGCGTGGGCACTTGGACTTTAAGCTTATCCATTAGCCAAATCTCGACTCATGGCGGGAGAGCGGAGGGCGGTCTTTCGGGGCCGCCCTCCGCATTTGGATCATGGCTACCTTGCCGTCTGCTCGGCCGCCCGCTTACCTGCTATTTGAGAGGTAAAACCTACCAAAATAAACCTGTCCCTTTTTGGCAGGTTTACAAGAAAGCGGGGATGAGATGGCGACGGTGTATGGTTATGCGCGGGTGAGTTCGCGCGATCAGAATCTTAATCGGCAGCTGGATGCGCTGGGCGCCTATGGCGTGGGCTCGGCGAATATTTATGCCGACCATGCGAGCGGCAAGGACTTCGATCGACCGCGCTATCGCGAGCTGCTGCACGTCCTGGGAGACGGGGACGTGCTGGTGGTGCTTTCTATCGACCGACTTGGTCGTAATTACTCCGAGATTCTTGAGGAATGGCGTCGCATTACCAAGGAGCTCGGGGTTGCCATTGTGGTGTTGGACATGCCATTGCTTGACACGCGCGCCAGGGCCAGCGGCGCGCCGGATGTGACCAATACCCTGATTGCCGATATTGTGCTACAACTACTGAGCTACGTGGCGCAGGTGGAGCGCGAGAATATTCATCGGCGCCAGGCGGAGGGGATTGCAGCGGCGCGGGCGCGAGGGGTCCGTTTCGGTCGACCTCGCAAGCCGTGCCCTCCTCAGTTTGAGCTGGTACGCGATAGCTATGAGGCAGGCGATATTACCCGCAGCCAGGCAGCAAAGTGCCTGGGCGTGTGCGTGGGGACGTTTGATCGCTGGATGCGCGAGGCGGGGTAGGGGTTTGCGTCGCTTTGGCGCTTCCTGTTGCGATTCAAATTTTGATACGGTGACGATGTCATTTGGGGCTACACTCGCTGATATTCAAAAAAGGAGGTAGGCCCTTGGCACGCGTAAAACAAATAATCGGATGGACCGCGATCGCTCTGTTCGCTGCAACGCTGGCGGGCATCTGGGTGCTGACGGAGCAAAACGCGGTGCAGACGTCGTTGCTGAGCGAGTCCACCGCGCGTGTGGTGGAGGGTCAGGCTACGGGCGTACAGGCTGCCGATGTCGCGGGTGAAGCTCAGACCGAGAACGGGATGACCGGGGGCACCGATTCGGCTGCTTCGAATGTCCGGTCTGGCCGACTTGCTTCCATTCGCATGTGGGTGGGCACGAACGTCCGTCGCGTTGCCCATACCGTAGAGTTTTTCTTCGTCGGATTGTTCGCCTCGGTGGTCGTGGTTTGCTTTTTCAGGCGTCCGTGGAGCGTATGCTCCCGTTGCGTGCCCGTGTTGCTCTTTTGCGCCGTCTGCTCCGTTGGCGATCAGGTACATAAGATCTTTGTTCCCGGCAGGCATTTCGACGTTATCGATTTAGGATTCGATGCTGCGGGCTATGTCACCGCCATGCTGTTGGTATTGCTGGCAGCGGCGTTGGTGCGCTATGCGACTCGGCCGATCGGCGCCCATGCGAGGCGCTAGCCGGTAACAAACCCGTTTCTGATAATGCGACCTTGTTGAATTATTTTGTGTCGCGCGTATTTCCGAGCGGTCGGATTTGAGGGGCGAGCGGTAGAACGCTCGCCCTTTGTGCGCCACGATGCGGCACAATGTACCGCAAAAGCTGTTTGTATCCGGTACGAATCGTTCGTTGGTCTTTAATTCTTCTCAACGGAGGTGTTTGAGATGGCAAACGGATTGCTTTTGCGGCTTCGCGAGCGTGAGCTCAGCGCGAGCCCGGCGGAACGCAATGTCATCGCATATGTAAGCGCTCATCCGCACGAGGTGGTCGGGCTGTCCGTCCGCGGTCTTGCCGATGTCACGTTCTCCTCGCCCTCGAGCATTTTGCGCTTTTGCAAGCGTTTGGGTTTTGCGGGCTACAAGGAGTTCCAGCGCGAACTGATTGCCGAGCTGGCGCTCTTAGGTGACAAGAAAGACGTAGCCCTCGAGGACATCTCCATGGATGACAGCGTCGAACGTATCGTGGGGAAGGTGATGAAAAGCAACGTGCGCACGATCGAGGCGACGGCGCGAACGCTCGATTACACCGTCTTGGAGCGATGCGCGGCCCGTCTTAAGCGGGCACGCGCGGTCAATCTGTTCGGTATCGGTGCCTCTCGTTTGGTCGCGCACGATTTGGCGCAAAAGCTCATGCGTGTCGACAAAGAGTGCCATCTGTACGACGACTGACATGATCAACTCTTGTGTGCCAAGAACATGCATGAGGGCGATATGGCAATTGCCTTTAGCTACTCGGGCTTGACGCAAGAGGTGCTGGACTGCACCGCCGAGGCTCAACGTCACAACTGTCCCGTTGTGGCCGTGACCAAAGTAGATGGATCATCCAAGCTTGCCACCATGGCCGATGCCGTGCTCGGCGTCGCTGCGAGTGAACCCTTGGTCCGCAGCGGTGCCATGGCTTCGCGTATGGCCCAGCTAATGGTTGTCGATGCCCTGTACGCTGCTTACGTTGCCAGCGACTACGAACGGGCGACGCATGTCATTAAGCAAAACTACATCGAGAAACAGGAAAGATGAGGTGAATGAAATGCTCGATTTAACAAAATTCACGACCGAACAGCGTAATCAAAGTTCAATGGACCTCGATACGATGACATCGCTGCAAATCGTCACGACGATGAATGATGAGGATCTTCGTGCCGTCCAGTCGGTCACGAAAGTGTTGCCCCAGGTTGCCACAGCAATCGACTGGGCTGCTGAGGCACTCGAGCGCGGCGGGCGCGTCTTTTACATGGGCGCAGGCACCAGCGGTCGTCTGGGCGTGCTCGACGCTTCGGAGTGTCCGCCCACGTTTGGCGTGTCACCCGATCTGATTGTCGGGCTCATTGCCGGAGGCGAGACGGCGTTTATCAAGGCTGTCGAAGGTGCCGAAGACAGCGAGGAGCTTGGCGCGAGCGACCTGCGGGAGCGTGGACTCTCGGACAAGGATCTTGTCGTTGGCCTGGCGGCAAGCGGTCGTACTCCTTATGTGGTGGGCGGCCTTGCGTACGCCAAGGCAACTGGGTGCAAGACCATTGCAATTGCCTGCAACCAAGGGTCGAAGATCGGGGAGAGCGCAGATCTTGCCATTGAGCCCGTGCCCGGTCCCGAGGTGCTGACCGGCTCAACGAGGCTCAAGGCGGGAACGGTTCAAAAGCTCATTCTCAACATGATTTCGACCGGTGCCATGGTCAAGATCGGCAAGGTATACCAAAACCTGATGGTCGATGTGCAGCAGACGAACGAGAAGTTGGTGGTGCGCGGCCAGAACATCGTGATGGAGGCGACCGGCTGCACGCGCGAGCGCGCTATTCAGGCGCTTGCAGATGCCGGCGGCCACGTAAAAACCGCTATTGTCTCGGTACTGCTGGACTGCGATGCCGAGCAGGCTGCGGTGGCTCTTGAGCGGGCGCGAGGCCATGTCCGTGCTGCGGTGAGTGGCCATGAGAAGAGCAATGCCGATGCCCAATAGGTGTGCGGCGTGAGCTGATATGACATCCAGACGAGATACCCAATACAAGGAGGAGTTATGACGAACAAAGAGCTGGCTCAAAAGCTGCTGGACCTTTTGGGCGGTAAAGACAACGTGCTCACAAACGCGGCGTGCATGACGCGCCTGCGCGTGACCGTCAAAGACACGGGCAACGTCGACACGGAGGGCATTAAGGCACTCGACGGCGTGATGGGCCTGGTCGAGGACGACACGATGCAGATCGTGCTGGGTCCGGGCAAGGTGAATAAGGTGCTCGAGGAGTTCTCCAAGCTCACCGGCCTTGCGAAAGGCGTTGCTGACGAGAGCGTGGTTGACGCTGCGGCCACAAACAAGGCCGCGCAGAAGGCCAAGTACGAGTCCAAGCCGGTTCAGGCCTTCCTCAAGAAGATTTCCAATGTCTTCGTCGCCCTGCTTCCCGGCATCATTGCGGCTGGCCTCATCAACGGTATCTGCAACGTCATTAACGTCTCGACGGCAGGCGCGCTTGCAGGCGAGTGGTGGTACCAGGGCATTCGCTCCATGGGCTGGGCCCTGTTTGCCTATCTGCCCATCTTGGTGGGCTATAACGCGGCACGTGAGTTTGGCGGCTCCGCTGCGCTGGGCGGCATCGCCGGCATGATGTGTATTGCCAACAGTGCCATGCCCCTGCTTGCGCCTGGCGCGGCCGATCCTGCCACTGCCATCTTGCTGCCGCTCACCAATGCGCAGTACAACCCCGCAGCGGGCGGCATGATCGCGGCTCTTATCGCTGGCGCATTTTTTGCCTGGATGGAGCGTCAGATTCGCAAGGTTATGCCCAACGCGCTCGACACGTTCTTGTCCCCGCTGCTGGTGCTCATCATCGGCGCCTTTGCTCTGATGCTCGTCATCCAGCCGGTTGGCGCATGGCTGACGACTGCCATCTTTAGCGTTTTGACCTTTATCTTCGAGAAGCTGGGCGTCCTGGGTGGCTATATCCTGTCGGCAGGCTTCTTGCCGCTGGTTTCCGTCGGCCTGCATCAGGCGCTCACGCCGATCCACGCTATGCTCAACGATCCCGACGGCGCTACCAAGGGTATCAATTACCTGCTTCCCATCCTTATGATGGCTGGCGGCGGCCAGGTCGGTGCCGGTTTGGCGCTGTACTTTAAGACCAAGAACGCCAAGCTCAAGAAGTACGTTGCAGAGTCCATTCCCGTTGGAATCCTGGGTGTGGGCGAGCCTCTGATGTATGCCGTTACGCTGCCGCTCGTTCGTCCGTTTGTGACGGCCTGCCTGGGTGCCGGATTTGGCGGCGCGCTCGCGGCGCTGCTTCACATCGGCACGGTTTCTCAGGGCGTTTCCGGTCTGTTTGGCCTGCTGATCGTCGTTCCTGGTCAGCAGCTCGGCTACGTTGCCGCTATGCTGCTTGCCTATGCCGCTGGCTTTGTCCTGACGTGGTTCTTTGGCGTCGACGAGCAGAAGATCAACGAGTTCTTTGGCGAGTAGTTTGATATCGCGAGCCGTGTTGCTCAGGGCTCGCGGCGCGCGGCAGATTTCTTGATGCTATGGTTGTGCCGGCGGGGCTAACTGCTCCGCCGGCCTTTTTTAAAGGAGTGTTGAAGCGTGAAAACGGGTATTTCGATTTATCTTTCCAGCCCTTTGCAGGATATTGAGCGGACGATTGAGCGTGGTGCCGCGGCGGGTGCGCGCTACGCGTTCACCTCACTGCATATTCCCGAGGATGGGGGAGCGGCGTATGCCGATAAGGTCCGTCATGTGCTGTCGCTGCTTTCCGCCCGCGGCATTGCGCTCATCGCCGATGTGGGGCCGCGCACGTGCGATTTGCTCGGGCTTGAGCGCATCGAGGACCTGCGCGATCTGGGGTTGGAATACCTTCGTTTGGACTATGGCTTTAGCGCCCAGCGGGTCGCGGAGCTGTCCGGTGTATTTCGCATTGTGGTCAATGCATCGACGGTGAGTTCTGATGAAATCGCATCGTGGTGTGAGGCCGGTGCCGATGTGACTCGTTTTGCCGCCTGTCACAATTTTTACCCCAAGCCTTATACCGGTTTAGCTCTGGAGGACATTGCTCGGGTGAATCTTCGTCTTGCGGCGCTTGGATTCGAAATCATGGCTTTTGTGCCGGGTGATGCCAACGTTCGCGGGCCGGTATTCGAGGGACTGCCGACGGTCGAGGCACAGCGCGGTCGCGCGTCAAAGGTTGCTCTCAATATGCTTGAGCTTGCACATGGCGCCGATTGCGACATTGTGTTGGCCGGCGACCCCGATCTTTCCGATGCGGGCTGGACGCAGTTTGCTCATGTTTCCGCCGGATACGTGGACCTGCAATGCGAGCTTGAGCCCGGTTATGCCTATGTACGTGGGCAGATTCATCACGACCGACCCGATTCGAGCACCCTCATCTTTAGGTCTCAGGAGTCGCGTACGACGCTTAAGCCGGATTCCGTGCCGATGGATGCCGGTGCCGGCCTGTCACGAAAGACGGGGTCGATCGCTGTGAGCAATAGCGGCTATGGGCGCTACGAAGGCGAGCTTGAGATTGCGCGGGTCGATCTTCCCAGTGACGAGCGCATGAACGTTGCGGGCCATATCACGCCCGAGGCAATGGAGCTGCTGCCGTTCATCAAACGCGGATTCGGGGTACGGTTCGTTTAGCGTGTGACCCGTGGGCTACAATTGGCCCATCATGCGAAGGCGCCTCGTGTGGCGTGTGCCTGCGTTGGCCGATCTATATTCGGAGGATTCCCATGACCGTACTGTTTGTTGAATATCCCAAGTGCTCGACCTGTAAGAAGGCCAAGGCATGGCTGGACGAACACGGGGTAGAGTATATCGACCGCGATATCGTTTTGGACAATCCCACGGCTGATGAGCTTGCGACCTGGATTGCTCGTTCGGGACTGCCGGTGCGGCGCTTCTTTAATTCGTCGGGCATGAAATATCGAGAGCTGGGCCTGAAGGCGCGTCTAGATGCGGGCATGACGGATCGGGAGTGCTACGAGCTGTTGGCGACCGACGGCATGCTGGTTAAGCGTCCGCTGTTGGTGGGCGACGACTTTGCGATTCCCGGCTTTAGGGAATCGGCTTGGGTCGAGGTGTTGCTGTAGCGGCTGCGGAAAGTGCGACCCGTTTTGAGTGCTCAGGGTGGGACGTGTTTTCCATCGGCGGGCTCGCTCGGCTCAATCCTCGAGCTGTGCCCATTCGTGCGGATCGTAGACCTTTACGTGCTTGTTGGGCTTGCCGCTCCAGTACTCCTCGTCCATAAAGGGCAGATATGCCTGAACACCGGGGCAGATAAAGGGAATCCGCTGCTGTTGCAGTCGCTCGCGCTGTCGCTGCTCCAGGTGCGCCTCGGATATGACAGTCGGCATACCGGACAGCTCGACGAGGCTTGCCTGGATTCGCTTAAGGTCGGGGAGTCCCGCGTGCCATGACATCCGCATGATCAAAAAGGATGCACGGCGGTATTTTGCCTGCATCACCGTGATGGCGGGGCGCAGAGTGGGATGGATTTTGTCCCGTTCGGGCCAAAGGTCAGCAGTGATCTCGAGGCCCAGGGTCTCCCATAGGTAATCAAGCTCTTCGTCCATGGCGCCTCGATATCTACGTGATCATTGATACTTCGATTGTGTTGCCTGGTGCTATCGTTTTCGCGGTAGAATCTGCCAACGGTTGACGGCTACCGCTCGCGGCGTTTTGCCCTTCGTGTGCAGCGGTCGACTTCACAGGTCCTTCACGTGTTGGCCGTATTTGACTGAATTTCAAAAAAGTCAAAATTGGGGCTTGCGTCACGGCCGGACTTCCCGTATATTTCTTTCTTGCGCAAAGGCACAGCCGAGCGCAGCGATGCAGTCATTGGGATGTCGTCTAATGGCAGGACAGCGGATTCTGGTTCCGTCAATGGGGGTTCGACTCCCTCCATCCCAGCCATTGCATTTGCTACATATGGCCCGTTCGTCTAGCGGTTTAGGACGCCGCCCTCTCAAGGCGGAGATCACCAGTTCGAATCTGGTACGGGCTACCAAAATTGAACGCCCGGGCCTCGTAAGAGACCCGGGTTTTGTGTATTGACCGATATTTAAGGCGCGCGTTGAGTCTGCCGCCCGGACCGAGGAGTTGTCATGGACCTGCCTATCAGCTTGGAAGACATCACGTATGCCGAGAACTATCTGGCGCAGGGCGACCTGGCTACGGCGACGCCGCTGCTGGAGCGTCTGGTGGAGCTTGCCGAGGAGTATATCGACGCTGAATGCAAGACGGAGGAGAAGCGCCAGTACTTTAGCTTCGACAGCAAGTTTGAGCGCCTGGCCTATCGCCGCGTGGAGAAGGATCCGCGCGAGCTGGTGCAGGTCGAGGTTCCCTTTGACCGCCTGTACTCCGACATGGCGTTTGCCTACATTCGCCAGCAGGATTATGTGAGTGCTCGGAATGCCCTGATGCAGGCCGTGCGTTGGGATCCCATGAACTGCAACTATCGCTTGGACTTGGCCGAGCTGTTCCGCGCGCTCGAGGACAAGCAGGAGTGGGCATCGCTCTCGTTCTCGGTGCTGGAGCGCGCGAGCGACGGTAAGTGCGCCGCACGTGCCTACACCAACTTGGGTCAGTACTTCTTGGAGCCCGAGACCGAGAACATTTCGGCAGCCGTGGGCTGCGCGCGTCTGGCGCTGCGCCTGGCGCCCAATGATGCGCATACGACGCGCCTGCTCAACAAGATCCATACCACCTATCCGGATGCCGCGGACGAGAGTGACGACCATGTGATGGGTGAGCTCGCCCTGCAGGGCGTGCCGACCTCGCCTTCGGCCGAGATCGCCATCTGCCTGATCATGTGCGCGACCGATGCTGCAAGCGACGGCGACAAGCAGGAGGCTACGCGTCTGACGGTCCGTGCCCGCGACCTGGTGGGCGAGGAGGCATGTGCGGCGATTATCAAGCTGGTGCGCGAGAGCGATGCCGAGCTTAATGCCGAGCGCAGGGCAAAGCGCGAGGCTGCGGGTTCAAACGCCGATGGCGCCAAGGAGGCCGGCGATGCCCAGTAAGCGCGAGCGCAAGCTCATTTCCAAGAATCGCTCGGCACATCACGAGTACTTTATCGATGAGACGTTTGAGTGCGGTATTGAGCTGAGCGGTACCGAGGTCAAGTCGATTCGCGAGCGCGCGTGCCAGATTACCGATACCTTCGCACTGATTCGTGGTGGGGAGTGCTGGCTCGTCGGCCTGCATATCCACCCTTATAGCCATGGTGGCGTGTGGAATCGCGATCCCGACCGTCGGCGCCGTCTGCTGCTGCACCGCAAGGAGATCGACTTTCTTGACGGCAAACTTCGCAACCGCGGCTATGCGCTGGTGCCGCTGGAGCTCTACTTTAATACCGACGGCCGCGTAAAGCTGCTGCTGGGCCTAGGCCGCGGCAAGAAGCTTTACGACAAGCGCGAGGATATGGCCAAGCGCGATGTCCAGCGCGAGATCGACCGCGCCCTCAAGGAGCGCAATCGCTAGGCGTTCTGTATAAGTTGCGGTGGAATACGGACTGTTTTGCCTGTTTGAGGGGCTATTCAGTCCTTATTTCACCGCAACTGCGGGCGTCTCATCTTGCTTATACTGTTTTGACACATATGTCTCAAAGGTGGTGTCCGTTGTGGGCGCCGCCTTTTTTGTGGGTACATACATCCATGAGGTTCCAACCCGGGTTAGGGGAGTGATTGTTATGGACAAAACTGCGTTCTTTTCCATGCCGAGCGGTCTGTACGTGGTGAGCGCCGCGGCAGACGGGCTGCGCGCCGGCTGCGTCATCAACACTGCGGTGCAGGTGACGTCCATGCCGCCGCGCATTTCGGTTGCCGTGAACAAGGACAACGTCACCTCGGGCGTCATCGCTTCGGCCAAAGCGTTCGCGCTGACCGTGATCGATCAGACCGCCGATATGCTCTACATCGGTAACTTTGGGTTCCGCACTAGCAGCGATTATGACAAGTTTGCCAAATACGAGACCCGCGAGACGGCTCTGGGCATGCCCTATGTGCCCGAGCACGCGGCGGCCCTGTTTAGCTGCCATTTGATCGACACTGTGGATGTTGGCACGCATCTACTGTTTATCGGCGAGGTCGAGGATGCCGAGCGCTTGAGTGACGAGACGCCGCTCACCTACGATTACTACCATAAGGTCCTGAAGGGCAAGACGCCTCCGAAGGCGTCCTCGTATCAAGGCTAGAAATGTTTTAAAAATACTTGCATTATATTATTGAGAATCTATACTGATAAATGAAGTACATCACCAGACGCGTTTGAGAGGAGAACATCATGGCTGAGGAGAAGAAGACGTATAAGTTCGTGTGCGTCGTTTGCGGTTACGAGGTTGAGGTCGATACGCCCGAGCTGCCCGAGGATTATGTGTGCCCGGTGTGCGGCGTCGGTCCCGATCAGTTTGAGCTCGTCGAGGAGTAGCTCGTCGGCACGCGGCTCACGGCAACACATAGCTCTGTCCAAGGGCCCCGGTCGAATTCTCGGCCGGGGCCCTTTTCCTCCGCCCCCAAGGGATCACGGTTGCTGTTGGCCGATCCTGTCTGTTGTGAGTCCGGCCGACCTTTTGTCTTAATCTGTAACGTCTAACAGCTCAAAACGGGTCTTCCTGTTGCAGATTGAGACAAACGGAGCTGTCCCTCGGAATGATCTCGATCTGTAACATCTAGACATCAAAAGCGGCTCTAGATGTTACAGATCGAGACGTTTGCCTAGATAGGTGCCCCGCCCCATTACATCCCTGTCAACAACACGACATCGAGAATCGTCACGACGGCACCAATCCCTACGAGCAGCGCGTTGAGCGGGCGCGAATTGGCGTATTTGCCCATAACGCGGGGTGAACTGGTGAGCCGTATGAGCACAAAGACCGTAATCGGTAGCTGAAGCGACAGCAGTGCCTGACTCCAGATGAGACCTTCAAAAGGATTTGGGACGACCAGGCACGCCGTCACTGCGCCGACGAAACAGGCCGCCACCCCGATCGAGGAATGTCGGTCGTGGATATCGTATTCCTCGTCGAACATGCCCGCAGTGATGGTTCCCGCCGCCATGCCCGCCGTCACGCTACTCGAGAGGCCCGCGAACAGCAGCGCTACCGCAAAGATGGTCGAGCTCGCCGGGCCCAAGATGGGGGAGAGCGTGGCCGCTGCGACGGCGAGGTCGTCTACGACCATGCCGTGCGCAAAGAAGGTCGTTGCGGCCAGGATGACCATGGCCGAGTTGATTGCCCAGCCCACGCCCATCGAAAAGAGCGTGTCGAAGAGCTCGTAGCGCAGACGCTCTTCGATAACCTGCTCGCCTTGGCCTTCGAAGTGCATGGATTGGATGACCTCGGAGTGCAGAAAAAGGTTGTGGGGCATAACGACCGCACCCAGGACACTCACGATAATCGCGGCAGAGCCAGTGGGCATACTGGGCGTGATCCAGCTTGCGGCGGCTTGCGGCCAGTCGACCTTGACTAGTGCAAGCTCGGCCAAAAACGAGAGTCCTACCACGCCTACGAAGGCGATGATCCAGCGTTCGGCATGCTTGTAGGAGTTCGTCATGAGCATCGCCATCGATACTGCCGCCACGATGACGCAGCCCGCGCGCACGGGCAGCCCAAAGAGCATTTGAAGGGCAATCGCGCCACCCAGGACTTCGGCCATGGCGGTGGCGACAGTCGCGAGATAGGCACTGGCGAGTACCGTGCGTCCAACGAAGCGGGGGAGGTAACGTGTCGTGGCCTCGGCAAGGCAGGCGCCCGTGGCGATACCCAGGTGCGCCGCGTTGTGCTGCAGCACAATGAGCATAATCGTGGACAGCGTGACGATCCACAGCAGCGCGTAGCCAAACTGCGAGCCCGCGGCCATATTGGAGGCCCAGTTGCCCGGGTCGATAAAGCCGACGGTCACGAGCAGCCCGGGGCCGATATGCCGCGCAATGTCTAGGCCTCCGTGACCACCGGTGCGTCGGGAGCCAAAGTGTTGTTTGAGATGGTTGAGCATGGTGCGCTCCTGCGTATGGGCGGCGTGACGTCGCATCTGGGTCGTGCGGCGCCACGCGTCGGATTTGGGTTGGGGCTACTTGTGCGCTTTGCCCTGATTGGCCACGGCGTCGATCTTGGCGGCGATGGTCGCCGGGTCGCCGATGTAGCGCTTGTCGAGGACATTGAAATCGGTATCGAAGGTGTAGACGAGCGGCACGCCGGTGGGGATGTTGACCTTGAGGATCTCCTCGGGCGTGAGGTGCTCGAGCTTCATGACGAGTGAGCGCAGGGAGTTGCCGTGTGCGGCGATGAGTGCGCGCTTGCCGGCGAGCATCTGGGGGCGAATCTCGTCTTCGAAATAGGGCCAGGCGCGGGCGATCGTGTCCTTGAGGCACTCGGTATAGGGCAGCTGATCGGGCGCGACGTCGCGGTATTGCTCCTGGGTGTGGGGGTCGCGACTGTCGCCCGGCTTGAGCGCCGGCGGGCAGATATCGAAGGAGCGGCGCCAGATGAGCACCTGCTTGTCGCCGTGCTCTGCCGCGGCATCGGCCTTGTTGAGACCCTGCAACGCGCCGTAGTGGCGCTCGTTGAGCTTCCAGGATTTGATGACGGGCAACCACTCGCGATCCATTTGGCCGAGCACGATGTCGAGGGTGTGGATCGCGCGCTTGAGGCGCGAGGTGTAGCAGACGTCAAAGTCGAAACCGGCTTCTTTGAGGGCGCGGCCGCCTGCTGCGGCTTCTTCGCGGCCCGTGTCGGTGAGTTCTACGTCGGTCCAGCCGGTGAACAGGTTGAGTTTGTTCCACTCGGATTCTCCGTGACGGATAAGGACAAGTTGCATTGTCTGTTGGTCTGCTTGGTGCGCCATAGGGGTCTCCTTGATCTGGCACGGTGTGCGTGCCGTTTGCTTGACGCTGCAAAGGATACCCGTTTTAAGCTTAAAAGTTAACCAAGACTAACAAAATTGTTGTATTTGAATAGGATGATGAAGGGGGGCTGCGAACTGTCTTGATCTGTAACAACTAGGGATGGAAATTGGGCCTAGGTGTTACGGATCGAGACAGGAAGAAATGGTCCTATGGAAAATCTCGATCTGTAACAGCTGACCGCCAAAGCCGGCCCTTCGTGTTACAGATTGAGACATTCGGAACCGTCTCTCAAGAACATCTCAATCTGTAACAGTTAGGCGTCGAAATGGGATCTTCCTGTTACAGATTGAGATGTTTGAAGCGGTGAGCTTACGGGCCGAACTTGGGGGCCTTGTTGCCGCCCTTAAGGTCGGCGGTGTCCACTCGTAGGGCGCGCGTTACGCGATTGTTTCGAAACGGGTGGGAAACACAGCGGGCCGGCGATGCTCCTAGTATGCCTATTCAACTGACTGTCTAATATCTAGGGGAGGATCGCGATGCAGGCAGATTCCGCTCAGCAGCAGGGCCTTTATCGCCCCGAATTCGACCACGATGCATGTGGCATCGGCGCGCTTGCCGACATCAACGGTGAGCGCCATCACCAGATTCTGGACGATGCGCTGTCCATTCTGGTCAACTTGGAGCACCGCGGCGGCACGGGACTCGAGAAGAACACCGGCGACGGCGCTGGCATCTTGTTCCAGGTTCCGCATCACTTTTTCCGTAAAGAGGCTCAAAAGTGCGGCCAGATTCTGCCGGCAGAGGGCGACTATGGCGTGGCCATGCTGTTCTTCCCACAGGACGACAGGGGCGTAGAGGATGCCCATCGCGTGTTTGAGGAGGGCTGCGCCGAGGCCGGCGTGCCGCTGCTCTTTTGGCGCGAGGTGCCGGTCGATCCGCATGACTTGGGCGAGACAGCCCGCGCCTGCATGCCTACCATCCTGCAGGCCTTTCTGGGGCGCCCCGACGACACGCCGGCGGGCGATGCCTTCGAGCGCCGTCTGTATGTGTGCCGCCGCACCATCGAGAAGAAGGCCGACGCCGAGTTTGCCCTGCGCGACAAGATCTTCTATGTGTGCTCCATGAGCTCGCGCACTATCGTGTACAAGGGCATGCTCGTCGCCACGCAGATGCGCCGCTTCTTCATCGACCTCAACGACGCCGCCGTCAAGACGGCCGTGGCGCTCGTCCACTCGCGCTACTCCACCAACACCACGCCCAGCTGGGAGCGCGCGCACCCCAACCGCTTTATCATCCACAACGGCGAGATCAACACCCTCAAGGGCAACGTCAACTGGATTCGCGCCCGCGAGCCCAACCTGTACAGCCCCGTGCTGCAGCACGATCTTGAGCGCGTGATGCCCATCATCAACCGCGAGGGCTCCGACTCCGCGATTCTGGATAACGTGCTCGAATTCTTGGTCATGAACGGTCGCCCGCTCACGCGTGCCGCATCCATGCTGCTGCCCGAGCCGTGGGACCACAACGACAGCCTGAGTGAGGAGCGCCGCGCCTACGACGCTTACCAGTCCATGCTCATGGAACCGTGGGATGGCCCGGCGGCCATCGCCTTTACCGACGGTCGCACGCTGGGTGCCGCCCTCGACCGTAACGGCTTGCGTCCTGCCCGCTACTATGTGACGCGCGACGGTCGCTTTATGCTGGCAAGCGAGGTGGGCACCATCGAGGTGAGCCCCGAGAACATCCTGACGAGCGGCTGCCTGGGACCAGGCCAGATGCTCGAGGTCGACTTTGCCCGCGGTCGCGTCATCTACAACGACGAGCTGCGCGCCCGTTACGCTAAGGAAAAGCCCTATCGCGACTGGATTGCCGAGGAGACGCTGACCGTCGATGCGCTCGACGAGCCCGTTGCGGCAACACCCGCCGAGGACGCCGAGGTGCCTGCCGCCGTGCGTATGGCCAAGCTTGGCTATCACTGGGATGACGTCGACGAGGTCGTGCGTCCCATGGCCCAGCAGGGCAAGGCGCCGCTCGCCTCGATGGGCATCGATGCGCCGCTGGCCTGCCTGTCCAAGAAGACGCGCTCCTTCTACGACTATTTCTATCAACTGTTCGCTCAGGTCACGAACCCGCCCATCGACGCCCTTCGCGAGCATATGGTCACCTCGACCACGCTCTACCTGGGCAACCACGGCAACCTGCTCGAGGACTCCCGTACGGCCTGCCAGCTGGTGCGCTTGGAGCGCCCGTTGCTCAACGAGGAGGAGTTCGAGCGTATCTGCGCCATCGACCGCGTGGGCTTTAAGACCCGCCGTTTCCGTGCCGTCTACCGCCGTGATGCCGGCGAGGGCGCGCTGCAGGCTGCGCTCAAGCAGCTCGCCGAGGACGTTGAGGCTGCGGTCCGCGACGGCGTGAACATCGTGGTATTGAGCGATCGTGCCGCGGCGGGCGAGGTGCCCGTGCCCTCGCTGCTCGCCGTGGGCTGCGTGCACAACCACCTGATCCGCGCCGGCGTGCGCACCTTTGCCGATATCGTGGTGGAGTGCGGCGATGCCGTGTCTCCGCACGACTTTGCGGCGCTGGTGGGCTACTCCGCAAGCGGCATCTATCCGTACAACGCACATGCGTGCATCCGCGATCTGGCGGCACGCGGCGATCTGGACGTGACGGCCGAGCAGGGCATCGCCAATTACAACAAGGCCGCGACGGCGGGCATCGTCTCCATCATGTCCAAGATGGGCATCTCCACGGTGCAGAGCTACCACTCCGCGCAGATCTTCGAGGCCGTGGGCTTTACGCCGGAATTCGTCAACGCGTACTTTGCCGGCACGGTGAGCCGTGTGGGCGGTATGGGTGTCGAGGACGTTGAGCGCGAGCAGAATGAGCGCTACGACGCCGCGCTCGCTATCCTTAAGAGCCCGGCACCCGATCAGCTGCCCACGCTGGGTCTGACCAAGTGGCGCCCGCTCGGCGGCGAGGACCACCTCATCGATCCGCAGACTGTCTACTTGTTGCAGACCGCCTGCCGTGAGGACAGCTACGACACCTTTAAGGAGTACAGCGCCCGCCTGCACCGCACCGGTCGTGCCGTGCGCCTGCGCGACTTGCTCGACTTTAATGCCAGCGGCCGCACGCCGGTTTCGCTTGACGAGGTCGAACCCGCGCTCAACATCGTCCGCCGCTTTAACACCGGTGCCATGTCGTATGGCTCCATTAGCAAAGAGGCACACGAGTGCATGGCCATCGCCATGAACCGCCTGCACGGCCGTTCCAACTCCGGCGAGGGCGGCGAGGACCCGCGTCGCGAGACCCCGCTGGCTAACGGCGACTCCAAGAACTCCGCGATCAAGCAGGTGGCAAGTGCGCGCTTTGGCGTGACGAGCCGCTACCTGTGCAGCGCCTTCGAGATTCAGATCAAGATGGCCCAGGGCGCCAAGCCCGGCGAGGGCGGTCACCTGCCCGGCAAGAAGGTCTACCCCTGGATTGCCGAGGTCCGTCAGTCCACGCCCGGCATCGGCCTGATCTCGCCTCCGCCGCACCACGACATCTACTCCATCGAGGACCTGGCAGAGCTGATCTTTGACCTTAAGAACGCCAACCCCGGCGCGCGCGTGTCGGTCAAGCTGGTCAGCGAGGCCGGCGTCGGCACCATCGCCACCGGCGTTGCCAAGGGCGCTGCCGACAAGATTTTGATCAGCGGCCACAACGGCGGCTCAGGTGCCGCTGCTCGCGATTCGATCTGGCACGCGGGTCTGCCGCTGGAGCTCGGTCTTGCCGAGGCCCAGCAGACGCTGCTGCAAAACGGCCTGCGCTCCCGCGTGGTGCTCGAGGCCGACGGCAAGCTCATGGACGGCACCGACGTCGCCGTCGCCTGCTTGCTGGGCGCCGAGGAGTTTGGCTTTGCGACCATGCCACTCATCTCCATGGGTTGCCTCATGCAGCGCGACTGCCAGCAGGACACCTGCCCGGCCGGCATCGCGACGCAAAACTGCCGCCTGCGTCACGGCTTCCGCGGTAAGCCCGAGCACGTCGAGCACTTTATGCTCTTTGTTGCCGAGCAGCTGCGCGAGGTCATGGCGAGCCTGGGCTTCCGCACCGTCGACGATATGGTCGGCCATCCCGAGTGCTTGCGCCAGATTGAGGTCCCGGGCAACCGTAAGGCCAACCTGCTCGATCTGACGCCCGTGCTGGCGAGCGCGACCTGTGAGTTTGGTGCCCACATCCCGGGTGCCGACGGCCGTCACTTCCTGCCGCAGATGGCTGCGGACAGCGAGCTCGACAAGACGCTCGACTCCACGCTGTTTGTGCCCTACACGGCCGACGCTCGCGCGCACCTGCGCCCGATTCGCTTCCATGCCGACATCGCCAACGTTAACCGTTGCGTGGGCACCATCTTGGGCAATGCGGTGACCAAGGCGCATCCCGAGGGCCTGCCCGCCGGCTCCATCACTATCGATTGCGACGGCTCGGCTGGTCAGAGCTTTGGCGCCTTCCTGCCGCGCGGCATTACGCTCAACGTGTGCGGCGACGCCAACGACTACTTTGGCAAGGGTCTTTCGGGCGGCGAGGTGTCGGTGCGCCCCAACCCGCATGCGACCTACAAGTTCGACGAGAACATCATCGTGGGCAACGTTGCATTCTTTGGCGCTACGAGCGGCCGCGGCTTCATTAACGGCCTGGCAGGCCAGCGCTTTGGCGTACGCAACTCCGGTGCCACGGTGGTGGTCGAGGGTTGCGGCAACCATGGCTGCGAGTACATGACGGGCGGTCTGGCGCTCATCCTGGGCGAGGTCGGGCAGAACTTCGCCGCCGGCATGACAGGCGGCGTGGCCTATGTCTTTGACCAGTACGGCACGCTCGATGCCCGTGTGAACCACGAGAGCGTTGAGCTCAAGGTCCCGACGGCCGGCGAGCTGGCGCAGATTCGCGAGCTCATCCAGGAGCACGTGGATGCGACGCAGAGCCCGCGCGGCATTAAGTTGCTCTACAGCTTTGAGACGATGGGCAAGCACTTTGTGAAGGTCATTCCGACCGAGTACGAGCGCGTGCTGGCGATTGTCGCCGCGGGCGAGGCTGCCGGCAAGACGCATGCGCAGGCCGAGGAGCTGGCGTTTGACATCGTGACCGGTCGCGCGAGCGCCGCGGATGTCGCTCGCTTTGATGTCGCGGGCGGTGCTGCGGGTGCTGTGCCCACCGCCGCCAGCTCTGTTGCTTCGACCAAGAAGGAGGCGTAAGTGCCATGGGTAAGCCCGGTGCTTTTCTTGATATCGATCGCGTGACCCACGAGCTTCGCCCCGTGGAGGAGCGCAGCCATGATTTTGATCCGCTGTACGTGGAGCTCGATGACGATGCACGTCGCGCCCAGGCGAGCCGCTGCATGATGTGCGGCGTGGCGTTTTGCCAAATGGGCGCGAGCTTTGGCAAGGCGCGCCCGAGTGGCTGCCCGCTGCACAACCTGATTCCCGAGTGGAATGAGCTGGTGTACCGCGGCCGCTGGAACGAGGCTGCCGAGCGCCTGTCGCTCACCTCGCCCATGCCTGAGTTCACGAGTCGCGTGTGCCCGGCGCTGTGCGAGGCCGCGTGCAACCTGGGTTCGGTCGATGGCCGGCCCACGACGATTCACGACAACGAGCGCGCGATCAGCGACCACGAATGGGCCAACGGCGGTCCGCGCCGCTTTGAGCCGGCGGGGGAGGGCGCACCCACGGTTGCCGTGGTGGGCTCCGGTCCTGCTGGTCTGGTGGCGGCATGGGAGCTTGCGCGTCGTGGCGCCCGCGTGACGGTGTTTGAGCGCGACGACCGCCCGGGCGGCCTGCTCATGTACGGCATTCCCAACATGAAGCTCGAGAAGTCTGTGGTCGAGCGTCGCGTGGCACTTATGCGCGAGCTGGGTATTGTCTTTGAGCTGGGCGCTGACGTTACGAACCCTGCGGTGGCGGCCGAGCTCGATGACTTTGATGCCGTCGTGGTGGCTGCCGGCGCTTGTGCGCCCCGCGGTCTTTCGGCTGCGAACGTGGATGCTCCGGGCGTGGTGTACGCGGTGGACTACCTGACGGCTTCGACCGTCTCGGTGCTCGATGGCGGCGAGCCCGCGGTGAACGCGCGCGGCCTGGACGTTGTGGTCATTGGCGGCGGCGATACTGGAAACGACTGCGTGGGTACCGCGGTGCGCCAGGGTGCGCGCAGCGTGCGCCAGTTTGAGTTCTTGCCGGCTGCGCCCGATAAGCGCGCGGCGAGCAACCCCTGGCCGCAGTGGCCCAACGTTAAGAAGACCGACTACGGCCAGCAGGAGGCTATCGCTGCGATGGGTGGCGAGATGCGTGCCTGGGGCGTGGATACGCTCGAGGTGTTGCTGGACAAGAAGGGTGCGGCTGCGGGTCTGCGCGTAGTCGATCTGGACTGGTCGGCGGGAAAGCCCGAGCGCATCGCGGGCTCCGAGCACGAGGTGCCGGCGCAGCTGGTGCTCATCGCCTGCGGCTTTACGGGTCCCGAGCACGGCGTGTTCGATGCGGTGGGCGTGCCTGTTGCCACCGCTGGTCGTCCGCTGCCGGTGATGGCTGCCGAGGGCTCGCACCTCGCGGCTCGCACGGAGGGTGTCGCCGCGGATGCCGCACCGGTGTACGTGGCCGGTGACGCCCGCAACGGCAGCTCGCTCGTGGTGAGTGCTATGGCCGATGCCCTGGCCTGCGCAGCCGAGGTCGCCGAGGCGCTGGAGCTGTAAAGTAGTCATTTAAGAACGTCCTCAATGACTAGTCATTTTTTGTCTAGTCGTTGGGGACACTCTTTGCGAGCGATTTGCTCGTTTGTCGACGTACGGGTGTTCATTTGTCGACTTTTTGGGCTGTGGTCACCTGTTGTTTCTGTGGTGGCTGCGGGCATCTGGCTCAAAAGGGCGGGTTGGCTGTCTATGTCTACCTGCGGTTTTGTTGCGGTGGACTCATTCGGTCAAGTGTCCCGTCAAGTGTTTGGTTAGCATCTGGCTTGCAGTCGAAGGCCTACTTTGCCCGCGCTTGCCTCGGTTGCTCGCCCTCCTCGTAAGCTCAAATTGAGGTCCATCAGTTTGAGGAGGATGCCATGACTGACCAAGTTTTTGACCGAGCAGAGCTGGCCGAAGCCGTCGGCAACGATATTGCCGACATGGCTCACTTTTGGATGCTGCGGAAGTTTCAATTCCTGGAGCCGGCGCGCGAGCAGTTCGAGATTATCGTCGATCCGTGGCTGAGCTATTGCGAGGAACCTTCTCAAAACGAAATCATGGCCTACAACATGGCGTTTACCGATTGGCTGCTGTTTGAGCGCCCCTATTACCACGGCAAGACGCTGTTGGAGCTGTATGTGGACGAGCCGCCAGCGTCAATTTCTCCTGCTTCGCTCGGGCGACTTAAGCAGGTGCGTGACACGCAGTATTTCTCGCGCTTTGGCATTTTGAACAAGGATCCCGCGACTGGCATGGTCGTGCTGAAGGACACGCGCACCGACCGTCGCTTTGACGTCTACGACCCACATATCGTGCAAAAGGAGCACTGGAACGATGGTGCGATTGCGGTGCGACTCGCGTGCGTCGACGATGTCTGGCTGACGGCGGGGCAGCTCTACCTGTATGACATCGCGCGCCTGAGCGACACGGCGGTCGACGGGCCGGGCTCGGTGCATCCCGAGGACCTGGAGGACGGTTTCGACACCTCGTGCATCAGCTTCTTTTTGCGCCTGGTCCGCGACATCATGGGTGCCCAGGGGCGGTATGTGAAGTCGCTCAACATCTACGAACAGGAATGGGAGTAGGGGATGGACGGTTGTCGCCTGCCTTGCCTTCTGCCTTTATGTCTCGATCTGTAACGTTTAGGGACCTGGAGAACGTCTACCCGTTACAGATCAAGACATTTGTCAGCGGAGGCAACGGTGGCGATGGTCCATTTGTCCGATGCGGTGGTGATGGAAGTGTCTAATACCGTTTTCAAACACAAGCATACGACTCGCAACACGTTGGCGCGGAACAGGATTCTTGCCAGGCTCACGGAGGCGGCTGAACAAGGCGTGCTGCTTGTGACACACGACAATGCTGAGCTCATGTGGCTGCGGCGCCATGTGGGCACAGACGATATCGCGGAGCCCGAGCCGTACCTGTTCTGTTTTCAGCATGATTGGGACGCATTGACGCCGGCGGAGCGAGCGCTGCGTACCATCAAAGGGCTTGCAGAGTTTCATCCCGATTGGGCGTTTTGGGGTTATGACGCGGCACTTTTGTGGGGTCTGGAGGTGCCGAATGATCTGCTCGGGCCGCGTTTTCTTGTTAAGACGGGTTGTTCAGTGACGTTGAGCAGCGGGTGCAGGTTGTTGCGTCCACAGATGGCGGGCGCGCTCGAGCGCGTTGATGGCGTGCGGGTGACGTCGTTTTGGCGCGCGGTGGAGGATTGCTTGCTGCGTGCGCCGTTCTCCTACGGGTTGGCGATTGCCGATTCTGCACTGCGGGCGAAAGGCGTATCGCGCGATGGCCTGTGCGAGCGCCTCCGCGCCGATTGCGAGGGCAGACGCGGGTATCGCAGGGCACAGGTGATTGCGTCGTATGCGGACGAGCTGTCCGAAAACGGCGGCGAGTCACGGTTCCGAGCGTTCTTTATTGCATACGGTTTTCCGGTTCCGGAGTTGCAGGTGGAGTTTCGCGATCCGCTCGATTCGAGCCAGGCGTTTCGGGTTGATTATTTCTGGAGGCTCGAGGACGGGACATGTGTCATCGGCGAGCTCGACGGGAAGGGAAAGTATACCCTGCAGGATGGTGGGGATTGGGAGTCGGTCGACCCATTCGTGGCAGAACGTCAGCGAGAGTCCCATCTGACGATGCTCGGACATAAAGTACTGAGGTTTACGTTTGATGAGCTCAAGAATCCGGGGAAGCTGGCTGAAAAGATGAGACTGGCGAGCATTCCGCAGCGGGTCAATCTGGCGGAGGAATGGAGACGGCAGTGGTATGGGCGCTAAGGGGTGCAACTGACGCGGGGGTGGTTGTTCCTGCCGAGTTTGTCTCAATCTGTAACAACAAGGGACCGTTTGGCCTCGTAACTGTTACAGATTGAGACGGAAGGTTGGCTACCGCTAAAAGATCTCAATCTGTAACATCTAGAGGCCGAAAACCTGTCTACCTGTTACAGATTTAGACGTTTGACGACGGGGCTGGAGAATATCTCAATCTGTAACATTTACAGGCCAAAATTCGACCTAACTGTTACAGATTGAGACAAAGGTTGGACGCGGTGCCGAAAGATCTTGATCTGTAACATTTGGAAGGTTAAAGACGGTCTACCTGTTACAGATCGAGACATTTCCCTGGTATCGCTGGGGTGGGACTGCAACGTATTCCGTCCCCCACATCCCCTCTTCCCTCCGTTAACCGATATGTCTGTGGTAATCGGGCTACACTGGATAATAATGGACAGATGTTCAAGTTTTCTGAGGGGGAGGAGCTCGATATGGCGTCTGCCGATCGTTCTACGTTGTTTATCAATGCGACCATTCTGGATGGCTCGGAGCATATGGAGCCGCAACCCGATATGGCCGTGGCCGTTGAGCGCGGTGTCATCACGTGGGTGGGGCCGAGTGCTGTGGCGCAGGCGCCTGCAGGTGCCGAGGTCATCGACCTGGCCGGCGCGTACCTCATGCCCGGCCTCATCAATATGCATGTGCATCTGTGCGGTTCGGGCAAGCCGGTTTCGGCGGGCGATGCGGGCGCGCTGATGAAGAAGCTCGATAACCCCGTGGGCCGCGCCATCGTTCGCCACATTCTCAAAGGCAGCGCTCAGCAGCAGCTGGCAAGTGGCGTGACCACGGTGCGCGGCGCGGGCGACCCGCTGTTTGCCGATCTGGCCGTGCGCAACGCTATCGACGCCGGCAAGTATCAGGGTCCACGTCTGGTGGCGCCGGGAACGGGTGTCACGGTGCCGGGCGGTCACGGTGCGGGGCTGTTCGCGCAGGTCGCCAATACCCCCGCCGAGGCGGCCGAACAGGTGCGCGATCTGTATACGCGCGGTGCCGATGTCATCAAGTTGTTCGTGACGGGCGGCGTGTTCGACGCGACCGAAGTAGGCGAGCCTGGCGTGCTGCGCATGCCGGTCGGTGTCGCCGCGGCGGCGTGCAAGGCGGCGCACGAGGTTGGCCTTCCGGTCATGGCCCATGTCGAGAGCACCGAGGGCGTGAAGGCTGCGCTTCAGGCCGGCGTCGATACGATCGAGCACGGTGCCCCGATGACCCCCGAGATCCTGGAGCTGTACCGCGGCGCCGCGGGAACACAGCTCGAGGGACGCGCGCCGAGCGTGACCTGCACGATTAGTCCGGCGCTGCCGTTTGTACTGCTCGATCCGGAAAAGACCCATTCGACCGACACGCAAAAGAAGAACGGCGACATCGTGTGCTCGGGCATTATCGAGAGCGCTCGTGCGGCGCTGGAAGCCGGCGTTAAGGTGGGCCTGGGCACGGACTCGAGCTGCCCGTTCGTGACCCAGTACGACATGTGGCGCGAAGTCGCTTACTTTGCCAAGTACGTGGGCGTGAGCAACGCCTTTGCGCTGCATACGGCGACGCAGGTCAATGCCGAGCTGTTGGGCCTAGGCGGCGAGACCGGCACGGTCGAGTGCGGCAAGGCCGCCGATATCCTGGTGACGCGCGAGAACCCGCTCGATGACCTGTGCGCTCTGCGCGAGCCAATGCACGTGATGTGCCGCGGCAACCTGGTGCGCAAACTCAAGGTGAAGCGTATTCCCGAGGTGGACGCCGAGCTCGACACGATTATGGCCATGCCTGCCGAAGCGCTGGCCGAGGAGCTGGCCCGCGACGGCGTGGCGTAAGCGCCGGTGTGACGGGGGACAGTCGGCTCGTCGAACGCCGCCGCCTTATACAAAAAAGCCGAGGTCTCAGCAAGAGGCCTCGGCTTTTTTATCGAATAAATGCTTCAGATTTGAGACAAACACTACTGATTCATTTGCCCCACGGCGCGATGCCTAGGAGCGTGTTTCCATCTTGGCGTGGCACTTGGGGCAGGTGACGCGGATCTTGCCTTTGCCCTTGGGGACGGACAGCATCTGACCGCAGTTAGGGCACTTAAGGTAGGCCGTGGTCTTGCGGCCCTTCCACATCTTCTTGGCCGTTCGCTTGGCGCGCTCAAAGTCTTCCTTGCTGGTGCCGGCCGCGCGCGAGGCGTTGGCAGCCGCGGCGCCGCCACCCAAGCTGGCGACGAACTTACCTAGGCCGGGGACGTTTGCGGTCGCCGTGACAAAGGCATCGTTCTCCTTGCGGCGCGCGTCGATGTTTTTGGACAGACCGCGCAGCACGCCGAGCGCGATCACGGCGATGGCGATCCAGCTGAGCCACTGGATACGGGCCATCGACCCGATTATCGCGATGATAATGCCTGCGAAGCCCAACACGACGGTGAGCTCATCGGCGCCGTTGCGACCCTTCATAAAGTCATTCATGCGAATTGCCTTTCGTTCGATATGCTGCACGCCTTTATACCCGATTTAGAGCAAGGGGGACAGGTTAATCTGCGCCAATGTGGTGCAAACATACCTGTCCCCGGATCACCAAGACGGTGCAAAGAAGTCTGTCCCCAATGCCCCAATTACTTGGCGAGCTTGTCGACGACGCGCTCTATCTCGGCAAGCTTGGCGGCTTTGAGCTCCTCGTCGCCCGATTCGATGGCCGAGGCGACGCAGCCCTCAATGTGGGCCTTGAGCACGTCGGCGTTAATGCGCGCGAGGAGCGCCTGTGTGGCCATAAGCTGCGTGGAAATATCGACGCAATAGCGGTCCTCCTCGACCATCCGCAGGATGCCGTCGATCTGCCCGCGTGCCGTCTTAAGCATGCGAGTCACCGATTTATGGTCTGCCATCATGGCGGGTCCTCGTTTCTGGTCAATCCTTCAAATACCTCGCCCTCAGTTGCGGTGAAATAGTTCTTGATTGAGGGCTTGGAGCGCTAAAACAGGAACTATTTCACCGCAACTTCTGAAGGGCTGGTTGAGCGGTGGTTGCTGGGCGGCTATGTCGGCCGACAGCGGTGCCTGCTGGTGCGGTGGCAGCTAGGATGCGGTCACGGACAGGGCGTGGAATTTCTCGCCCGCGGCCTCGACGGCGGCGGCGAGCTGCTCGGCGGTCACGGTGTCGGCGCACTCCACCTGGACGGTCTGGGTTTCGTGATCGGCGTCGGCGTCGGTCACGCCGGCCACGTTGAGCAACGCCGTCTCGACGGTGGCGTCGCAGTGGCCGCACATGAGGCCGGAAGTCTTGATTGTGTAACGCATGGGTGTACTCCTTATCGATTGAGATTATCTGACAGTTTAGTCGTGAACAGTGTCATCTTAAAGGTGCGCTGAGGTGCCCGAGATTGCCCCGAAAGAGGAGCGAAGCGTACTTGGGTACGCGAGCGACGGTTTGAGGGGCAAGGTCGGGTGCTTCAGCGCGCCGTCTTGGGCTTAAAGGTTCGCAGGCGCAGCGCATTGCTTACGACGCACACGCTCGACAGGCTCATGGCCGCAGCGCCAAACATCGGCGAGAGCTGCCAACCGGTGAGGGGGAAGAACACGCCTGCCGCCAGCGGAATGCCGATGCCGTTGTAGAACAGCGCCCAGAACAGGTCCTGCTTGATGTTGCGGATCGTGGCGCGCGAAAGCTCGATGGCGCGCGCAACATCCATGAGGTCGCTGCGCATGAGTACCACGTCGGCGCCCTCCTTGGCGATGTCGGCGCCGGTGCCGATGGCAAGGCCCACGTCGGCGCGCGCCAGAGCGGGGGAGTCGTTGATGCCGTCGCCCACCATGGCCACCATGCTGCCCGCATCCTGCAGTTCGCGCACGTGGCGCTCCTTGTCGGCGGGGAGGACGTCGGCAATGACCTGTTCGCTGCTCAGCCCCACGCGGCGGGCGATGGCCTCGGCCGTCACGCGGTTGTCGCCGGTGAACATGCGCACGTCGGCGCCGAGCTTGTGGAGCGCGGCGATGGCCTCGGCACTCGTTTCTTTGACCTCGTCAGCCACGGCGATGATACCGACAAGCTCGCCGTTCTTGGCAAAGAACAGCGGTGTCTTGCCCTCGGCGGCAAATTGCTCGGCAAGACCCGCGGGCACGGTAACGCCCAACTCGTCCATCAGGCGCACGTTGCCGGCTGCGATGACATTCTGCCCCTCGCGTGCCGTAACGCCTCGTCCGGGCGCGGCGGCAAAGTCCTCGACCATGCGCGCGACAATTCCGCGCGCCTCGCACTCGGCCATAATCGCCTCGGCCAGCGGGTGCTCGCTCGAGCGCTCCAGCGCGGCGGCCAGCTTGAGCAGCGCCTTTTCGCTCATGGCGGGCGAGCCGTCGGCGCGCGTGGCCACCTCAATGTCGGTTACAGCCGGCTTGCCGCGGGTGACGGTGCCCGTCTTATCGAGCACCACGGTGCCCACGCTGCGCAGGTTCTCCAGCGCCTCGGCGCTCTTAAACAGAATGCCCATCTCGGCGCCCTTGCCGGTGCCAACCATAATGGCGACGGGCGTGGCCAGGCCCAGCGCGCACGGGCAGCTGATCACCAGCACGGCGACGGCGGAGGTAAGCGCTTCGTTGATGCTTCCGGTCAGCACCATCCACGCCACAAAAGCTACGGCAGAGATTACAAACACCACGGGCACGAACACGCCGGCGACCTTGTCGGCCATGCGGGCGATGGGCGCCTTGGTGGCGTTGGCGTCCTCGACGAGCTGGATAATCTTGGCGAGCGATGTCTCGGCACCCACACGCGTGGCGCGGAAGGTAAACGAGCCGGTGCGGTTGACCGTGGCGGCGTTGACGGTGTCGCTGGCGGTCTTTTCCACGGGGATGGACTCGCCGGTGAGCGCACTCTCGTCCACGGCCGAGCTGCCCTCGAGCACCACGCCATCGACGGGGATGGACTCTCCGGGGCGTACGCGCAGGACCTGGCCGGGAAGGATACTGTCGACGTCGACGGTGGTTTCGGTGCCGTCGTCGGCAACGACGGTCGCAGTCTTGGGTGCCAAGTCGATGAGCGCCTCGATAGCGCCGCCGGTTTTGGATTTGCTGCGTGTCTCGAGGTATTTGCCCACGGTGACCAGCGACAGAATCGTGCCCGCGCTCTCAAAATAGAGGTTGTCCATGCCCGTCATCATGGCCTCGTGGACCTGTCCTGCGGCTAGTTGGTCGGCCATGATGAACATGGCGTAGAGCGACCAGGCGATGGACGCGGTGGCGCCGACGGCGATGAGGGCGTCCATGGTGGGCGCGCCGTGCGCGAGCGATTTAAACCCGTTGATAAAGTACGCGTCGTTGACGTAGACGATGGGGATGAGCAGGACGAGCTCGGTGAGGGCAAGCGTCATACTGTGGGTGTGGTCGGTGAAGACGCCGGGCAGCGGCCAGCCGAGCATGTGCCCCATGCCTATATAGAACAGCGGGATGAGGAAGACGATCGAGACGATGAGGCGGGTGCGCATGGCGGAGGCGGCGGCCTCCAGCTTTTTGGTCGGCGACTCCATATGGGCGGCGCCAGACCTGGCCTGCGCGCTGCCGCCTGTGCCGACAGTGCCCGCGTCGACGGGTGAGGCCGAGTAGCCTGCGCGGTCGACGGCGGTGCAGATGTCGTCGGGGGAGACCTGCGCGGGGTCGTAGTCGACCATCATGGAACCGGCGAGCAGGTTGACCGCGACGCTTTGGACGCCGTCGAGTTTGCTCACGGCACGGTCCACGTGCGCCTGACAGGCGGCGCATGTCATGCCGCCCACATCGAATTTATCTTGAGCCATGGCTTCTCCTTTCTGTAGTTTGGTGTTGAAATTGTTAACCTGCCGATACTATACACCCATACCCCCTGGGGGTGTCCAGTGGGGATGAAAATGTATGACATTTCGCTACAGATGCGGGTGGCTGCTCAATCGTTGGCAGCTCATGTCAAACATCTCGATCTGTAACATCTAGCGGGGAAAATGACCTCTAACTGTTACAGATCGAGATTATGTTTTGCGATGTTTGAGTTCGTCTCAATCTGTAACGTGTAGACCCGGTTTTGTCTCGTAACTGTTACAGATTGAGACAATCGGCCCAGGCCCGCCTCGTCCGCTCCGTCATCTGTGGTTTACGTGGGGGCATGCGAAGCACGGGTATACTAACCCGCGGCGAATCTGCTCCATCGCTTAGGGCCGCTGCGTCTGGACGGCGCGTGATAGGGCTGCCAAAGCGATCGCCAGCGTGCTGAGCAACGTCCTCTCTGTGCGCACCCGTTTTTGTATGTATTAGCGCACTACCAAGCACGCCCGCGCGGCCGCATGCCGTGCCCATTGCGCGTGCAGATAAGGAACAACAACATATGCGTAATTCTGTATCCGACGTCACCGACGCCGAGATCCTGGACGAGACCCGCGAGGCCATGACCCAGGCTGCCTTCGATGCCGCCGATGAGGCCAATGCTGCCCAGGCCGTCGAGTCCGCTACCGAGAGCCTGCCCGCCTTTGACGAGCTGGGTCTTTCCGACGAGATGCTTCGTGCCATCGAGAACCTGGGCTACACGGCGCCGACGCCCGTGCAGGCCGGCTCAATCCCCGTGGTGCTCGAGGGCCGCGACCTGCTTGCTGCCGCTCAGACTGGCACCGGCAAGACGGCCGCTTTTTTGCTGCCGACCATGAACAATCTGGAGCACATCGCTCCTCCCAAACCCGTGCGCGAGCGCGGCGGCCGCAACCGCCGTCGCGGTGCTAAAAAGCCCGAGGGCAACGGCCGTGGCCCCGTGATGCTCGTCATCACCCCCACGCGCGAGCTCGCCCAGCAGATCGACGAGGTCGCGAGCAAGATCGCCGACGTCACGGGCCACGTTGCCGTGACCGTCGTGGGCGGCGTGAGCTACAAGCCGCAGACCGCGGCGCTCAAGTACGGCTGCGACATTCTGGTCGCCACGCCGGGCCGTCTGGTCGATCTGATCGAGCAGGGCGCTTGCCACCTGGACGAGGTCAAGGTGCTGGTACTCGACGAGGCCGACCGCATGCTCGACATGGGCTTTTTGCCCGCCGTCCGCCGCATTGTGCGCGAGACGCCGGCCGAGCGCCAGACGCTGCTGTTCTCGGCCACGCTCGACGAGGAAGCCGTGGGCGAGATCACCGACCTGGTGAGCGACCCGGCCCGCGTGGAGATCGCGCCCGCCACGTCGACCGCCGACACCGTCGACCAGTTTGTGTTCCCGGTGTCCATCGAGGCCAAGAACAACTTGCTGCCCGAGTTCCTCAAGAAGGAGGGCCCGGAGCGCACCATCGTCTTTATGCGCACCAAGCACCGCGCCGACAGCTGCTGCCGTCGTCTGGAGCGTAAGGGCATCAAGGCCGCCGCGATTCACGGCAACCGCAGCCAGGCCCAGCGCGAGCGTGCCCTTTCGGCCTTCCGCGACGGTACCGTCGACGTGTTGGTGGCAACCGACGTACTCGCCCGCGGCATCGACATTAGCGACGTGCGCTACGTCGTGAACTTTGACGTGCCGGCCGAGCCGACCGACTACATCCACCGTATTGGTCGTACGGGACGCGCCGGCGAGCTGGGCTGGGCCATCACGTTTGTGACCGAGCAGGACGTGGACGAGTTCTACGAGATCGAGAAGCTCATGGACAAGACCGCCGACATCTACGAGGCCGGCGACCTGCACGTGGGTCCCAATCCGCCCGCGGTTGATCCCGAGCGCGACCCTGCGGCCTTTAAGGTGAAGAAGAAGACCAAGCGCGGCAAGTCCAAGAGCAAGAAGAAGCTTGAGCAGGCACGTCGCGACGGCAAGCGCAACGGCGACGATTACGGCGATGTTGCCGGTCGTTCCAACCGCGGTCGCGACGAGCGCCGCGGCGACGGCGAGCGTCCGAGCCGTCCCAAGCGCGGCGGGAAGACCCGCGTGCGCGAGGGCGTTCAGGCTCGCGTGGACGAGGCTGTTGAGAGCGTGGCCCGCGAGGTGGCTGCCGAGGAGCGCGCTGGTGCTGGTGCCGCTGAGCAGCCTGCGCGCGGTAACCGTGCCGAGCGTCGTGCCAAGCAGTTCCAGGGTGAGGCACATCGCCGCCGTCGCGAGGATGAGGATCGCGGTGGCCGTCGTCGTGTCGAGCGCGAGGACGAGGGCCGCGGTTCGCGCGGTGGCAAGCGCGGTGCGGGCGACCGCCGTCATTCCGGTCGTGATGACGAGCGCGGTGGCCGTGATGAGCGTCGCGGCGGCGAAGGCCGTGGTTCGCGTGACGAGCGTGGTACCCGCGGTGGCGAGTCCCGCGGCGGCAAGCGCTTTGACGAGCGCGGAGGCCGCGAGGGCGGCCGCGGTGGTGAGCGTCGCGAGGGCGCTCGTGGCAACGGTGGCCGCAGCGGCGCCGGTCGTTCGAATGAGTCGCGCGATCGTCGCGACCCGCGTGCCAGCCGCGATCGTCGCGATGACTGGCGCAACTACGACGACACCCGCGATGAGCGTCGTGGCGGCTATCGTGGCGGGCGTGGCGGCAACCAGGCCGGCTCCCGCGGCGGCCGTGCCGGCGGTCGCGATAATCGTGGCAGCTATGGCAACAGCCGTGGCGGCAAGCGCGGTAGCAGCTCCCGTCGCCCCGGCGACGGCGGCGGCAAGCGCAAATAACATACGCATCGCCCACTAGAGCGAGGTGAACCAAGGGCCCCGAGCAACTACGTTCGGGGCCCTTTTGTTTGCCGTATCCGATCGCTAGTTCAAATGTGATTTCCTCGGGAATGCATCTAGAGGATGCCGTGGGCTTGTTTCCTGCCATGCAGCAATGGGTCCTATGGGGTGCGCCGTGCATTTTTTGGAGTATTCTGCAGTTCGAGTTGTCTGCATATGATTCGACGTCGCCAACGGTGGCCTTCGGATATCCCTAGCGAGCGTTCCGAGTCAGATTTCGCCGTTTTCCGGAGCAGGGGGCGCGTCATTCTCGCCATGTCGGGACTTAGAATGATACGGCGCCCTACAGTTTTGCCCACCCGCGGCGGTGCTGGCGCGGTCACGTTGCAGAATACTCCGTTTTTTGTACGGGCCAGGATGGGGTACCTCAGGAGAACACGGCGGTATCCCGTAAATATATACAATCTGTACCGTAATTTATACAAAACGAAGAGGCAGACAGCGTAGGGTGGGTGCATTGGGGTGCCTGGCGCACCAAAACGGGGAGCTCCCCCTCATGCGCCGTATACTCTGTCTGAATGTGAAAACAGCTTGACGCGTTGCCGGGCGTAGGGAGAGGGTGCCTCGATGAGCGTATTCGAAATTGTGTTTAGTCCGACGGGTGGAACGCGGAAGGTGTCTGGCCTTGTGGCCGGGGCGCTGGACAATAATACCGTTACCGTCGATCTGACCGATAGCGGGCTAGATCTCAGCGCTGTCTCGATGACTGAGGACGACGTGGCTGTTATCTCCGTGCCAGCGTATGCCGGCAGAGTCCCTGCCATGGCGGTCGACCGACTGAACATGGTTCACGGCAACGGAGCGCGGGCCGTTCTGGTGTGCGTCTACGGAAACCGCGCGTTTGAGGACACGCTCGTAGAGCTGGAGGACGTTGCGAAGCATGCGGGATTCCGGGTAATCGCGGCAGTTGCAGCCATTGCAGAACATTCCATTGCGCGACAGTTTGCTGCCGGTCGTCCGGATGCGCAGGATGCGGCGCAGCTCGCAGAGTTTGCGCAGCAAATTCAGCAAAAGCTGTTGACTGAGGATGCATCCGAGCCCTCTATTCCCGGCAATCGTCCTTATAAACAAGCCGGAGGTCACCGCATGGCACCCGAGGCAACAGAGGATTGCGTCTCCTGCGGTGCATGCGCCGCGGCGTGCCCCGTTTGTGCTATCGACAAGGGCGACCCCAAGCGAGCAGCTGGCGAGGCGTGCATCTCCTGCATGCGCTGCATTGCCGTATGTCCGCGAGGCGCTCGCAAGCTTGATCCCAACAAGCTATCCGCTGTTTCCCAGATGCTGAGCAAGGCTTGCGTCGTGCGGAAGGAATGCGAGCCCTTCATCTAGTGCATACGAAATTGGTGCATTGGGGACAGGTTAATCTGCACCAACCTGGTGCAAACAAACCTGTTCCCAACGCACCAGAGTGAGGAGTGCCCCTGGGTGCCGGCGGGAAAGGAACGTCCCTAAGTGCCGCCTAAATACCGTTTATCGAAGAAAAAATACCGCTCACCGGTCATAATGATTGTTCTGGCTTTGGGCTTGTCTAAAATAGCTCCCGTAAAAAGAAATGCGGAAGGTTACCGAGTCCCTCGGACGTGGGCCTAACCAAAGTCTTTGAACGGGTGTGTCTCTATGGATGCATTCGCTTGATTTTGGTTGGGCTATATTTATGAAGGGACATGCCACCATGGGTTTCTTTTCTCGCCTGATGGGCGGTTCGGATGAGCAGAAGACTGCAGCTTCCGAGTTCGAAATCCTCGCTCCCGTTTCCGGCGAGCTTGTTCATCTAGAAAATACCAATGATCCCGCTTTTAGCAGCCGTGCCGTGGGCGATGGCGTTGCCGTGGTTCCCCAAGAGGGAACGGTGTGCGCTCCTGTTTCCGGCACCGTCGCGGCGCTGTTTCCGACTGAGCACGCGCTGGGCATCATGTCCGACGACAGCTCTGCTCAGGTGATGCTGCATATCGGAATCGACACTGTTAAACTTGAGGGCAAGGGCTTCCATGCGCTTGTTGCTCAGGGTGACCATGTCGACGCGGGCCAGCCCCTCGTCGAGGTCGATTTTGACGCGGTCCGCGCCGCCGGCTTCGATCCCACGGTCTTCGTTATCGTGTGCGAGCGTTCGGAGAACTCGACTCTTCGTGAGCATGCTTCCGGCCCTGTTGCTGTTAAAGAGCCTGTCGTCTGGCTTTCCGAGTAAATTCTTGTGGTGGGTACCGTGGTTATCAAGCGAGTTTTCAACAATAACGTCGCAATGGTCACTTCGGACGATGGCTCCGAGCTCATCGTCATCGGCCGAGGCCTCTGCTTTGGCCGCCATGCCGGCGACGCTATCGATGAGGCATCGGTCGAAAAGACCTATGCGCTGCAGGAGGGCACTTCTCAGGATTCGCGCACGATTGACCGCTTGGCACATCTTTTGGAGTCCATCCCCACCGTCAACCTCGTGATTGCCGAGGACATTGTTCAGATGCTCCGTCGAGAGCTCAATGTTGATATCAACGACAAGATTCTCATTGCTCTCGCAGACCATATCAGCCTCGCCCTCGAGCGCGAGCGCAAGGGCGTTCCCTGTGAGAATCCGTTGCTGCTCGAGATCCAGCAGTTCTATCGCAAGGAGTATGCGCTTGCGGGCCGTGCGCTGCAGATTATCAAGGAGTATATGGGCATCCAGATGAGCGAGGAGGAGCAGGGCTTCATCACCTTGCATATCGTCAACGCCACCATGCCGCAACGCTCCGACCGTCTAATCGTCTCGGTCCAGCTTGTTCGCGACGTGCTCGCGATTGTTTCCGAGCACTATGCCACGACCCTTGACGTCGCCTCGTTGCCGTACGAGCGTTTCGTTCGCCATCTGCAGTTTTTTGCGCAGCGAGCGCTCGATCCCGCGGCGGGGCAGGTCAATGGCGACGCGCTGTTCCGTATCGATGAAACGGTGTATCCGAGGGCGTTCTCGTGTGCGGAGTCAATTGCCGACCACTTAGCGTCTACCTATAACGTTGTCGTTACCGATGCCGAGAAGAGTTATCTCGCATATCACATTGTTAACCTGCTTGGAGAACCTGGTCTCTAGGCATAACGTGCCCGCACATCGATTGATATAAGGCAAGGCTCACGGTCTTGTCTAGGGCACACCTATCTCAATTTGCGGAAAAGGAAGGGGAGTACCGCTATGACCGCAAAAAAGAAGTTCAATTTCAAAGCGCCGTTGGAGGTGTTCGCGAAGTCGATCGTTCAGCCGATGATGTATCTCTCGGTTGCCGGCATCCTGCTCATCGTGGGCATCATTCTGACCAACAAGACCATCTGCGCCGTGATCCCCGTACTGGGCTCCGGTCCGTTCCAGCTTGTGGGCGCCGTTGTCTATCAGTCGCTGATGTTTATCATCAACAACCTCTCGATTCTGTTCTGCGTGGGCATCGCCGGTGCCATGGCAAAGAAGAACAAGGGCCACGCTTCGCTGATCGCCCTGATGTCGTTCTTCCTGTTCCTGCAGGCCAATAACATCGTGCTCAACGCCACCGGCTCTCTTGCCGAGGCGAGCGGCATGCTCGGCCTTACCGGAACCGGCCAGAGCACCGTTATGGGCATTCAGGTCCTCGATACCGGCGTGTTCGGCGGCATCATTCTTGGTTGCATCACCGGTGCCGTGTTCAACAAGTACTCCAACAAGCAGTTCCCCATTGCTCTTTCGATGTTCTCGGGCGTTCGCTTCCCGTTCCTGATCATGATCATCATCTCCTGGATCATGGGCGCTGGCTTCTGCATCGTTTGGCCTCCGGTTCAGGGTGCCATCTCCTCCGTTGCCGGCATCATTAAGGAGTCGGGTAACATCGGTCTGTTTATCTACGGCATGCTCAACAAGCTGCTCGTTCCCACCGGTCTGCACCACCTCATCTACACCCCGTTCCAGTTCTCCGATGTGGGTGGCACCCTGACGCTGGGCGATCAGGTTATCGCCGGCGCCTATCCCATCCGTGTCGCCGAGATGGCAATGACGGGCCAGCCCTTCTCCGATAGCACGTATTTCAACAGCTACACCTTCAACAACCTGTGGCCCTACATCGGTATCGGTCTCGCCTTTATCTTCACCGCCTACAAGCAGAACAAGGACAAGACCAAGGCCGTTATCATCCCGCTGATCATCACCGCCGTGCTCTCCTGTGTCACCGAGCCCATGGACTTCCTCTTTGTCTTTGCCGCTCCCGTGCTCTTTGTCGTTCACTCGGTTCTTTCCGGCATCTTCCTGGTCCTGCTCAAGGTCCTCTCCGTGCCCGCTTCGACTGCAGGCGGCATCATCAACATCGTGGTTTCCAACCTGGTCCTCGGTGTCGATAAGACCAACTGGCCGGTTATGCTGGTGCTTGGAGTCGTCAACGCTGCGCTGTACTTCTTCCTCTTCACCTTCCTTATTAAGAAGCTCAACCTCCACACGCCTGGTCGCGAGGAGGAGTCCGAGCTCGCCGAGTCCGTTGCCGAGGGCGAGGCCGCCGCGTCTGTCGCGGTGAAGCAGGGTGCTGTTGCCGCGACTCCCGCAGAGGGCGTCGATGCGGGCATTGCCGACCTGGTCGCAGGTCTTGGCGGCAAGGACAACATCGAGGAGCTCGAGAACTGCTTTACGCGTCTCCGCGTGAACGTTAAGAACCCGGACCTCATCGATGAGAACCTCATTAACCACGTGCCCAACAGCGGCATCAACCGCAATGGCAACAATATCCAGATCATCTTTGGCATGAAGGTCGCCGAGATGCGCGACAAGGTCGAAAACGCAATTGAGAAGGAGCAGTAAACAATGATCATTACTCTGTGTGGTGGCGGATCCACCTTTACCCCCGGCATCGTCAAGTCCATCGCCCTGCGCAAGGACGAGCTCGATGTTGACGAGATTCGTCTGTACGACATCAACGAGGAGCGCCAGCGCAAGATCGGCGTGCTCGTGGACTGGATTTTGCACGAGGACCTCGGCCTGGACATCAAGCTCACGGTGACCACCGATAAGGAGACCGCCTTTACCGACGCGAGCTTCGTGTTTGCCCAGATGCGCGTGGGCGGCTACGCCATGCGCGAGCAGGACGAGAAGATTCCGCTGCGCCACGGCTGCGTGGGTCAGGAGACCTGCGGTTGCGGCGGCCTTGCCTACGGCATGCGCACCATCTTCCCCATGGTCGAGCTGATCGATGACGTTGAGAAGTATGCCAAGAAGGACTACTGGATTCTTAACTACTCCAACCCTGCCGCCATCGTCTCCGAGGGCTGCCGTGTGCTGCGTCCCAACGCTCGCATCATCAACATCTGCGACATGCCGATCGCGATCATCGACGTGGTTTGCGCCGCGCTCGATATCGACAAGAAGGATGTCGAGTACGATTACTTTGGCCTCAACCACTTCGGTTGGTTCACCTCGATCCGCCACAAGGGCGAGGAGGTGCTCCCGCAGCTGCGCGAGTACATCAAGGAGCACCAGATCCTGCTGCCCGACTCCTACCTCAAGGGCATGGGCTCGCTCATGGCAAAGAAGCCCGAGGAGACCGCCGACGAGCATCCCGAGCAGAACCGTCACACCAAGGGCAGCTGGTACTACGTCTGGAAGGGCGAGTACGAGATCATGGAGTGCTTCCCGGAGTACCTGCCCAACACGTATCTGAACTACTACCTGCAGCAGAAGGAGTTCGTCGAGCATTCCAACCCCGAGCGCACCCGTGCTAACGAGGTTGAGGAAACGCGCGAGAAGAACCTCTTCGACGGCATCGATCACTACGAGAAGACGGGCGAGATCGACGAGAGCACGTTCTATGCGGGCAGCCACGGCGACTGGATTGCCGACCTGGCCATCGCTCTGAAGAACGACACCAAGCAGCGTTTCCTGGTCATTTGCGAGAACAAGGGCGCTATCCCCAACATGCCCTATGACGCCATGGTCGAGCTGCCTGCCTACATTGGCAAGAACGGCCCCGAGGTCATCAGCCGCGACAACATTCCTCTGTTCCAGCAGGGCCTCATGATGCAGCAGCTGAACTCCGAGAAGCTCGTGGTCGAGGCTACGATCGAGGGTTCTTACGAGAAGGCGCTCAAGGCCTTTACGCTGAACAAGACCGTGCCGTCGATGAAGGTCGCCAAGGAGGTTCTCGACGACATGATCGAGGCCAACAAGGGTTACTGGCCCGAGCTT
>CAJJTG010000012.1 GCA_905194675.1 uncultured Collinsella sp. | reverse complement strand
GGCGGCGCTGCCGCCGCCCGCCTATCAGGCTCCACTCCGGTCGCCCCCGGGATCCCCGCCACGAAACCGGCCCATCTACTACGTTTGGGCGACATCCCCCGACCATGGCGTCTCGGGCAGAAATAAAACCGCAGGTAGACGGCCTGCGGTTTTCGCGAAATACGGGGTATGGTCGAGGGGTCGGGGTTAAACGTAGTAGATGGGCCGGTTTCGTGGCGGCGGCATCGCAGGCAGCCGACCGAGGGCGTCCGGAAGTGAGCAGGGCATCCGTCTAACGACCGATTTCCAGCCAGTTGCACAGTACGTTGGCTCGTAGCTCCATTTCCGTTGTCTTTTGCGCCTTAGTTTTGCACCTATAGCGTAATTCCAAGCGCGAGCAAAGACTTCTCACGATCGCATCAAGCTGCTCGGCATCGTTAAGCATGTCGTGCGTAACCAGGAAGACGTCATACCCCATACTTTGCAGCGCTGTCATGCGTTTGGCATCGTGGGCCAGCACAGCGCCTGATCCGTGGATGACCTCCCCCTGAATCTCCACGATGCCTGCTTTCATTATGGTTGGATTTACGATCACGATATCCCCGTAGCAGACTCTTTGCCCCGCAATGCTCTGCGCCGATGCGGTAAGCGGTGTAAGGTCGTTAACGTAAACGCTTCGAAAGCCGGCACCGCCGCGAGAGCGAGGAAGCGACAGCAATAAAATTCCTGCAACTTCAAGCGGAGAAGCTGCTATACCTGTCACCAGCTGCGCGGCGTTGTAAAACTTCGTACCCCACTTTCGTCTTTTCATCTTACTGGCGTACTCATGAAGCTCGTGTAATTCGATGAGCGGCTTCCTCATCCAGAGCGAAGTGCCCTTTAGCCTTGTGACCTCCTTCGTTTTCTTTTGCCCGTTGGGCCCCTTCGTATTTACCTGTTCTTTGGCATTTATGCGCGCATAAACGCGTTTCCATTGTGGTTCGTCTTGGCTTTCATCGAGGTCAAAGAGGGATTCGGTGGTTGCATTCTCGGCAGCGTCATTGGCTTTGTCTAGTTCCGCCTCTGCTGCTGCGGTGGGCTCAAAGACTGAGAACCATCCGCAAAATTCGTACATGGCAAGGACAAGATCGGTTGGAGACACAAAGCGCGCCATGGTAAATAGCGTCGCAAGAGGATTGGTAACCCTAAAGCTCATCGCGGTTTCCAGCGTGCTATCCACTCCCGAAGCATCATCACAGTGGATTGTTGTCCGTAATCCCGAATGGTAGTTAACGCCACCGGGCACTGTGGTGGTAATAATCGGGGTCTTGAGGATATCGGTTACGAAAGGGGCTTGGGCTAGAGCTCGCCAGCCGTCTTCTGGGCTTGGCAGTCTTGGGTAGAGGTCGCGGACCTGCGGTGGGCAGCGCCAGTAGCGGAACGCGGTGTTTGCACAAATGATCTCGTCCATATGGGCCTCCCCTAGCTTTGGCTGCGTGCCGTTATGTTTGCAGGTAGATCGATTATCAATGGCGGCATCATGCCGGTAAGTACCGGAAGCTGACCAAATGCCGACAAATAGCTCGACGCATTTCGTCTAAAGATCGCCGCGTGGCACAAATCTGCTGGCAGGCGTTCTGGGGTCGTGGTCCCTATCTCCACATTTGTGCGTGAATCCCATGGCAAATTCAATGAAAGATCGCATGAGCTTTATGCAAAACGCGCGATGACGTCAGCACATGAGAGATCAGCTAGAAACGCGTTTAAATTTTTCGATTCGAGTTTGGTGTCAAGCTTGGTGTCAAAAAGAAAAAGGCCAGAGACTTAACACCTCTGACCTGTTCTTTAGATGGTGGGCGATACAAGATTCGAACTTGTGACCCCATCCGTGTGAAGGATATGCTCTACCCCTGAGCCAATCGCCCGTCGCCTTTCGGCAAAAGAGATACTATCATAGCCGCGCGTGGTTTACCAAGAACTTTTTGCCCTCGATTGTAAATTCGTGAGAGCAAATCGCACTGTTTCAACCCAGTCAACCAACAAAACCGCAGCTTAACCACCCTTTATCGTTTAATCAACGAGGTTTCGGGACGGCAGATAAGTCGCGCGTTGTTGTAAGCCATGTCGAGCGTGAGACAGGTACGCGCGGCGTGCGGTCTCGACGACGGTGCCCTCAAAGGCGCGGCGCAGCAGCAGCGAATTGCCCTCCCCCATCAGGCTGGCGGGGATGCGCGTCAGGTTCTCCTCATCACCCAGAATGTGGTCGATGTTGGAACGGATAGGCAGGCGATAGTCAAAGACCAGCTCGGAGGGGTCCTCGGCAAAGCGCACGCGGCACGGCAGGTACTCAAACGAGACCAGCATGGGGTCGCTTTCCTTAAAGAAGCCCTTCAAAAACCAGCGTTGGCGCGCGTCGGGCTTGGTGTTGGGCTCAAAAAAGCCATAGATGGTCTCGTAGCGGCGCGTGTACAGGCCGGTGTTAAACAGGCAGCGGTCGTCGTCGAACACCAAAGGCAGGTTGGACGGCGCGGTCTGGTCCACGTCGCGCTCGGTTAGGAACACCGCGCGGCTAAACGAGAACGACAGGTAGTTTTTGAGGATGCGGTTGCCGGGACCCCAGTCCTCGGGGTCGGCGAGGTCGACCAGGCGGTCGTAGCAGGGCTCGGGGCAAAATTCGAAGTCGCACACATTGCTGCACAGGATGCTAGGGAGTTCCATGTGGCGTCCAATCAAGATAATGGCAGGCGTGCGGATGCTTTGATTTTATACGTGCGACGGATCGCCCATGCCCACAACGCAACCGCGGCGCAGCTCGTCGGCGAGTTCTTCTCGCGTGCGGTTTCCGGAAACAAGGTCCTGGATCCATGCAAAGTACTGGTTGTCTTTGGGCTCGGGGCTGTCAGACAGCGCGTCCAGTGCCGTCTTCTAGCTGAACATAGCTCCATAGCATTGCTACCTCGTTTACGAATTTTTGAGTTAAAAGCCTGCCCCTAACGCGGGATGAATCACACTAGTTACCCGACCCAAATACGTCATCTACAAGATCAGGCAAGTCTGTCCATACTTGATAGGCGGCAACGTTGTCCGGATTCATTTCTCTTGCACGACGTTTATCGTCCGTATTGTGCTTTGCGGCATTGGTCAAAGCCAGGCCCTTGTTACCATCAATCATTTCGAGATGTACCGACTTGAACTTTGACGCGGAGGACCTGTTGGGGTCAGTAGATTTTAGAACGCCAAGGTCGCGCGCTCTTTTCTCACATTGTGGCGTCGATGCAAAAGTTTCCGGGCATGGTGAGACATGATCGATTAGCCATACTTCAAAGCATGGATTGGAGATCGCGAGCCTAACTCCTTTTGTCTTTGCTTCTCGTTCTGCTGCGGCTAGATTTCTGAACTCATCTGAATCGACCACGATCCATGCGGAACTCAATGCTTCGATTTCGCCCGCTTTAACGGCCTTTTTATCTGAATCGAGCTCTCGCGAAAGCAGCTTGGCGACCTTCAAAGGGTCTCCGTCAATATGCCGATACCGCACGCTTCCGCGAACGTCCATTTCAGTAATAAGGAAGTTAAAGTATTCGGTTTCGGTCACCTTGCCATTGGACACAATTAGGTGGCGCTTTCTTTTGGCTCTTGTTTGCTTTTTGCGGCCACGAGCAAGTCCTCTCCTTTCCGCCTTAGCCATTTATGTCAGCGCCTTCCTTCATGAGTTGGGCCACAAGTTGATGAAAACTTGGGTTGGGCAGCGGCACATAGACACCGTTTAAGTAATTGCGCCCCAGATTCTCATTTGCACGAGGGGAATACTCCATCGCAGCAATTAATTGCGAAGCACCTTCAGAGTCCTTTTCCACAAACCAGACTTGGTCACGTTCGAGTACCTCTTCCATAGGGCTGGTTCGCGTCATCAAGGTGACATCATGGGTTGAGAAGATTAGCTGCGCGCCCTTTGGATTTGTGTCGGGATCGGCGAACAGTGAGACGAAGTCGCGCAGGAGCGTAGGATGAAGACTCGAATCAAGCTCGTCAATTACTGTTGTGGCCCCACTGCTTAAAGAGCGTAAGGCTACCGAGAAAAACGCGAGCGCAGCTTTTGTGCCCTCCGATTCATGGGCGGAGTCCAGCCAAAAGCCATCTCCCGAGCCTTTATGGTGGAAGAACAGATCATAAGCGAACGACCATTTAAAGTCTTCTGCTTTTTTATTGCGTGGCTCTTTTGGAATATCATCGGGTCCGATGAGTGAATCTTTTAAACTAGGGACGCCTTCAGCTTGACGAACGTCCATGCCATCAATTCCGATGTCAGCATATTTAATGAGCTGAGATAACATTTGGGCTCGCGGGTCATCGTTGATAAACAGTTTTTTAATGGTTGCAAGTTCTGCTAGATAATGCGTTGCGTCGTAGAGATAGACATCGTTGGCGAGAGCGGCGAATGCCGGCTGAATCACATTATTGCCTGCCGCCGCAACAACAGATAAGAACAAAGAGTTTTTACGTGTGATATCCCAAAGCTGTTTTTTAGCGCCCGTAAAGGAGCTGCCAAATTTAATCGACTGTTTCCCGTTAACCGAAGTGCGGTCATAGAGGAGGGACGGCTGTTTTGACCGGTATACGGTGAGGTTCTCATAAGTAACCTCATTTTTGTTTACACCAAATGAAAACTCATACTTCAAATTGCTGGCGGTAAATTCAATCGAGAACTCGGTATCACTTGATCGAGACTCTGAGTCAAGTAAAAAAGGAATGACAGGTATATGAGATTTCGAATCACCTGTTGCGTAACCGTTGCGAATAAAATAAGAGACAAAGTCTAGGGCGTCTAAGAAATTTGATTTGCCTGACGCGTTTGCACCGTAAACCGCAGCCACTCGCACGGGTCCAAGTTCCTTTTTGCTCGAAATCGGTTCAAACGAGAACTGCTGAGTATCTCGAAAGCTCTGAAAGTTCTTAAATGAAAAATTGAGGATCATCTTTAGAATCCTTCTCAAATAAATCGATTATTCACAGACATCCTTAAATAACAAAAACAATTATATAGTTTTAAAACCGATATTTGTTAGCTTTGAACAAATATCGGTTTTAAATTGAGATATTAGACAATGAACCTTATAAGTACGTATGACATAATGCCTGAAGCATAATTCTCTACACTGATATTAAGAGCAATCTTCAGTGACAGTGTCTCTTAATCTCACTCACTATGCCGGCGCATCTCTTCTCAATGCTGTCGGGAAAGAGCGAAGCTTCGGTAATGCCAAGTTTACTCAACTCGTTCAGTATTGATGCTTTCCTATCAGATGGCACTATGCAACGACCGGTTATTACGGGGCTGTCTTTGGGTAGTGGACTTATGAATTCCTCAAACGAAAAATAAGGATCTTCACCACGAATGTCATTTGGGAAAAGGATATATTGCCCCGACTGAGCGGCCTGTCTATCAAGATATCTAGTTCCGTAGACAAATAACGTGTCTTCGCAGCACTCCTTAAACCATTTTGCCTGATCGGTTGGTTCAGGGCAATTTGAAAGCACTAGATCACGTTGATAGTCAAAGTATGGTCTAGATATTGCAAGTGAAGCAAAGTCTGATAACACTTTAGAGTTCATAAACAGATGCCACGAGTCCGCGATTGCCTGACAGATGGGATATTCCTGCTTATCCCCTCCCGGTCGCCTAAAGATAAATACTTCGCCCACGTCATCCAGATTTCCGCAGGCGAAATAGTGGGCTGCAAGTGCATTTGAAGTGACATCTAATAGTCTGGTGGGGACTCCGTAGTGCTGGAGACAGGCTAAAAGATCAATTGGAAGCAAATCTCGATTAAAAACATTTGGCAATATGCGGCACGCAGTTTCAATAATATCCGCCTCGTGCTTAAGGGTGCCTATGATAGGAGAAATGGCGTCACTTCCCGGTTTACGCCAAAGACTGTCTCTTCCGATTGACGGAACAAGATCAAACTTAGTGGATCCTTGTCCACGAAACACAAATGTAGACTCAATTGTTCTGGCGTCACCATTTATTGTTGGTGAAAGACCTTTGATGTATTTGATATACGAGGCTACATCTTCAACCTCAACTTTAGCTTCATTAGACATATATCAATCCTTTAGCGGAACAAGAAGCTTTATAAACGGCAGTATTTGAATTGCAATTATCTTATCGCTCTGGCAGATGGGGTGTAAGGTTCAACATCGGTAATAGATCGAGAGGCAGTTGAGCTGAATAAAATAGTGCCGTCGCAGCGATAGCTGATACGGCACCAATCTCTAATAAATTGATTTAGTAGAAGGCTAAAGACTTCTGCAATGGCTGCATTCACTTCTCCCCTGGTCTCACTTAAACGAGGCCTTAGCAGCGATATGCGGCAGCAAGGAGCGCTGTTCCCAGAATGAAAAGCGTTAAGGAAGCGGCGATCCAGCTGTTGTCGGCAGTCTTGGGGAGTGTCACTGCAGTCGCAGCGGCGGTTTTTGGTTTGGAGGACGCGGTCACCGTCGTCTTGGTCGTTATGTTTGTCTTGGGCGACGTGGCCGCAGGCTTCACCGCGGGATCGGTCGGCGAACTAGCACCGGGCTGCCCTGCAGCAGGACCGGCACCACCAGCAGTTTCACTAGCCCCGCCACCTGGCACCTCGCCCCTGTCCGTCTCCCCCGCCGGAGGCGTGGCGACATCGGGCACAACCACCACATGCGGTGCCATCGCACCGGAGGCATCCAACACGCCGCTAGCACCAAAAGCCCCGCCAGCAGGCGCCACAAATCGCGCGGACACAAGCGACCCGCCCAAGCACGCAACGCCGCCGTCGGCACCGGCCGCATCAAGCCACGAGGCGTCGACGGAAAGCCGACAGCCGGCCGCACCAGCGCCAAGGCCCGCATCCTGCAGATACACGCCGTAGGCGCGCACGCCCGCTCCGGTCCCTGCGCCCGCGGCAACGACGCGCCCGCCGGCGCGCACGGCCATGTCGCCGGCGATCACGCCGGCGACCGCCTCGTCCGTGATATCGGTCCCGTCCGCACGGACATCGACGGTGCAGCCGTCCACCGCGAACGCCTGCGAAACGTGGATCCCGCACTGCGAGCCCGTCGCCGTCAGAGTCCCGGTACCGCGAAGCGTCAGGTTGCCCCACACCTCCATGCCGCACAGCGTGATGTCCGCATCGGGCGCATGCGACTCCGTCACGGAGTTTTGCCCGGCAAGCGTCAGCACCAGGTCGCCTTTGGCGCCGATGGCCTCGCCCGCGTAGCCGTTAAGCTCAAGGTGGTCGGCATCGGTCCAGGCCCAGCCGGGGCCCGACACGCCCGGCTCGTAGTACGTCGCGCCCGCGATGATGAGGCTCTCCGCGCCCGCGGCATAAGAAGGCCCGCCCAGCAAAACGCATAGGCAGGCCATGGCAACAATCGCAATGTAATGACGGCTGGTGTAGGACTCGGCAGCAAACATACCCGCTCCGATCTTCGCAGGAGCCAATAGAATGTGCACCAGAAAATGCCCTGGTAGCAGCAGTTATTAGTTTAGCGAGATCAAGCCGTAAACAAAGAAAATGTCCCTGAGCAGCGCCAATAATTAGGTGTAAATCGTTTTGCCAATCGGTGAAAGTAGAGATAGCGTCCGGCTCGGGCGCCTAGAGGCCACTATGAGAACGCCCTTAACCTATAAGCGCTTCATGAAGCTATGGATAGGGTTCGAGAGGAGCTGTCAGGGTGGGAACCTACCTATGCCAGCTCAATCGAGCTCTCTGCGACCTCAATGCCTAGTGCGTATTTCTCTACCAGCGCGTCCAGAATTACGCGGTTGCCATTTGTCATCTTTGGAGAAGAAACGATCTTCATTGACGAAAAAGCTTCATCAGAGATAACGAGATCGTAATAGGGCGGGATTCCAGGATTGCACTTATCAAGTATGATGTCATTCGCTCTCTGAACCCGATCTATTCGGACATTGCTTACACTAGCGATACCTATTGGAACGGCTGACAAGATATAACGCCACTCTTGTTGATATGACCACGCAGCGGCTTTGTGAACTCCAAGGGCAAGTATTTTAGCTTCAACCCCACCATTTCCAAAAGTGCTAATCACTTTTGGAAATAAAAGGGACTCGTCATTTGTATATTCGACCTTGTGAAGCATGTTGATATTACGGGCGGTTTCAAAAAAGAAATAGTCTTTATCCCAAAACTCCTCGAGAGGCAGATGAAGGCCATCAAATGAACCACCAAGGGCATTCAGAACTGCTTCACTTGATAACTTATTGAGGCTCTCAGTAGACACAGAGTACCGCCTAAACGGATGACTCTTCATCTGGATTCTTACGCCACATTCAGCTCCAGCATACTCGCGCCACATGGGGATGCTCTCCTCATCAGAAGAGGTCCAACAACTGACGAGCTTCATTTTTCCAAGATTTTGAGAGTCTGCTGAACGCTGTTCTTGTGGGTCATCAACCTTATCTAACCGGCTGAACCTGATAGTCCGATTATGCAGAATCAAGGCCAGCGTATCTAGGCTTGCATAATGATAGAGAACGGCGGGTGTTTCCATGTTTGGCTCCTAGCTATAACAATGAGTCCATATCGCAGTTCATAAAAATTTATAGACGCGATCGTCGACGCGCCAATGCCAATTAAGGCAGTAAACCTTAATTCTTGCCTTGCGAGCGCAAACACGGAGATGGCCAGAGATGACGTCGATGGCATATCGCTTTCACACCCCTAGCACGATGATTGACGCACATATGCACCACGATTTACGCCGTGCATACACATCAGCGTTAAGCCCAATCGTCACCACAGCCCTCTTCCAATGAAATGGAATATGACACTACGAATTACCATAATTTCCCGAGCCATCAAAATGCAATCGCGAACCATTTCAAGCAAATAGGTGTTGCCTTGAGAATCGTTGGTCCCATCCTCACGCAAAGTGCGAATGACTTGAGTCGCGCAATCGAAATCTGTCCGATTATGACTAAATGCATTGCGCAGAACCGGATTCCAACACTGCTTGATAAGGCCAGTAAATGGGCCCGTACCGACAGCGTTGAATCGCTTTGCCTTAGGGGCTGTAGAAAGTTTGTCGAACGACTTTGCACCTAGGTCTACGCCTTTGGGCATGACATCGAACGCCCCGTTACATTCGATGTTGTCGAGCCCGATAAACAGAACAAGCAGGCTGCCAATAAGCTCATATTCCCGACAATAAAGCTTCTCAATATCACTAGGAGTGCAGCAGAACGTACCGTACTTTTCCAAGTCATAGGCGTCTCCCGCCACAAGAAAAGTAAAACCGTTGAGGAGAACCGGATAAGATTCGGCTACGGAATCCAGAACTTCGTTGATTTCAGCAAGCAGCGACTTGGCACTCATATCGGTTTTGAGATAGTAACCTGCTAGGCCGGAAAGCGCCCCTGCCTCTAGACCAGAAACGAGTTTTTCACATTCAACAGCGCGCTCATACGCGTCACTTCCTGCAATCATGGGGAAACCGAGCCAAGACATTCTCGCGATTCGGCTCAGCAAGGGATAGTGTCGATTGTCCTCGTCGAGCAGTTTGCGTTCGAATTCCGAAAGAACCTTATCCGCATAATCGTCATGCCCATCGCAGTACAGTTGAAAAGCGGTCCTCAGGGTAGGCCAGTCTTCGCGGTAATAATGAAGACAATAAACCATATCGCTCACGTGCTCGCTGAGTTCATCAAACGGAATCAGCCCAGAGGCTCTGATAAAGGGGCTTGTCATGCAGGCACAATGTTCTACTGATATTTTATATGACGGAAGCTCACCAGATAACTCCACCATAACTCGGGCGCAATCTAAATTTCCATCCATGGAGGCAACCGTGCCAGGGTCGAGATTAAAATCAATCAAAGCGCAGCTCGGGTCAAGGCGAACCGCTCCGTCGATTCGGTTCCGGCACTGCGGACACAAGTATCTAACCGGATAGTCATTAACAAATCCAGCCTGGACGCGCAAACGATGCACGCATCCACATACTCCGCAAGTGACAAAGAAGTTCTTAACCACAAACACCTCTATTCAACTTCGCTGATTGCGTGAATCATAATTAACCAACCGATGCTAAATCTGATACAAAGGCTATAGAAGAGAATTACAAAATCTCCTCGCATCTCCCGCGAACATCCTCAAATTCATGCTGTCGTCTTTATTCTATAAATAATGCCCAAAGCGACGCCTTGATAGCCCCTCGCCAATTGCCGAATCGGCAAATCCGCGTGAGCGACAAGATAATTCATCGGGCGAAAATCAAAAACTGGATAAACCTCGACGAGAGCTGCCACAAGATTACGGCGAACGCCTCACTCGAAGTCCTTCTTCCTCAATCTCGATACGTAACGATCGAGCTCGTAAAGAGCATCAATGTAGAGCTAGGCGACATCTCGAATACCCCCAATGTCAAAGCTAAGCCCTTGGAAATGGAGTCCTCCGTCCTCGTTCCAATCTTCCGAGTTTGTTGCCAGGACGACATCATCGTCCCGAACGCTTTCGGTCTCTACGATACCCTCTATGTATAGGCGATAGAGCTTCGCCTTAGGAAAGCCATCCATGATTGACTTGGTGCGGACATCCGCACAAATCCGTCCGCCGTCGAATTCGTACTTAGGGTGTTTGTTCGTTCTTTTTGGGTGCTCGACCACGAAAGAGCGGATAGACTCAAAGAAGTCCAGGCAAAGCTCAAGCCTTGCGTGATCTGAGAACTCAAATCCGTTCGAGACATCGTCACGCAGGCAGTTCTTGACCAGCCAATAAGAGCGCTTAATCCAATCGTCGAGAACAACAAGGTATACGACATCCTATGGCTTGCCGCTGAACCTGCCTTCGATTGTCGCGTTGAAATCCTGAATGCTATATTCAATTTTCAGTATCAATTCCCAAATCAGCTTACGGCGAGCCCCGTCTTTCGCGAGTCACTTTTTACCTATGCCAAGGTCCTTTTTATCAAGTCCGTCAGTCGTGCGAAGAGGCATCAATGTCTGCATAGATTCGCCTCCCAAGGAAATACAGTTCTGGTTACACTCGAAGGATACCGTGCTAAAAAGCCCAAACGATTGCCAAATCAATGGATCTGGACGAACAGCAAGAGATTTATCGGACAAAAGCTCGAAACCGGATAAGTCTTGGCAACATCAGAAAAACAAAAGCAAGACGCTATGAGCAGGACATGAAAAGCGGGGAAACCCTCCTGCATGCTTATCCGCGGATTAGGCCGACAATAATGGCGTTCAAACAACCAGCGCCTACGCCGCATTCATGGAAGGGGCATTCGATGAACAATGCAACACTTTCACAGGGCTCGACGTTCACGCCCGTTCGATAAAGGCCAGCCGCCGACCGCGGCCGTAAGATGGGCTGTCGCGACGCGCATATCCTAGCTGCGTTCAGCACCAATGCAAACGCAGGCGAACGGTAAGGAGGGTTTAGGGCAGCGCATCAAGGCTCAACTTTTGGGTTATGTTTCAAAAAGTGTGGCATTTTTGAAACATAGTGGGGGTGAGCCCCAAGCGTCAGAGCTCTTCAGGCCAGACAAGGCCCGGTCCGAGAATGATTTTCTCCCTGCCGACGGTCTTCACATTGGCCGTGTAGCTAATCTCTAGGTCCCCGCGCTCGTAATTGCCGTAGATGTCGTCGATGAGCTTGTCGGCATCGTAGGTCACGACCCACTTGCTCCTGGCATCGCCGACCTTTCGGGCGAGCGACCTATGCTTCGCCTCGTCGAACGCGCTGCGATACAGACCGGGGCCCTTCTGCACATACGGCGGGTCGAGGTAGGCAAACAGTTCAGAGTCGCCCATCCTATCGTCGATGAAGTCCTCCGCGTCGAGTCTCGTCACCTCAATGTCGTCCCTTCGCGCCGCGATGTCCATGACCTTTTTCTTCAAGGTCCTGCGGTTGAAGCGAACGTCCATCTTGTAGTTGCCGGTCTGCTCGAGCCCGCCTATGACGCCGCCACTCAAGATACCCGATACGTTCGTCCTGTTGAGGTAGAAAGCCGCTTTGCCGAGCTCAAAATCACCCACCCCGTCATGATTCTGGTACATGTCGCGCATCTTCTTCCAGGTCTCGATGTTCAAGACGGCGGAGTCGATGAACTCGCACATCTCTTCGGCGTGATTGACGATGGCACCCCACATGCAGTACACGGCGCGGTCGTAATCATTAATCACGATCGAGGACACGTCGCCCTTCAGGAGAAGTTTGATGGCCAGCCCCGCACCGCCGGCGAACAGCTCGGCGTAGGGATGCCCAAGCAAGTCGTTCATCTCGAGGATCGCCCTGATCTCGGGGTACAGCTTCGTCTTCCCGCCAGGATACCTGATGGGCGTGTACGTAGTCGCCATCTTCTCACCTCCTCAATGTGTCGAACAAGCGGCCTCTCTATTGTTCCCGTTCATACTGCTGCCGTTTTATGATTGCGTCAACTCTTCGCTCGAGTTTCTCGTTAAAGTCCCTAATCTCCGACTCATACCTCTCTTTCCAGATGGCGGCGACAGCCAAGCCGTTTTCGCCCCACAGCCCTTCGGCCTTCTCTCTCCTGAACCATTTCTTGTAGTGCTTGCGCTCCTTATCCCCGCCGTTGTGCTCGAAGTCGCGCTTTGAGTCGGCAAATCGGCTGAGCATGACCTGCTTGGTGTAATGCCTGCCATTGCTCCAGAAGTCGTCTTCGTCCGAGAGGCCGCAAAGCAAATCGTATATGGACTGCTCAGGCGACTTGTCGCCTCCGGGTAGCACGAATCTTCTGGCGCAATCCTTTATCTTCTTTGCCGCATCCCTGTTTGAATCGGCGTCCACAACGAAGCACACGCCTCGCAGCGAGGCTATGTCCCTAACGGCGAGCTCTCCCAGCTCGCCGCAGCTGAGCTTCGCGGAGACAATATCGCATTTCCGCTTCAGCCGCGAAGGCATTATCTGCCCGAGCACCCACTTCGCCTCGTCGTCCTCGCACCAGATTTCGACCTTGGGGCCCTTTTTCGGCCTCAGCGGCTCAACCATGAGGTCGGCTTGAATCTCGTCTATCGGCGGATTTATCGTCAGCCTGATCCCGGACTCCCTCTTCTTGAGATACAGGACCTTAACCGCATCGTTTTTGCCCTGCGTCTCCTTGACGGCCTTCTCAAGGAGCGTCATCGAGTGGGTGGTGAAAACAACCTGCACCCTCTGAGCAGCGGCCCGCTCCTTCAGCAAATCGAAAAGTCTCACCTGGGAGGAGGGGAACAGGGTCACGTCGAGCTCGTCGATCAGGAGAAGGCCACCCCTGTACTCCTCGCCCATGGCGTCGGCGAGCCGCTCAAAGGAGATGAGGGCGCCCAATATCTGTCCAAGGTTGTCCTGCCCGGCGGAGTTGGCGAGGTAGTCGTAGGTGGCGGTGTTGACGAGAAGGGTCTCCTTCTGGCCGTGCTTCGACATCCTGACAACATCGGTGGTTTTATCCTGGTCGACCATAACGCGAGCGTACCACTGGTTAAAGCGCTCGATCTCGCTTTCCGAAAAGTCCGTCTGCTCGGCCTGCGGGTTAAGGAACTCGCCGACTGGGTTGGTCCTTTTCAGGCCGAGGTAGATTACGGGGTAGTCAATGTTACCCTCGCCCTTGGCTCGGGAGGAGCCGGTCACGATACGAATGGAAGATTTGTCTTTTGCGGGACGCTTAAACGATTTGACCTGGACGTGCTGCCCCTGGGATCCGGAAATGGCCTCGTCCCTGAAATCGACGTAATAGAGATGCTCGCCCGGGATATCGTGATCGGGCGACATGTTGAATATGTCGGTGAACTTGGTGCTGAACGGCCTACCGAAGATGGTCCTCCTGTCCCTGAGCCCGAACGGTTGCCCCAGCATGCCCAATATGGTGGACTTGCTCGTCCCATTCTGTCCCGCTATCACGGTAACGAGCTGCCCGAGCCCAATCTCGAGATCGTGCATGGCACGGAACCTGGAGACTTCAATCCCCTTGATGCCGAACGGTTCGAGACGCTTAGGTTTGCGCGACATGCCAGTGCTCCTGCTTCCTCAATCGAGCCTTTGGTACATCGGCCATTTTCCCACTTTGTAGCTTTTAGCGAAAGCGGACGACAGCGGCCACTCGGCAAAAAGAACGCCCGTTTCGGCAAAAGGTGCGGCCACACTGCCCGAAGTAGCTAAGCAGCGAGGCCCAGCGCCATCGTCGCGACGTTGACCGCGAACGTAGCCCTCGTCAGAAGAATCGTAGCTATGTCCTCTGAGCTGACCCGCCTGCCGATGCCGAGGGCTTTTCACAGCTCTCGAGAGAACAGGTCCTCCCTCACAGCGACAGGGCTGCCCGCTCCCCGTCCTGCGCCCAAGCCCGCTCGCTCTCGGTCAAAGCGTTATGGCGCCAGCGGGCGACGAGCCTGTCGATAAATATCTTGAAGCAGACAAACAGCACGGCGAAGGCAATGTAGCCGATGGCCAGAATGGCGAGCAATGTGAACGTGAACAGCGAATCGTCCGCAGCATCTCCGCGGATGTCAACGCAGGCCGATTAGTTTCTATCAAACGCACAGACTATGAACCAATCTTAGTAATTTTTCTTCTCCGGAAATCAACAACAGTTGCAGCTAGAAGCTCTAAGCACAAACGCCAAGTAGGCTAGAAACTAACCAACAATGGCATCCGCAATCATTAGTACGTTGCCGTTTAAATGGCCCTCATCTACATTTTCTATAGCTTTGAATTCAATCCATTCGGCACCAGAAATATCTAAGTTCTCAAGCTGAATTGGAGAGGTCGATTTACTAATGTTTTTTTCAGTATGAATGCATCTGAAATCGGAATCGCCTTTGTATTTAACAAGAATTTCGAATGAAGTAGAGTTGCCCTTTCCATCAATATTTGTGCTGGAAGGGGCGATGGTAATGGACAGCTTGGAATAGTTTCCGCCCAAATAGTAGTCGGCAAAGCCACTGCAAGCTGAGCAAGATCCAATAATTCCCCAGCGGTTGGGGTCATAGCGATTTCCCGCAGTATCTTTCGCGTTCGTATCGCCTGACTGTGAATAATTGGATGACGAGCCGGGCTTATCTTTCAATAATGCCCGGCTAGAATCATCTGATGCAGCACTGGAAACAGAACCACCGCCATTATTCGAGTTCAAGCTCACGCGCTTTAGTTCATTAAGCTCATCTTCGAGCTCTTGGATTCGGTCAGTTGCCTTTTCATAATCGTCTGTAGATACAACAACATTATTGTTAACTACTATCGGATTTTGCACCTGTGGCACCAAATAGGCTACAGCCACTTCGGCGCCAATAGTAAACAGGCCGGTTATAACCGAAATTGCTAAATTCTTAGCAAAGCTATCGGATTCTTTTGCCATCCAGCGACTCCATAGTTCAAACCTCGTCGATTACAGATACTTCTTCCACACCATCTTGTCCACGATGCCGGTGTAGCTCTGGATGATCTCGACCACCTTGGTGGACACGGTCTCGTCGGCGTAGTCGGGAACAGGAGCCTTGGGCAGCGACCCCTCCGCGTCGAGCTCGACGGCGGTGTGGACGGCCTGGAGCAGGCCCCTCTCGGAGATGCCGGCTAGTGTGAAGCGGGCCTTGTCCAGCGCCTCCGGGCGCTCGGTGGAGGTGCGGATACACACCGCGGGGAACGGACGGCCGACACTTGCGAAGAAGCTCGACTCCTCGGGCAGGGTGCCCGAGTCGGAGACAACCGCGAAGGCGTTCATCTGCAGGCAGTTGTAGTCGTGGAAGCCCATGGGCTCGTGCATGCGCACGCGCGGGTCCAGCTTGAAGCCGGTGGCCTCCAGGCGCTTGCAGGACCGCGGGTGGTAGGAGTACAGGATCGGCGTGTCGTACTTCTCCGCCAGCGCGTTGATCGCGGTGAACAGGCTCATGAAGTTGGCCTTAGTGTCGATGTTCTCCTCGCGGTGTGCGGTGAACAGCATATAGCGCTTGGGCTCCAGGCCGAGCTCGGAGAGGATGTCCGAGGCCTCGATCTTATCCAGGTTCGCGCGCAGGACCTCCGTCACGGGCGAGCCCGTGACGGAGGTGCGCTCCGGGGCGCAGCTAGTATCCTTGAGGTAGCGGCGGGCGTGCTCGGAGTAGGCCAGGTTGACATCGGAGATCACGTCGACGATGTGGCGGTCTCCTTGGGCAGGCACTCGTCCTTGCAGCGGTTGCCGGCCTCCATGTGGAAATTGGGGATGTGCAGGCGCTTGGCCGCGATGGCGGACAGGCAGCTGTTGGTGCCACCCAAGATAAGCAGCGCGTCGGGCTGGACCGGGACCATCAGCTTGTACGAGGCCGCGATGATGTTGCCCACGGTCTCGCCCAGGTCCGCGCCCACGGCGTCTAGGTAGACGTCCGGGTCGGCGAGCGATAGGTCGCGGAAGAAGATGCCGTTGAGCGTGTAGTCGTAGTTCTGCCCGGTGTGCGCCAGCAAGCAGCCGAAGTGGCGGCGGCACTTCTTGATGACCTCGGACAGGCGGATGACCTCGGGGCAGGTGCCCACGATGATGAGCAGCTTTAGGCGGCCTTCATTTTTGAACTGAAAATTTCTTTCCTTTATCTCCTTTCAGCTAATCGCGTTTAAATAGGTCCCTTGTATAAACCTTTTCTGAAACATCCGCGAGCTCGTCGCTCCAGCGGTTGGCGACAATCACGTCGCAGCCGGCCTTGAAGGCCTCCAGGTCGTGGGTCACCTCGGAGCCGAAGAACTCCGGCGCGTCCAGCGTGGGCTCGTAGACCACCACGGGCACGCCCTTGGCCTTCACGCGCTTCATGACGCCCTGGATGGAGCTCGCGCGGAAGTTGTCGGAGTTGGACTTCATCGTCAGGCGGTAGACGCCCACGACCGGCTTCGGCTTGCCCTCGTACACGCGGTCCCACACCATCTGCAGCACCTCGTCTGACACGAAGTCCTTGCGGGTGCGGTTGGCGTCCACGATGGCCTCGATCAGGTTCTGGGGCACGTCTCTGTAGTTGGCAAGCAGCTGCTTGGTGTCCTTGGGCAGGCAGTAGCCGCCGTAGCCGAAGCTGGGGTTGTTGTAGTGGCTGCCGATACGCGGCTCAAGGCACACGCCGTCGATGACGTCGCGGGTGTTGAGGCCGCGGACCTCGCAGTAGGTGTCGAGCTCGTTGAAGTAGGCCACGCGCAGCGCCAAGTAGGTGTTGGCGAAGAGCTTGACGGCCTCGGCCTCGGTGGTGCCCAGCACGAGCTCCGGGATGCCCACGGTGCCGTCGGCGTTCACGCGCTCCAGCTCGGCTGGGTCCGCCCCTTGGGCAAGCAGGCGTGCGAAACGCTCGGCAGCCGCGACGGCCTCGGGGTCGTCCTTGGGCGCGCCCACCACGATGCGGCTGGGGTGCAGGTTGTCATAGAGTGCCTTGCTCTCGCGCAGGAACTCGGGGCTGAAGAAGATCTTGCTGTCGCCCAGCCTCTCGCGAAGGCCCGCGGTGTAGCCGACGGGGATGGTCGACTTGATGACGATCCAGGCGTCCGGGTTCACCGAGCGAACGGCGGCGATGGCGGCCTCGACGGAGCTCGTGTCGAAGAAGTTCCTATCGCTGTCGTAGTTGGTAGGCGTGGCGATGACGGCGTAGTCGGCGCCCGTGTAGGCCTCCGCCACGTCGACGGTGACGTGCAGGTCGAGCTCGCGCTCCCCCGCCTTGGCTTCCGCCAGGAAACGCTCGATTTCGTCGTCCTGGATGGGCGACTCGAAGTTGTTGATCTTCTCGACCTTCTCGGGCACGATGTCCAGCGCGTGAACTTCGTTGTGCTGCGAGAGCAGGACGGCTAGAGACAGGCCGACGTAGCCGGTACCGGCGACAGCGATCTTCATGTCATTCTCCAATTGTCAAAGAACAATAATTCGCATGAAAAATGGCCCCTGTTACAGGGCCATGATTTCCTAAATGTTGTAGTAGCGCTTATACCACTTGGCGAAGGCCCTCAGGCCGTCCTCGAGCGGCGTCGCGGGCTTGTAGCCCAGATCGCGCTGGAGCGCCGTGGTGTCCGCATAGGTGACGGGCACGTCGCCGGGCTGCATGGGCACGAGCTGCTTGTGGGCCTCGAAGTCGTAGCCGGCCGGGAGTACGCCCTCCTCCACCAGCACGCGCTGCAGCGTGTCGACGAAGTCGAGAAGGTTCTCGGGGTGCGAGTTGCCGATGTTGTAGACGCGGTGCGCGGCGAGCGGCAGCCCGTCCTCTCCCATCTTCACCTCGGGGGCGGCGTCCATGACGAGTCTGACGCCCTCGACGATGTCATCGACGTAGGTGAAGTCGCGGCGGCAGTCGCCCATGTTGAAGATTTTGATGGTGTCCCCGCGGCGCAGCTTCTCAGTGAAGCCGAAGTAGGCCATGTCGGGCCTGCCCATGGGGCCGTAAACAGTGAAGAAGCGCAGCCCGGTCGCGGGGATGGAGTAGAGCTTGGAGTAGGCGGCGGCCATGAGCTCGTTGGACTTCTTGGTGGCCGCGTAGAGCGACACCGGCGAGTCGACGCGGTCCTTCTCGGAGAACGGCACCTTCTTGTTGCCACCGTAGACCGAGCTGGAGCTGGCGTAGACGAGGTGCTTGACCGGGTGGTGACGGCAGGACTCGAGCACGTTGAAGAAGCCGACGAGGTTACTCTCGAGGTAGGCGCGCGGGTTCTCGATGGAGTAGCGCACGCCTGCCTGGGCGGCGAGGTTCACCACGACGTCGAAGCCGTTCTCGGCGAACAGGCGCTCGATGAGGGCGGCGTCGCACAGGTCGCCGCGCACGAAGGTGAAGCGGCCGTCGGTGTCGGCCTCGGCCAGCATGCGCAGGCGCGCGTCCTTGATGTCGGGGTCGTAATAGCTATTGAGGTTGTCGAGGCCGACAATCACTTCATCGGTCTCCTCGAGCAGCTTCTTGACGAGGAACGCGCCGATGAAGCCAGCCGCTCCGGTGACGAGTATTTTTCTGTTCGCCATTAGTGAAACTCCTAAAACCTGAAAATCCTAAAAGGGAATCCTTCGGTTGATATATCCTTCAGTTGCATTTTCGCGAGGTATCATGCGACACGGATTACCCAAGACAATGGAATGACTAGGGACGTCACAGTTTACAAACGCCCTAGGGGCAATAAGAACATCGTCACCGACCGTAATACTTCAGACGACGGCGGCGTTAACGCCAACCCACACACAGTCTCCCAAAATTGGCGCTTCTTTTCTCTTACCGCGGTTCTCTCGACCGATCGTCGCGCCCTTATGCAAGTTGCAGTTCGCGCCGAAAATCGCAGCCTCATTCACCGTGATGTTAAAGGCGTGCCCGAGGTAGAGCCCCGGTCCGATTTGAGCGGCACGAGCTATCTCCAGGCCGCATCTCTCCTGCAGACGGTGAAGCAGCAGACGCCAAATGGGATTGCGCGAGCCATGCGCCTTACGGAAGACGAAGAGGAATCTGGGCAAATGATCGGACAGAGGCGAAGCATCTGCTCAAGAACGGCGACAATCGAGGCACCCCCCAAGAAAAACTTTATTGTCAAGACAATCGCTTCCTTTCAATTTGCTCGGTCAAAATGCGATTACTGCCGGCGCATTATCGCTTCTCAGGCAAGTGCGGGTAAACCCGCTCGCAGAAGTCCCGCTTCTCCTGCCAACCCATGTGCTTCGTGTTGACAAACTCACTCGAGTGTTTCTCACGGTATTGCTCTATCGTCCCGATTGGCCGCGCCGGGACACCGGCGACGACTGTGTTGTCGGGAACGTCATGCGTTACGACGGCGCGGGCGCCCACGATGCAGTTTCTGCCGATAGCCACGCCCGGCATGATCATGGCGTCCATCCCGATGTGCGAGTTGTCGCCGATCGAGACGCGGCCGAACCTATCGATATCGACCAGCTCTGGATACATATGCCTCAACGTCCAGGCGCCGCCGTCATGGGTCGTGATCTTAACGCCGCTCGTGATCCTGACGTTGTCGCCGATTGTCACCAGGTACGGCTCGGAGCCGAAGTCAAATCCGTTAAGAATCTCACACCCCCCCCCGATCGTGAGTCCGCGTCTTTTCAGGCGCTCTAGCTTCATCCCGGAAGGCATGAGGCGCCAAATGATGCTATCGAGTATTGACATCAATACCTCCAGATCTGCGCAATTTCGTTTCGCTTGTGCATCAAGCGAAACAACTCCTGTGAATGCATTTCCTAATGGCCCGTTTGACGGATTTTGGAACGAGCGAGCGGGCGAATAGCTCGGCTTCCCTCAACCGCAGCCCCTCCACGACCCCGTTACGGAACAGCGTCCGCCCCATAGCGGCACGGGCGGCGCGGTCGAATCCCGATCCAGAGGCATACGTGCTGAGGAATGCAGGCCTACCAGCATGGCGCACAGACGGCTCTTTCAGCTGTCTCTCATAGAGGAACGCCTCGTCAGGGCTCCGCCTCTCGGTCTCGATTCCGAATTTGGCCAAGCCCTCAAGCAACAAGTCGCCTTTGAGGGTGGACACGATGGCGCACGACACCTTTTCCGCCTTGCCTGACTTTTGACCGTGTCGTCCATAACCGCTGAAGTCGCCAATCGTCAGGTCGCCGGCCCTCTCCCCACGGGCATACCTGCACGAGTAGCAGTTCTCTCGGTACGTGAGGGCCGAATGGTAGCCGACCTGATAGGCGTCGTTGCTTTTCGGCCCCTTTTTGTAAAAAAGGCCTTGAGTATCGCTTAAAGTTAAGCGATACTTTGCAGTTTCGAAAGCTGGGTCGCGGAAGCTGAGCGCCGATGCAGTCCGTCCGCACCTCCCTTCTATCCCTCTAACATGCTCTTCGAGATAGGTCGAAGGACATACACCATGGCAGATTATGTCAACGGTCGTTAGACCGTCCTCCAACCTCTTGCCGACGAAGGTCCTCAGCGCGGCAACCTGGCAGGGAAGCCCGATGAAGAGCACGCCCTCCCCGTTTCTGATCTGCTTTTTCACGTTCTCGTAGACACCCGACATGTCGGACTCGGCGTACTTGGAGTTCTTGCACCTCTGAATATCGGATTCGCCGGACAGTTCGATGAAGCGAAATGCGTAGAGATCGTCCGCGGGTACGCCGTAGCAGTGGACGCCCCTTGAAAGCGCCCACCGGTAGCATGCTGAAGCGATTCCTCCCGACGCGGACGTGCGGCGGTCGCCGGCGTCGGTTTGCCACGCGGCAAACACCTCATCCGACTTTGCATGGAGGACGCCATCTGCCAAGAGATGGCAGGACTTTTCACAGGCACCGCATCCGATGCACACGTCCCCGTCGATCGTGGGAGTCCGAACTCCCACGGAATCCGATTCCAGCGTGATGCAGCCCTTTGGGCATGCTGCGGCACATGCCCCGCAGCCGGTGCAACTGTCTTTATCGGCTAGCTTCGGCGGCGTCATAGAGTCACCATGTCTTCCAGGATGGCGATTGATTCTTCTCTGAAACTGGAGATTCTCTCCTGTACATGGGGCCAATCGATTGGGGGTAGCTCCGCGCCGTTGGTTTCGTCACCGCAGCGATCGAGAACACCGAGTCGCTTAGCGAGAGAGAGCACGCGGGTGCTGTGACACCTGGTGTAGAATCGCATGTCTCTTTCATAGTAAAGCGAGAAAAGCATTCCGTGATATGAGGCGGTAAAGACTGCATCCGCATTCTTGATAAGTCCTAGGAACTCTGAGAGCGAAGCTGGTTTTACGCTTTGGGTTCCCCTTAACGGGATGCCGTAATTGATGTTCTTAACGATGAGGCCGTGCCTTTCTGCATAGAGACATGCATCTCTAAGACATTTACCATCAGGAGAGTCAAAATACACAAGGACATAACCTGGTTTGAAGTCCATAGGCTGAGTGATAGCGTCCCACTCGGCCGTCGTAAGGAGCATTGTGGGATCGCAAACCAGGTCAGCATCTCTGCCAGTTAGACGCTTAACCCAATCGACGGCACCGTCCTCGCGCACGGCGATTCTATTCATTTTGATGAGTAGGCGGGCCACCTCTTCATCATCATCTTGAGGCTCGTAGGCTCCAACCGATGACGCAAAGGCTACTTTCTTGGTTTTGTCTCCAGCAAAATCAAGAAAGTACGTATGATCGCTCTCGGTGATGTCTCTGCCCCAGATGATATCGGAACCGGCTACGACCACTTCATAGCTTTCTCCAAGGGTACGAACGTCGTCGGGATAAACTGGCTGGGAAAACTCCATATTGCGAGAAGCGAACTTGTTGAGCGCCGACTTTTTCTTCTTTAGGGCACGCCCAAATAGGATTTTTTTGGCCAAGTCTCTCGGACCGTGAATCTTAGCGGCTAGACCCTCGCGCCTCTCAATGGCTGGACACCGGTAATCAATCACTTCGCAATCACAGCCGAGGTAGCAGATTTTGTGATATAGGGCATATGCCTGTAAATATGACCCGAAGTTCGTTGATCGATGGAAAGTTAAGAGCCCCACCTTAGTCATTATTGCTATCTCCTTTTAACTTACGGATTAATGACACGATCATGTCCCAATTGATGGCGACAGAAAAAATTAGACATAAGGCGAAACATAAAACTTTGACGGCAAGGCCTCCCCAAATGTAAGTAAGCGAGGCGAAGATTGCCAAAATTGCGGTCGGCATAAGAATCTTTACATCAAGAGCCATGTCCATGTGTCTTCGTTGCACATCAACAACGCGCATAAAGGCAACAAGACCATATCCTACGATGGTCGAGATTGGGGCAGCATAGACGCCGATTGGGCCCAAAAGTACGATGAGGACCGTGATGCTGACTACCGCCGAAACAAGTGTAGCCTCCAGCACTTTACGAGATTCGTTATTTACTAGGTAAATGGGACTTACCAATCCCGTAAACAGATTTGCATAGACGGCAATCATGTAAAGAGGCACCATGCCGAAGGCGTCATTATAGCTGGCGTCAATCATGAACGGCCATATAAACGGAAGGGCTGAAATAATAAAAAGAAAGAGAGCGGAAAAAAAGCGAACTGCACTGTCAACGATTTGTCGAATGAAGGACGCACCGTCTTCATCGTGATAGTGCAAAATAACTTGTTCGGTCCATGAAGCGTTGAATACGCTAAAGACAGTCGAATAGATGAATGAGAACTTATTCGCTACAGATATTAGACCATTGGCGGCTGTGCCTAAGGCAGTTGAGATAACCACTCTGTCTGCCGACTGCAGCGCCCACCAAGACACCTCATTTGGCATAAGCGGAAAGGCATATCGGGTTAGCCTTTTGGCTTCCATCACGGAGCATAACGACGGATTAAAATAACGCCAAAGTCTATCCCTGATCGTGACAGTAACCGTGCCGGCAATTGGACCGATGCAATAAGCGGCAAGCATGCCCTCAAGGCCTAGAGAAAATACCGCGAGAAGAATAACGTTTAGGACTAGCGTCACTGAAGCCGAGATGAAGCTTCCTAGGGCAAAAGAGACATTATCGCCTATCCCTCGTGCCGAGTAGAGAGCAAGCTGCAGAGTGATATTGAATACAACGAGCGGCAGGAGCACCCACTTGTAGGGTAATGATACAAAAGGTGCCGAAACAACGAATAAACCAATGTATACAACAATTAGAGCTAGCGACTCCAGGTAAGCTGTCGAAAGGACTGTCGCGACTGCATGATTATCACCACGAACTTCAGCAACGTAACGAAATACTGCCTGGGAAAGTTGGATGCCGACTATGGGGACAAATAATCCGCCGATGGTCGTCACCAAGTCGAGTGTTCCGTAGTCCGAAGTACTCAGCAGTGCTGTATAAAGGGGTAGCAGCAAGAATGAAAGGGCTTTGGTGCACATCGTACCAAAGCCAATAATTCCAGTGTTTTTAAGTAAATCCCTGCTGCGACTGTCGGTCTTAGCGGGCAATCCAACCACTCCTCTCAAGTGAGTTGTTGGATATGAGCTCCCTAGCGTAAGCGCCGATAGTTTCACCCTCAAAATCTAAAGAAGCACGATCGAAAAGTTTTTCCAGCTGAACATAGAGATTCTCTACTGCTGCTTCATCCCTGAATGTTGGGCTTCCACCTGGCATAAATTCAGATGAATGAAGCATAAACATGATGTATTCAGAGGAGCTATTCGCTACTCGCCGTTCAAGCCATAGCATTTCATTGAGGTTTTTCCCATTCGGTCTAAGCTGAAGCGACTGCCCTCGCGCGACATTGTAAAGCGACTTGGCTAGTGGCTTAGCCTTGCAGGTGGCTGGTTTAATAAATGAATGCGTATCCCTAACGGTCAAAGGAACCTCAACAATATCTGCTTTGTCACATCTGACCAAATATGGTTCCTCGCTGGCGTTGGAATAATCTGCACCGGAGACCCCTTTCGTCAGGCCTGGGGATGTTATCCAATTAATGTGTGGAGTCACGGAGCAATCGCAGATATACCCTTTACGAGCAAGAAGCTCAAAATACCTTTGATCCATTGCCCATCGTCCGGCACGATGCGAAATAGGGCGAATGCCGATGCGGTCCATGATTGCATCGGTCATTGCGTCAATTTTGGCTTCCATGATGTCGTCAGTAAATTCAATAAGATAAGGTAGGCCACAGTCATCGTTCTTCTCTCCGGTAAGCTCGAAACTGGGCGGAGTATTCCAAGCATGCAAGTGCATGCCAACTTCACATCGCCCTTCGGCCGCCCATGACCCAACCATTTCACAGAAACCAGGGTCACTTACCATCTCCCAGTTAGAAAGATATGTCGGCTTGTAACCGTATCGATCGCAAAGAGCCTGGAATCTTGGTAAATACTTTGCATTGCGCGTCCCGATAGGATCTTTTTTATTCCAATCCCAGAGGTTGTCTCCCTCTGTGTCTATGCTGATAAGAAATTTCTTCAAGTTGTCTCCAGTACTTCTAGCGAAAAACAAACTGATTAAAACCCTGGCATTAAAACGGAGCGGAGTGTCCAAGTTCCCGATACAGCTTTTCATATTTTCTTGCCATATGAGCCGCCGAATATCCGTCGATGTTCGCGAGAGAGCTTGCTCCCATTTTGCAACGTAACTTGCAATCTACGAGCTCGCACATCGCCCTGAAGAGCTGGTCCTCAGATCCAGCATCGATAAGAATGCCGTTAGAATTAGAAACTACATTACGTATGCCTCCAACATCCGTAGAAATTACGGGGAGGCCACATGCCATCGCCTCGAGAATAGACATCGGCATACCCTCACGATTGGAGCTTTGGACATAGACATTGGCTCCACGCAGAACGTTTGGAATATTCGTAAGAGCGCCTGGCAGTTCTATAGAAGGGTCGTCACCAGCTTCGCGACACAATTCTTCATGAAGTGGGCCGTCACCGACAAGAATTAACCTTGCATCAGGACACTCCATCTCGAGTCGTTTAAATGCACGCAAGATAAGCATTTGATTTTTGTTCTGGTTTTGCGTTGCAACATTGATGAATGTTGGCGCACTGGCGATATCGCATGGCGAATAGTCAGATAGCGTGATGCCGTTATCTATCTCATCTATCAGACTGTCTTCGACTCCAAAATAGTCGCAAGCTTGCCTATGGTTCTCCTTAGACACCGCAACTAATTTTACACGGTTTTCACCTGCGAGGCGTACCATCCGTTGGGCAGTAGTATTAATAGCGGCGGGAAGAGTACTATGGAGTGTAATTAGAGTATTTCTATGATGCATCAGTGCCCATGGAATAGATATTTGCGCTCCACCTAGATGCGCGTGAACTACATCTGGACGCTCCCTAGAGAGAGACTTGTAAATCCTAATTAGCGTCGGCGGATCAATACGGTTACCAATTCCATGTAAATAGACCCGAGCAGGGGTTCCGGAGACTAACTGCATAAACCCCTTATCGCTTCCCCCGAAAAAACAATGGAGTGAGACGTCGAATTCACGAAAATCTAAATTACGAATCAATTCGCACACCATACGCTGTGCGCCGCCAACGATCAACGAATCAATAACTATTGCTACGTTTGTTTTCTTCATTCTTACCTACAAAAGCTTTGTATATAGTTTCTAATATCTTTAGAACGATAACCAGAGCTAAACAACGGAACCAAGGCTGCTTACGAATAGCACAAGGGAAATAGGTACAACAAAATATAAGCTTAGTATGCGACCGTGTCTTCCTAAGCAATGCATCATTAAATATGGAACCAGAATTGTTAAAAAGATGGTGTAGTAGGACATAATTCGTCCCATAATACCAAGAGAATAAGAAGCGCCCTGAAGACACAGGGCAATCCCAAGGGAAAAAATAGAGAGCCTAATGACATCGGGGCATTTATCAAATATCGATTTATTGCGGAGAGCATATAGCACAATGAAGGCAATGAATAATAGAAGCATGAACATCGTATAGCTTCCGCCCTCAACGTCGTATTTGGAGCCGATATAGCCCGCATACTGAGGCAGAGCCCTAACCGCGATCAATGCGATGACACGGCCGAAAATCAAGCAGACAATAGAAGCGGGAATGGCGATCTTCAAGAGCTTGATTACGTCGAAACGCTTGTAGAACCAGAGTAAAGCGAAACAAATCGCCGAGGAATGGAACGTCATCGCAACGCCGATAGCAATCGCAAAGAACACAGGCTTGTTTGAATCAACCCACCTCGTCGCAAATAGACAAATCGAAAGTGCAATCATTTGTCTAAAGATACCGAGACTGTATACAAATAAGCTTAGCGCACAGTAAATTAGAAAGCTTAAGAAAGGCGAGTCGCTGTACCGACCGAAGAACTCCATTAGCGGCGAGTATATGAGAACCGCGATCAAGAGGAAAAAAACGTGATCGGACATGTAAAAATGCGCACAAATCTTGGTGAGCAGGAAATAGCCAGGCTCGTAGTCGTAAGGGTATACGAGCTTAGCCGTCAGCACGTCGCTCCAAGGAATCCCAGCATAGTAGTGGAGTGAGCCCAAGTAGTTCCCGGTATCAGCACCAACAGTTACGTCTCGCATTGAAACGAAGAATATTAGCGCTACGCAAAGGCACACAAGGTAAGGAGTCCATGTAAGCTCTCGCTCCTTAGCCGAAATCGCAATAAAATTGCCTTTTTGCTCAGATGTGCCACGAATGATTAGCGCAACGAGGCCCGCAATTGCAACGAATGTCAGGTAAGGAGTCATCTAGTCAAGCTCCGATTCAATCGTAGCAACCCCGTACACCAGCTCTACGAACTTCTTAGCTTCGCTTGAGATGTCGTACCCCGCCGCAGTCATGGCTGTCCTCGTATCGAGCCGCTCCACCGTAGCGGCAGACTCCAAAACCTTCGCCCAGGCCGTCGTGTTATCTATGGGCAAATACTCCACCAGACCTGTCACGTCGGCCTGTCTCGTCACCGTATCCGACACCACGCAGGAGAGCCCGGCCGCCTGCGCCTCTATCACAACGTTGGGCATGCCCTCGTACAGCGAGGGCAGCGCCAGCGCATCGAAGGCAGAAAGCAGCGCAGGCACGTCGGAACGCACGCCGGTGAAAACAATGCTGCCAAGCACGCCAAAAGCCTCGGCCTTGGCGCACACCTCGTCCTCAAGCTCGCCCTTGCCCACAAGCACGAGCCGTGCGTCGGGCCTGCTCTTCAAAAGCTCCGTGAAGACCTCAATGAGGAACCCGTGGTTCTTCTGCGGAGCAAAGCGTCCCACGTGTCCCACAACCAACGCGTCTGCGTCGATGCTGAGCTCAGCGCGTATGGCTGTGCGCTTCTCTGCCGAGAATGCATAGGCATCTAGGTCGAGCGCGTTGCGTAAGTAATGAACCTCGCCTTTTCTCATGGCCATGGGCCCGAACGTATACTCGGCCGCCAGGTCCGACGGCGCTATCTTCACGTTGGCCACCGACGTTAACGGTCGACGCAGGGCCCTCTGCAGAAGCATGCCAAGACCGGCCTGACCGTCGCTGGCATTGCTCGAACGCAACGCAAGCCTTCGCGCGCCTGCACGTTTCGCGATCCACAGGTCGATAGCTGAAAAAGCATTCGAACCAATCCTCAGCACGACGGGGCATCCATCTTCGCGAACTGCATCGAAGAGCTCACGACGATAGGCGGAGAAATCCTTCGTTTTACGAGTGATTCGAAATACTCTTCCTCCGAGTCTTTCGATTTCGTCCTCGTAGTAGCCGCGACCATCACCCGAGACCACAAAATCCATCTGATAGCACGTTCGGTCAAGCTGGCGATACATCTTCATTAAGAATGTCTCAGCTCCACCTGCATCCATATTCGACACAATGCAAAGCAGTCGTTTGGGTTTATTGGTTGTGCACATCGAAATCGCTTTCAACAAGATGCTTAAATTTCCTCAAGCCTGCTTCATACGAGTAGTTACGCCCTTTGCGAAGGCAAGATTCCTTCATTGCGAGTAATTGTTTAGGCAGATCGGGATTAAGAAGTACGTCCAGCAACGCATCGCGATTAAGGAATTCATACGTCAAACCCGTTTCACCTTCGTCGACCATCTCCGCATAGCTTGGCCAACGTGAAGCAATCACTGGAATGCCCGCACAATAGGCATCTACCACAGTGCCCGGGACACCCTCGCCCGGGCACCTCGTCGGAAAGGCCAAGACGAGGTGCCCGTTAAGAACAGACGTGCTCTCCCCCGCAGGAGCCACACCCTTATAGACGATCTCGGAGATATCGCAGCCAGCTATTAGCGCATCGAAATGCTCCTTATACTCGGGCAGCACATTGCCGTAGATATCGAGCCTAAAAGCACGGCGACCAAGACGGCAGTTCGCCTTGTGCACAGCCCACACGATGTCATCAATACCTTTATCCTCGTAGATGCGCGAGAAAACAGCCAAAGGCCATGGTTCACCGGACGGCTGTTTGAGCTCGGTAAACTTGAGCTGTGGCAAACGCTTGAAGTTGTATGCGACGAGCACGTTGTCGAAGCCTTGCTCGGCAAGTAGGACCCGAACTCGATCTGACTCAACAAGTATCGCGTCAAAGGATTTGAGTTTCTTGGCCAGAATAGGCTGTCCTACTATATACTCTGCGAGCCATCCGCCGATTACTGAATATACGATCTTGCAACCATAGCGTTTTCGTAAATACACGAGTAACGGGGCGAAGATTTTCACCCCGTTGTGCGCCGGTAGCATAACCAAGGCATCCGTGAGCTTCGCTAACTTAATGCACTCACGAGCAAGCGCAATTGGATGCTTTTGCCAGCCTCTTGTGTCAATTGAGCGAACATTTTCTGCACCACAAACGTCACGAAGCAGTTCGCGGACAGTACGAGTCTTTACGACCTGTCCGTCCGCCATATCGATACCCTCGGCGAAATGCCCTATGATTCCAACGTTATTTATCTGCATGGGCATGTCCATAGCGAATACTCGCACCTCGTTACTTAATTCCAAAAATTTTGATAACGCCCCACACCCCGATATGAAACACAGATCGAAATACGCTCAAGTGTTCGATATCTCGATAAAGCATCCAGTGATATTTCACTAAGTCAAATTTGTTGTGCGATATAGAGCCCTCGCGAACACGATACTCTGCCAGTACATTCGGCATGCCCCAAATGTAGGGTTCCTTTTTAAGCATCTGTAGCCACAAAGCGTCATCATTACGTTTGCGAATATTGGGGACCTCGAACTTGCCCATCTTGCGGACGCTATACATAACCGTTGAATTTCCTACCGGGCAATCAAGCAATAGCCTGTTATAGCTAGTTCGAGGAATAGTCTTGATCACCTTTCCAAGAGGATTTCCCTGCTCATCAACTTGCTCATAGGCGGTGCATGAAAAGGGATGTCCCTCCTCGCGCATGAAAGCCAACTGTTTAGCCAGCTTCTCCGGTTTCCACATGTCGTCACTGTCCAAAAAGGCCATAAAATCGCCCTGGGCAGCTTTCATGGATTCAGTTCTTGCTACGGCGGCTCCGGAATTTTCATTTAAGCAAATATAACGAACACGGGGATCATCTTTGGAATAGGACTCAACAACTTCCCGGGTATTATCGGTAGAGCAATCATCCACAATAACCATTTCCCAATTATCGTAGGTTTGCGCCTGAACAGACTCAATGGTTTTTCCAATGTACTTTGCACAGTTATATGCCGGTGTAATAACCGATACTAAACCGTCTTTCATTTACCCTCTCCTGGCTACCGCCACAACAGTAGCGAACATCGTGGCTATCTCTCCCCAAAAGCTAAAATGAGAAAGATCGCGCAGGTTTAATTCCATCTTCTTTGGCAGCACCAGATTGATATATGCGCTATCAACGTCCTCTGCACCCTCTAACAAGGCATCTTCATCTTTGAACTCAATACTCGCTCTCGAAGTAACACCGGGAGCGAGCAGCAAAGTTGCTCGCATCTCGGCTGTATACGCTGCTACATAACGAGGAACCTCGGGGCGGGTGCCGACAAAGCTCATGGTTCCGCGCAGGATATCTATCAGCTGCGCGACTTCGTCGAGTCGACATTTACGTATAACGGAACCAACACGCGTTATACGAGAGTCACCAGCGCTGGTGACTTGTGCGCCCTTTTTCTCGGCATCGACGCACATGGTTCGGAACTTGAAAATACGAAACGTCTTGCCGTATCGCCCAACTCTTTCTTGGCGGAAAAAAACCGGACCGGGAGAATCGAACTTAATTGCAACAGCAAGAATGATGAATAGCCACCAAGTTAAGGCAAATAAAAATAGGGAACCACATATATCGAAAATACGTTTCGCGAATAGCCCCATACGATGCCCTGCAAGTTCGTCATAGTAAGGGCGAACCTCATCAACGCGCATATCTTTGGGCAAATCAGCCCATGATAGCAGTACCACTACGCACCAAGCTCCAAGAGACAGGCCTTGAAGCAGTCGATGACGTAATTGACTTCGTCGTCAGTAAGGCGAGTATGCAGCGGCAAGGTGATTTCATTCTCAAAATGTTTGTACGCATTCGGAAATTCGGAAATGTTAAACCCAAGATTCTTATATGCCGTGTGCATGGGCAAAGGCTTGTAATGAACGTTTGTAGCAACACCAAGCTCTGCCATCTTTATGATAATTTCATTGCGCTTTTCGAGATCAAACCCGGGGATACGACAAATATACAGGTGACCCGAAGACTGGCGCTCGCCTGTAAAATGATTTAGAGGCTCAATACCCAGCGGGGTCAGAGCAGCATTGTAACGCTCGATAATCTCTTTGCGTCGCGCAAGCATGCCCTCATAACGATCGAGCTGAACGAGACCTAAAGCAGCTTGCATGTCAGTCATATTGCATTTATACCAAGGACCAACAATGTCATATTCCCAAGCACCAAGCTTGGTCTTAGCCAAGGCATCCTTGCTTTGGCCATGAAGACTCAGGAGCTGCAGCTTCTTATACATGGCCTCAGAGTCGATGCCGGAAATGGCACGCCAAGCAAGGCAACCACCCTCGGCAGTGGTCAAATTCTTTACGGCATGGAAGCTGAACGAGCTGAAATCGGCGATAGAGCCAACCATCTTGCCATGCCAAATTGCGCCTAAGGCATGGGCAGTATCTGCGCAAACCGCGATGCGCCCCAGAGCTTCCTGAATTTCGCCATTTGGTTTAAACAGATTATGCTTAGACTTAACGATTTCGAAAATACGATCGTAATTGCAAGGAACACCACCAAGATCAACAGGAATGATTGCTTTTGTGTTCTCATTAACGGCAGCCTCAACAGCATCGTAATCCATTTCGAAACTATTCGGCTGGCAATCGATAAGCACGAGTTTGGCACCCACGTGGCACACAACAGAGGCGCTTGCCGTGTAAGTATAAGCAGGAACAATTACTTCATCGCCAGGTCCCACATTAAGAAGACGAAGCGCCATTTCTGCACATGCAGTCTGTGAATTTAGGCAGCAGACCCTTTCGGCTTTCAAATAATCTGCCAACCTTGCTTCGAGTTTCTTGGTACGTGGACCAGTAGTAATCCATCCGGATCGAAGGGCTTCTGCAACTTCGACAATTTCTGCCTCGGTAATATCAGGCGGCGAAAACGGGATGTTCATCTTTACAGTCATTATTCTGCCTCTTCCAACTAGTCGTTGTACTGTGGGTGATACGTTGGGACAACTTCGGCAAGAACCGTTTTAATCTCGTCGTTCGTGCCATTCAGACAGGCCTCGAGCTTCTCGAGCTTGTCCTTAATCTCTTCCATCTTGTCTGCCTCGGCCGTGGAAATACGAATCTCGGAATGCTCGGTAGGCAGGAGTTGCTCGTTGTCCATAAGGAGCTCCTCATACATTTTTTCGCCAGGACGCAGGCCGACCTCTTTGACCTCGATATCCTTGCCGGGCTTAAGACCGCTCAGCGTAATAAGGTTGATGGCAAGGTCGTAGATCTTGACAGGCTCACCCATGTCCAAAACAAAAATCTCGCCGCCATGAGCAAGCGCACCGGCAGTAATGACCAATTTGCTGGCCTCAGGAATCGTCATAAAGTAACGTGTGATGTCCTTATGTGTAATGGTGATGGGACCGCCCTCGTGAAGTTGACGCTTAAAGAGCGGGATGACCGAACCATGGCTACCAAGAACATTGCCAAAACGGACTGCAGTAAAAATGGTCTTGCTGTTGGCCGCATAATACTGAACGATCATCTCGTCCATGCGTTTGGTAGCACCCATTACATTTGCGGGATTAACGGCCTTATCAGTAGAAATTTGTACGAAATGACTGCACTGATACTTATCAGCTAATCGCACAACATTGAGGGTGCCAAACACGTTATTTTCAATTGCCTCACGCGCATTATGTTCCATAAGGGGAACATGCTTGTGTGCCGCCGCGTGGAAGACAACTTGCGGCTGATAAGTTTCGAAAACATGCTCGATTGCAGGCGAGTGCGTGATAGAACCGATAAACACCTGAATATCGGTGCCTTGATCCCGAGCCGACTTGATAATGTCATGGTACAGCTCATACGTCGTGTTCTCGTAGAAATCGAACAAAATGATTTGAGCAGGCTTTGCCGGAAGTAGCTGACGCACGAGCTCAGAACCGATAGAACCGCCACCGCCGGTAACCAAAATGCGTTTGCCCGCAACATAGCCCATCTGGTCTAGATTAAGTGATTTTTCTTCACGAGATAGCAGATCGCTGATTTCGACTTCGCGAAGGGCAACCCTGCCAAGACCGCTTATAGGAATGTCGCGCACATTGGGCAAGGTTAATACCCTAATCCCCGTTTTCATGCAGAGGTCATAGATTCTCTGGCGTTCATCAAAAGTAGCACTTGGAATGGCGACTACGATTTGTTCGGCTTCACAGGCATGCGCAATCGTCGGAATATCCGCACAGGTACCGCAGACTTTAATGTCGTGAATTCGCTGATTTTGTTTATTGGGATCGTCATCAACGACGGCAACAGGATCTCCAACCATATCGGGATCGTTGCTGAGCATGCGCTTAATAGTAAGCGAACCGGTCTCCCCTGCTCCCACGATGAGCGTACGAGGTAAATGAGCATCTGATTTGCTTTTAAAACGCCATGCCTGGCTACCATAAATTGCACGAATAGCAAAGCGTCCGCCTCCGCAAATGATGAGGATGACAGCCCATGCCATGACGTCCTCACGAAGGGTCATGCCCTTGCCAAATAACAGGTTAAAGATAACGTCGCCAATGACTGAGCCTACCGTTACAGCAGCAACAATACGTCCAGCCTCGGAAATGCTCGCATAGCGCCACAAGCTGCTATACATATGAAAGAACCAAAAGACAACAACGTTAACAAGCGCAAGCACAAGAATAGCCGGGCATGCGCCGGCTGCTCCGCTGAGCGTCGCCCAATGCTGCGTTCCCCACGATGCAACAAACACAGCAATAAAAGTTGCAACAATGTCATATGCCATCAACGCATACGGTTCAAAGGCAATCAGCTTCCCCTTTTGCTTTGCGCCCTTGGATTCGGTGTTCATAACTCTTCTTCTCTTCCCTGTTGATCCCGTTATCCCTGGCCCGGGGATCCCCTTTGCTCCTTTAAGCAGTCGCCTGCAGCTAGGCGATCGCCTTTTTAAGGTTTCGCATGACGCGCTGCTCGTTTGAAAGCACCGCGAGGCCAACGCGCGTAGTTACGCGTCGGCCACACAGGTCGAGCTCCAAATAAGCAATGCTCTTGCGTCTGTTAATGGTTTTGATAAGGCCTTCGTGGCCCAGCAGCGGACCTGCCGTCACTACGACTTGGTCGCCGTCTTTTAGGGCCTCGCTCATGGGCACAACGCGGTCTCCCCTATGCGTAAAGCCGCCAATAAGCTGGACCTCTTCTTTTGCTAGCGGCACAAACTGACCGTCCTGGGATAGCACCCGGGCAAAATCGTCCATGCGCAGCAGATACTGTTGCACGGTGCGGGGATCTGCCGTATCGCAGATGAGATAACCGGGAAAGAGCGGCTTGGTCGTGACGATCCATTCGCTGTGTACCTTGATCTCGGTTTGATATTGGGGATAAAAGAGCTCTTGCATGGCACTCGCCGGCACCACGCGCTCGATGCGCTCGCGCATTACGTCTTCGCGACCGTTAATGACCTGGATCACATACCACACGAGCACCACCCCCTTGCTGTCTTACGTGTGGCTCACGGGGTTTGGGTATGGCTTCGCCAGGGCGCTTGTGCGCGAAGGCGCTCCATATTCAAACCCTGAGCCCAGTCAGACAAGCACGTGGCTCTGCCCCACCGTGAACGGTATGTATAAGCGCAGTTGCTAGAGACGCGGACGTGTATCGCAAAATGACCGCGTCCCCAGCTGGCTGCGTGCGAACCAGTCAAGCGGGAACAAAACTGGACCGCACGCAAACAGCTGTAGGACTGCTGTGGTTTGCCACATAAACTTATTGCACTACCTAAAGCGAACTAATTAATTAGCCGCAAAAACAAGTACAAAACGTGCATGGCAATCGATATTGGAGCTCGTGGTTTTTCTAACACCGCCGTTACGGCCGGATGTTGATCGACCCTGCGCTTTGCAACTTGCTGGAGCCGCGAGCACAGTTGAACTCATGTAACGTTAGGTATCCTAGCACAAGCTGATAGCGAAACTGATTTGGGTTGCGTTGGACAACATATCGTTCATTTGACGTGCTAAAGGGGGTTGTTTCGGGATGTTGTTCACGTTGATGCAGGTTATTGAGGTATTGCCGGTGATCGGAGACGTTCCCGATGCCTAAATGGAGCAGCGAGCTGCACTGGTAATTGCGCCTGTCTAACAAACTATGTACAGACATGGGAAATAAATTGTGCAACTTTTTGCTGGCGTAGGTGGGGTTTGTGGAGCGCGGTGTTTTCGCATGAAAAAAGGCCTTCGGGATTCCGAAGGCCTTTGCATTAACGATGGTGGAGACGAGGGGAATCGAACCCCTGACCTCTTGACTGCCAGTCAAGCGCTCTCCCAGCTGAGCTACGCCCCCGTGACGAGGTAGTACTATAGGGGAATGTTTGCGGGGATGCAAGAGGTTTTTGTTGAAACTTTTTCTTACTGGTTTTCCTGGGGCCGAATTGACTGATTTTGACTTCGGCAAAATCAGTCAATTAACCCATCGTCCCGATAAAACCCTCACGTAACAAATACGCTATTGCAGTTCCTTGGTGGACGGTAATCTTTGCGGTTGACCTGACGACGTTGCTGATGCCCGTGTCGGCTAACAAGCCCAGCGGGGCGTGATCTAGCTCCCACTCTAGTCCGTGTTCGCTTACCTCGGTGTTGGGGGCGATTGCGATTATGGAGAACGTCTTGCCTTCGGCACCTTCGATGGCCCACGATTCGCCTCCGTGCAGGATGCGGGCCGTGGTCTCGTCCTCGGCAACCCAGATGGGGGCGTCCTCGTAGCCTGCGAGCAGGCCCAGTACGGAAAGCGCCATGTCCGGACGGCCGCCCGTGGCGCAGGTCGTAACCACTTCGGCACCCGGCCAGCGACGGCGGACGGAATCGAGCGCCAGCGCCAGATCGGTGTAGTCCTTGTAGGGGTCGTGGCGCTCTACCTCAAAGGCCTCGGCGGCATCGACCAGTGCGCGACCAGCATCACTCACCGTGTCGGCATCCCCCACATACACGTCGCAGCCCAGTCCCGCGCCCAGCAGCGCGTCGAGTCCACGGTCCACGGCGACAACGTGGTCGCACTCCCCTGCTAGCCTATGCAACAAATCCGCGCTCGTCACCACGGGCGAACCGCAGACCACTAATACCTTGCAAGCCACAGCCCTCGCCTATCCCTCAAACGAAAGCACGCGAGCTAAATCCAGCCCCTCATAGCTGTCGATAAAGATATCGCAGTTGGCGCGTACGTCGTCGCGCTTCATGCGGCCGTGCGGGTCATAAATACCCACGCGCTTAAAGCCGGCGACCCCAGAGCTCTTTAGGCCAAAGACGGCGTCCTCAAACACCCATGCGCGCTCAAACTTGCACCCGTGACGCTCCTCCAGGCGGCGCAGCGCCAGCTCGTACACATCGGGGAACTGCTTGGAACGTCCCGCCTCGCCCGTCGTGGTAACAAACTCCATGTAAGCATCGAGCCCGGCACCTGCGAGCGCGGACTGCACCAGCTCGGCCGGCGTGGAAGTGGCAACGCACATGGCAATGCCCGCCGCCTTCGCCTGCTCCAAAAATGCCAGGAGCCCCTCGCGTGGCGGCACCTTGGAGTAGCCATCGATCAGAATCTCGCTCAGCTCGCGATACAGCTCCTCGCCATTCGCGCCAATGCCCCACGTGTCGTGGTAGGCCTGGCATTCGTCCTCCAGCGAAAGATGCTCAAACTGGGCAAAATCGTCGACCGTCACGTCAACTCCGTGGCGGTGCAATAACTCGGGCTGGGCATAGGCCCAAACGGGGGTGCTATTAACCAGTGTGCCGTCGCAATCGAAAATAAAAGCGACATTGGGAGCGGCGGTCTGGGACATAAATGTACCTTTCGATGTCAAATGGTAAACAACCTGCTAAAAACGTTTTACCAAACGTCAAACCAACAATCAAAAAACCCTTATTGGTAAAACTGTCAAGAGTTTTACCATCGCAATTCTGCCAGTGGTCTAAACATGGCGCTTACCGATTAAACGCCGCCCTAAAACCACTTTCCTTCATAAAAGTAACGTACAGGTGTTATCGTAGTTTCTGCCGAAAGTTCCACCGAGCACGCGAGGTGGAACGAATCATAGAACTATCGCCGTCCCTTCGATTCGTGCAGCCTTGGACCTTTCGCATCTAGTCACCAAGGCAACACGCTGCCGCGTCATGATGGGATCTAACGTGAGCGATACAAAGCTAAAGCCAACGGCTAAAAAGCCCGCAACCCGTAAAGCCGCCCCGCACGCACCGGAGCTCACCAAGGACGATGTCTATCTATTTGGCATCGGCACGTGGGAGCGCAGCTGGGAAAAGATGGGCGCGCACCCCGACACGCAGAACCGTACGCGCGGCTGGCGCTTTTGCGTTTGGGCGCCCGATGTAAAGAGCGTGCATGTCATTGGCGAATTTAACGACTGGGATGAACAAGCCAACCCGCTGGTGCCCGTGCATACGAGCGCTATTTGGGAAGGCTTTATTCCTGGCGCCGAGCAGGGCCAGCTCTATAAATACCTTATCGAGACCAACGAGGGCGAAAAGCTCTACAAGGCCGATCCGTATGCCTTTAAGGCCGAGTGCCCTCCGGGAACGGCGAGCGTGCTGTGGACCCTCGATGGCTACAAGTGGAACGACGCCGCATGGCTCAAGCGCCGCGCTGGCCACAATCACATGTCACAGCCGTTGAACATCTACGAGGTGCATATTGGCTCGTGGAAGCGCCACGGCGATGCGCCGCAGGGCAAGCCGGACGAGTACGGCAATTACCCCGGTCCCATGGATCCCTTCCCCGCGCAGCGTGGCGAGTTCTACACCTACGACGACCTGTCGGTGGAGCTCGTGGACTACGTGCGCGACATGGGCTACACGCATATCGAGGTCATGCCGCTCATGGAGCATCCCTTCGATGGCTCCTGGGGCTACCAGACGACCGGTTACTACGCCGCCACGTCGCGCTACGGCAACCCGCAGCAGCTCATGCACTTTATCGATGCGTGTCACGAGGCGGGCATCGGCGTGATCATGGACTGGGTGCCCGGCGGTTTTTGCGCCGACGCCCACGGCCTTGCCACCTTTAACGGCCATATGCTGTTTGAGCACGAGATTCACCCCAACTGGGGCACGCACAAGTTCGACTTCGCCCGCGGCGAGGTCCGCTCCTTCCTTGTCTCCAACGTGCTGTACTGGCTCGAGAACTTCCACGTGGACGGCATTCGCATGGACGGCGTGTCCAGCATGCTATACCTCAACTTTGGCATCGACGATCCCGGCCAAAAGAAGTTCAACAAGTACGGTACCGAGGAGGACCTGGATGCCAGCGCGTTTATCCGCCAGGTCAACTGCGCTGTTGAGGCTCACTACCCTGACGTGATGATGATGGCCGAGGAGTCCACCGCGTGGCCGCTCGTGACCTATCCGCCGCAGGACGGCGGCCTGGGCTTCCACTACAAGTGGGACATGGGCTGGATGAACGACACCCTGCACTACATGCAGACCGATTTTCCGTGGCGCCCCGGCAACCACGGCCTGCTCACGTTCTCCATCATGTATGCCTTTACCGAGAACTTCATTTGCCCGTTGAGCCACGATGAGGTCGTGCACGGCAAGTGCTCGCTGATCGGCCGCATGCCGGGCGACTGGTGGCGCCAGTTTGCCGGCCTGCGCACGCTGGCCTTCTACCAGATGACGCACCCCGGCGCCAAGCTCAACTTTATGGGCAACGAGATCGGCCAGTTTATTGAGTGGCGCTATTACGAGTCCATCCAGTGGTTCCTGACCGAGGAGTATGAGACCCACCGTCATCATCAGGCGTTTATCAAGGCGCTCAACCACCTGTACACCGCCGAGCCCGCCCTGTACGAGCGCGGCTACAACGACGACGGCTTTACCTGGATCGACGCGGACAACTCCAAGCAGTCCATCGTGAGCTTTGTGCGCCAGGGCGAGGACGTCGATGACGACCTGGTGATCCTGATCAACTTTGACCCGGCGAGCTACGAGAGCTTCCGCGTGGGCGTGCCGCGCGAGGGCGACTGGGAGGTCATCTTTGATTCCGACCGTCCAGAGTTCGGTGGCAGCGGCTATGCCGGCGAGGAACCCTACACCTGCTCGAGCGAGCCCTATCCCTGGAACGGGCAGATGGACTCCATTGAGATTAAGGTGCCCGGCCTGGCAGGCGTAGTGCTTAAGCGCCGCGGCCCCAGCAGCTACAAGCCGCCCGTGGTTGAGGAGCCCAAGAAGGCGACGCGTAAGCGCTCGTCCTCGGTAAAGCCCAAGGCCGCGGCTGCTAAGAAGGCTCCAGCTAAGGCGAAGGCTACCAAGCCCGCTGCCAAGGCTTCGGCCAAGTCCACCACGGCCAAAAAGGCCGCTACCAAGGCCAAGTCTGCTTCTGTTAAGCCGTCTGCCAAGGATGCGTAACAAAACCGTTACAGCTGTAATTACCCGCCCCGACGAGGCGTAGGATTCAAGTCATAACCGTTCCGGGAGAAACATCCCCGGGGGAAAGGAACGTATGAATAAGATCTTCGACAACAAGCAGGAGTTTACCGAGCTCTATCGCGATGCCGTCATGAGCATTAGCGGCAAGAGCGTCGAGGCCGCCAGCGACCTCGACCGCTTTAACGCCCTGGCCAAGCTCGTGGCCGAGAAGGCGCGCACCGTTGCCACCAAGAGTGACGCCCGCGTGACCGCCGAGGGCAAGAAGCGTGTGTACTACTTCTCGATCGAGTTTTTGATCGGCCGCCTGCTCGACAACTACCTGCTCAACTTTGGCGTGCGCGACATGGTCGCCGAGGCGCTCGACGACATGGGCTTTGACCTTTCCGTCATCGAGAACCAGGAGCCCGATCCGGCGCTGGGCAACGGTGGCCTGGGCCGTCTGGCCGCATGCTTCCTGGATTCCATGGCAGCCGAGGGCATTGCCGGCTACGGCAACGGCATGCGCTACCGCTACGGCCTGTTTAAGCAGGAGATCGTCAACGGCAGCCAGGTCGAGGCCACCGACGAGTGGCTCACCCACGGCTATCCCTGGGAGGTCCGTCGTCAGGACAAGGCCGTGACCATCAAGTTTGGTGGCCGCGTTGAGGGCTTTGAGGAGGACGGCCGCACGTTCTATCGCACGGTGGACACGCAGGACATCCTGGCCGTTCCCTACGACATCCCCGTGGTGGGCTATGCCGGCGAGACCGTCAACAAGCTGCGCGTCTGGGCCGCCGAGCCGGTCGAGGAGCACTTCGATCTGGAGGCCTTCAACCGCGGTGACTACGCCCTGGCCGATGCCGAGCGCGCCGAGGCCGAGGCCATCAGCGCCATCCTCTACCCCAACGATGCCGGTGAGCACGGCCGTCTGCTGCGCCTAAAGCAGGAGTACCTGTTTGTTTCGGCCGGCATCTACAGCCTGCTCGACACCTTTGAGAAGGAGCACGGCGAAAACTGGGAGCTGCTGCCGCAGTTTGTGGCCATCCACACCAACGACACGCACCCCGCCATGTGCGGCCCCGAGCTCATGCGCATCCTCATCGACGAGAAGAAGCTCGAGTGGGACGACGCCTGGAACATCGTGACGCAGGTCGTGAGCTACACCAACCACACCATCCTGCCCGAGGCTCTGGAGAAGTGGCCCATCGGCACGTTCTCCAAGCTCCTCCCCCGCGTGTACCAGATCATCGACGAGATCAGCCGTCGTTGGCACGAGTCGTTCGACACCACGCAGGAGGGCTGGCAGGAGCGTCTGCGCCAGACCGCCATTCTGTGGGACGGCGAGATTCGCATGGCCAACCTGTCTGTGATCTGCAGCCACAGCGTCAACGGCGTGGCCAAGATCCACTCTGACATCATCAAGAACATCGTGCTCAAGGACTTCTATGCCCTGACGCCCGAGAAGTTCAACAACAAGACCAACGGCATCTCGCACCGTCGCTTCTTTGCCGAGGCTAACCCCACCTACGCCAAGCTCGTGACCGAGGCCATTGGCGATGGCTGGCTCAAGGACGCCTTTGAGCTGGAGAAACTCAAAGAGTTCCAAAACGACACCGAGTTCCTCAAGGCCGTGGGCGCCTCCAAGCGCGCCAACAAGGAGCGTCTGGCCGCCTATGTTAAGGCCGAGACCGGTCTGGTCATTGACCCCAACACCGTTTTCGATGTTCAGGTAAAGCGCTTCCACGCCTACAAGCGCCAGCTCATGAACATCATGAAGGTGATGGATATCTACAACCGTCGCATTGCCGATCCCAACTTCCACGTGACGCCGACGACCTTCATCTTTAGCGGCAAGGCTGCCTCGAGCTACACCTTTGCCAAGGAGACCATTCGCCTCATTAACTCCGTGGCCGACGTCATTAACAACGACGCCCGCGTCAACGAGGTCATGAAGGTCTGCTTTATCCCCAACTTCCGTGTAAGCAACGCCCAGCTCATCTACCCTGCCGCCGAGATCTCGGAGCAGATCTCCACGGCCGGCAAGGAGGCCTCGGGCACGTCCAACATGAAGCTCATGATGAACGGCGCCATTACGCTGGGCACCCTCGACGGCGCCAACATCGAGATCGCCGACCTGGCCGGCCGCGAGAACGAGGCCATCTTTGGCCTGACCGCCCCCGAGGTCGAGCAGCTCTGGGCGTCGAACAGCTACTTTGCGTGGGATACGCTCAACAACGATCGCGAGCGTCTGGGCCGCGTGATGGACGAGCTCAAGGACAACACGTTTGCGGGTCTTTCGGGCAACTTCGAGAGCATCTACAACGAGCTCATGAACAACAACGACCCCGACCTGGTCATGGCTGACTTCCGTAGCTACGTGGATGCATGGGATAACCTCACGGGCAGCTACGGCGACCAGGAGACCTGGAACCGCAAGGCCCTGCTCAACACCGCCTCGAGTGGCTGGTTCTCGTCCGACCGCACCATTCGCGAGTATCGCGACGAGATCTGGCACGCATAAAGCGCGCGAGCTCCCTTTGCCGCACGGCATTACTCGACGGGCGTGACAGTGCGCCGCGCCCGTCGCTAATGGGTTAGGAACATCGATGACAGAAGGAGAAATCGATGAGTAAGAAAGAATGCATCGCGATGCTCCTCGCAGGAGGACAGGGCAGCCGATTGGGGGCACTCACCCAAAAGATCGCCAAGCCGGCGGTCAGCTTTGGTGGCAAGTTCCGCATTATCGACTTTTCGCTGTCCAACTGCTCCAACTCGGGCATCGACACGGTGGGCGTTCTGACGCAGTACCGTCCCTACCTGCTGCATGCCTACGTGGGCTCCGGCGAGGCGTGGGATCTGGACAGCCGCGACGGCGGCGTGTCGATCCTGCCGCCGTACGAGACGCAGACCGGCGGCGCCTGGTATGCGGGCACGGCCGACGCCATTACGCAGAACCTCGACTACATCAAGGCGAACGACCCCAAGTACGTTCTGATTCTTTCGGGCGATCACCTGTATCGCATGGACTACCGCAAGATGCTCAAGACGCACATTGAGAACAACGCCGACCTCACGGTGAGCGTTATGCCCGTGCCGTGGGAGGAGGCCAGCCGCTTTGGCATCCTGACCACCGACCCCGAGGACGGCCGCATCACCAAGTTCACCGAGAAGCCCGAGAAACCCGATTCGAACCTTGCGTCCATGGGCATCTACATCTTCTCAGCCGACGTGCTGATCGAGGCGCTCGAGGAGGACGCTCAGGACCAGCGCTCGAGCCACGACTTTGGCAAGGACATCATCCCCAAGCTGCTCGGCGAGAACAAGCGCCTGTACAGCTACGAGTTCCACGGCTTTTGGAAGGACGTCGGCACTATCGCCAGCTTCCACGAGACCTCGATGGACCTGCTGGGCAACAACCCCGAGTTCGATCTGTTTGACAAGAACTTCCCCATTATGTCCAACATCACCACGCGTCCGCCGCACTACATTGGCCCGGACGGCCGTCTGGACGACTGCCTAGTCTCCAACGGCTGCAAGATCTACGGCACCGCTCGCCACTCGATCCTTTCGACCGATGTCATCATCGAGGAGCGCGCCGTGGTCGAGGACTCCGTGCTGCTGCCGGGTGCGCACGTTAAGAGCGGCGCGCACATCTGCCGCGCTATTTTGGGCGAGAACTCCACGGTCGAAGAGGGCGTGAAGCTCGGCTCTGTCGATACCACCAAGGATACGGCCGTCGTTGGAAATGACGTCGTTATCGGGAAGGGGGAATGATCCGATGATCAATCGCAAGGCCATCGGTTACATCACCGCTAACTACTCTTCGACCTACGGCAGCGTCCTGCTCAAGGACCGCCCCATCGCGTCCGTTCCGTTTTTGGGCCGCTACCGCCTGATCGACTTTCCGCTGTCCAACATGATGAATGCCGGCATCAAGACCGTTGGAGTCGTCATGCCGGGTAACTACCGCTCGCTGATCGACCACGTGGGCTCGGGCAAGGACTGGGGCCTGGACCGCAAGAAGGGCGGCCTGTTCATGGTCCCCGGCAACGCGTATGGCACCACCAAGGGCGGCATGCGCTTCCTGCTGCGCGACATCATCTCCAACAAGACGCTGTTCCAGCGCTCGGACATGCCCTATGTTGTGATGATGGGCACCAACATCATCTTTAACATGGACCTCAACACCATCATCGAGGCGCACGAGAACTCCGGTGCCCAGATGACCGTGGTGTACTGCAAGGCCACGCGCAACGTCGATGACGAGACCAAGCTCGAGATTAACGAGAACGGCCGCCTGACGGGCGTGAGCGCCGGCGTCGTGTACGGCGACAACGCGTCCATGGACTGCTGCATCGTCAACCGCGAGACGCTGCTCGAGATCATCGACCACTACCAGGCCGCCGACTATCTGGACCTGCTCGAGGCACTCCAGGGCGACTTTGGCAACATCGACGTGTGCAGCTACGAGTACAAGGGCGAGGTCGTGGGCGTGTTTAGCGAGAAGTCGCTGTATCGCCGCAGCATGGACCTGCTCGACCAGACCGTGGCCGACCAGCTCTTTGACCCCGAGCGCCCGATCCTGACCAAGGCCCACGACGTGCCGCCTTCGCGCTATGCGACCGGCAGCCACGCGTGCAACTCGATCATCTCGGCCGGCTGCATCATCAAGGGCACCGTGCGCAACTCGATCCTGTCGCGCGGCGTCGTGGTCGAGGAAGGCGCTTCGGTGACCAACTCGATCATCAACCAGAGCTGCATCATCAAGAGCGGCGCCCGCGTCGAGAACGCCATTCTGGACAAGAACAACGTGGTCCCCACCAACACCGAGCTTCGCGGCACGCCCGAGAACATCCTGGTGCTGGGCAAGGCTCCGTTAACTTCTGACACCACCATCGTACGTTAACGTTGGCACCGCAACATCGCTCGTAACATGTAGAATAGCCGCCCGGTTAGCGCCAGGCGGCTATTCTCGAATTGCAACATGGGAGACAATATGGCAGATTCCAGCAAAAAGATGCAGATCGTGTTTGCCTCGGCCGAGTGCGCACCGTTTGTAAAGACCGGTGGCCTGGGCGACGTGGCGGGCTCGCTGCCCGCGGCGCTTGTGCGCGCCGGCGCCGAGGTCATCGTCATGGTGCCCAAGTACGCCACCATCAAGGACGAGTACAAGGCGCAGATGGAGCACTTTGCCGACTTTTACGTGAGCCTGGGCTGGCGCAACGAGTACTGCGGTCTCGAGAAGCTCGAGCACGACGGCGTCACCTATATGTTCATCGACAACGAGCGCTACTTTGCGCGCGACTATCCGTACGGCTTCTTTGATGACGGCGAGCGCTTCGCGTTTTTCTCCAAGGCCATCACCGAGAGTCTGCAGCACCTGCCGGCCGGTTTTGAGTGTGACATCCTGCACTGCAATGACTGGCAGACGGCACTGGCGCCCGTGTTCTTGCGCGAGTTCTACCAGGGCCTGCCGCTGTACGACCGCGTCAAGACCGTATTCTCGATCCACAACGTGGCGTTCCAAGGCCAGTTTAGCGACACCGTGATGGAGGACATCCTGGGCGTGGCGCACATTCCGGCGGCCGCCTCGCAGCTGCGTTGCGACGCCTGCAGCATCAACTACATGCTGGGCGCGCTGCGCTATGCCGATGCCATCACCACGGTGAGCCCCACCTATGCCAGCGAGATCCAGACGCCCGAGTTTGGCGAGGGCCTGGACGGCGTGCTGCGCGAGCGCTCGTATGCGCTGCAGGGCATTTTGAATGGCATCGACGTGGCGGGCTTTGACCCGGCGACCGACAAGCGCATTGCCGCCAACTACACCGTGGAGGACCGTTCTGGTAAGGCCGTGTGCAAGGCCAAGCTGCAGGAAGAGCTGGGGCTCGAGGTTCGCGACGATCGTCCGCTCATGGTGATGGTCACGCGTCTGACGCGCCAGAAGGGCATGGACCTGGTCATGTACGCGCTCGACCGCATCCTGGCCGGCGGCGTGCAGGTGGCGGTGCTGGGCACCGGCGACCGCGACTACGAGGACGGCCTGCGCTACTTCCAGGACAAGTACCCCGGCACCATGGCCGCACGCATCGAGTTCGATCCGGCGCTGTCGCAGCGCATGTACGCCGCCGCCGATATGTTCCTGATGCCTTCGAAGTTTGAGCCCTGCGGCCTGTCGCAGATTATCGCCATGCGCTACGGCACCCTACCGATTGTTCGCGAGACCGGTGGTCTGAAGGACACTGTGATCCCGTACAACGAGTTTACCGGCGAGGGCACGGGCTTCTCGTTTAGCAACTTTAACGGCGACGAGATGGGCGACGCCGTGTTCCGCGCGGCACGCCTGTTCTGGGATAACCGCGACGCCTGGAACCAGCTGGTCACGCAGGCCATGAGCCAGGACTTTAGCTGGACGCGTTCGGCCGATAAGTATCTGGACCTGTACTTCTTTATGCACCCGGAGATTGAGAGGCCGGCGGCTGTGGAGGCTGCGGCTGAGCCCGAGCCCAAGGCCGAGCCGGTTGTTGAAACACCCGCTGCTGCCGAGGAGCCCAAGGCTGAGGAGAAGCCGGTTGAGGCTAATTCTAAGGTGAAGGCTGAGGCAGCACCTGAGGCTGAGGCTAAGCCGGCTGCGAAGCCTGCCGCCAAGAAGGCCACAACGCGCAAGACGACGGCCAAGAAGGCTGCGACGACCAAGGCCGCCGCAGCAAAGACGACTGCTGCCAAGGCAACGACGACGCGCAAGCGCACGACCGCCGCTGCCAAGAAGGCCGCCGAGGCCGAGGCTGCTCCCGAGGTAAAGGCCGAGACCGCCGAGACGAAGCCGGCCGCTAAGGCTCCGGCCAAGACCGCTGTCAAGAAGACGACCGCGACCAAGACCACGACCGCCAAGAAGGCAACGGCAGCCAAGAAGACCACGGCAACGAAATCGACGACCACGAATGCTGCCGCAAAGCCGGCTGCCAAAGTCGAGGAGACGACCGCCGAGCCCAAGGCCGAGGAAACTGTCGAGGCAAAGCAGGCCGCCAAGACCACCACGCGCAAGCGCGCCACGACAACGGCCAAGAAGTCCACGACCAAGGCTGCTACTCCCAAGGCCGAGGCCAAGCCCGCAGTAAAGGCCAAGCCGGCGGCGAAGGCCGCCGAGGACAAGGCTGAGACCAAGGCAACCCCGAAGGCAGAGGCCAAGCCCGAGCCCGCCAAGAAGACACCAGTCTCCCCCGCCGCTCCGGCAGAGGAAAAGGCCCCGTCCAAGAAGACGTCCGTCCGCAAGGCAACTGCCACCCGCAAGCGCCGCTAATCCGGACGATTAAAACTTAATCCTCAACCAAGAAGAGGGCGCCCCAACCAGGCGCCCTCTTTTTGGTTGAACTTCTCTATTAAAAAGATGGCCGGTTTACTACGACAAAATGGCTCCGGCCGACCACAACGAGCAATCTACGAAATTGGCAATGCTTTTACCTGCGGTTTTAATATCACCAAATTGACTGTGGTTGAGATCATTCAATTTGTCGTAGTAAACCGGGGTACTTTTGGTTGGCTACAAATAGTATCGGTATGTGCGTTTTCGAATGCCGCGATAATTTGGATGGTAAAACGATTTTCTAGGACAACCGTTCGCCGATAATGAGCGGCTGTAGTTTATACAACTAAAGTGCAACGATATACTTAAGTACTGTGCGTTAAGCCCATGGCCCGTTGGCCATGACTGTATAGAACTGGACCGTACTATGAGATTGATTCACAACAGCCGCCTGCCGCAGTTTCGCACTCCGTTTGGCGCTGTGACCACTGGAACTTCCGTTTCCCTCTCGGTGATTTTGGAGGATGCCGACCCCAACCAGGCAACACTTACGCTACGCACCTGGGTCGATGAAATCGGTGAGTCTCTGTATCCCATGACGCACGAGGGCGACGGCATATTTACCGTAGAGCTTGAGTGCACCGAGCCCTGTCTTATCTGGTACAGCTTTATATGCAATATCGAGGGCCAGCCCGAGGTTCGCCTGGGCGCGCCGCAAGGTCGCACCGGCGGCGAGGGCGTAACCTACGACTACGCCGAGGTGCCGTCCTTCCAGATTACGGTCTATAAGCACCGCGAGAACCGCCCCGCCTGGTACGAGCGCGGCATGGTGTACCAGATCTTCCCCGACCGCTATGCCCGCGACGAAAACTGGCACGAGCGCACGCTGGCCGAGGTCAAAAAACCGCGCAACGGCATCCAGCGCCGCATGATCGAGGACTGGAACGAGCCGCCCGTGTACGAGCGCGCCGAGGACGGCTCCATCAAGACCTGGGACTTCTACGGCGGCTCGCTCAAGGGTATCCAGGAAGACCTGCCCCGCATCGCGGAGCTGGGCTTTACGGCCATCTACCTCAACCCCATCTTTGAAGCCGCGAGCAACCACCGCTACGACACGGCCGACTACACCAAGATCGACCCGATCCTGGGCACCGAGCAGGACTTTACCGAGCTGTGCCAGGCAGCCGAGAAGCTGGGCATCTCCATCATCCTGGACGGCGTCTTTAACCATACGGGCGACGACTCGATCTATTTCAACCGCTACGGCAACTACCCCGGCGTGGGCGCCTGGCAGAGCGAGGATTCGCCGTGGCGCGATGCGTTTTATTTCCACGAGGACGGCTCGTACGACTGCTGGTGGGGCGTGGGCAATATGCCCGCCATCAATGAGAGCTCCGAGCTGGTACGCGAGCGGCTCCTGGGCAAGGACGGCGTGATCCGTAAATGGCTACGCGCCGGCGCTCATGGCTGGCGCCTGGACGTCGCTGACGAGCTTTCGGACGATTTCCTGGCCGAGATCAAGAAGGCCGTACTTGCCGAAAAGCCTGACGCACTGTTGCTCGGCGAAGTCTGGGAAGACGCCTCAAACAAAATTAGCTACGGCCATCTGCGCCGCTACCTGCAGGGATCCGAGCTGGACTCTGCTATGGATTACCCCTTCCGCGACATGGTCATCGGCTTTTTGATGGGCTACAAGAACGCCTACCAGGCAGCCGAGGATATCGAGACCCTGCGCGAGAACTACCCGAGCGAGGCATTGTCCTGCGCGCTCAACCTGCTGTCGAGCCACGACCGCCCGCGCATCATCTCGGTGCTCGGTGGCGGCCCCGACGAGTTGCAGCTGCCCGAGTGCGAGCGCAGCAAATGGCGTCTGGACGAGAACTCGATGGGCCTGGCCAAGAGCCGTTTTTGGCTCGCCACGCTCATGCAGATGACCTTCCCCGGCGTGCCTTCGATCTACTACGGCGACGAGTACGGCCTGGAGGGCCTTACCGATCCGGGCAACCGCCGCACCCTGCCCTTGAAGGAAGACCTGCACGACTTCGACACGCTGGCTATTGTCAAGAACGCCTCCGCCGTACGCCGCGCACTGCCGTTTATGATCGACGGCGAGATCAAGGCCTTCGCGCTCAACGATGAGGTGCTGGCCTACAACCGCACGGGCAAGGATGGCGAGTCCGCGACGGTTATCATCAACCGCAGTCTGCGCAATTCGCACCGCGTGACGATTCCGGCGCTCGGCGAATGCGCGAGTGACGTCATCAGCGGTCACGAGTGCGAGATCCACAACGGTACGGTCACGCTCGATCTGTATCCGCTGGGCTCGTCGATCATCTATCACCATGCCGAGCAGCGCCTGCAGGAGCCGCTCGATCACGGCGCGGGCGTCGTGTGCCACATCACCTCGGTGCCGACCGATGACGGCAAGCCCGGCACGATCGGCGCACCCACGCGTCGCTTTATCGACCATCTGTCCGCTATGGGCATGCGCTACTGGCAGGTCCTGCCTGTCAACCCGACGGACTTCTTCCGCTCCCCTTACGCTGGGCCTTCGGCCTTTGCGGGCAATGTTGACCTGCTGCCCGAGAGCCAAGTGGAACTGGCGGCCGACTTTGAGACTTGGAAGGCCCGTGGCGGCGAGGATGCAGACCCGCTCTACACGGCGTTTAAACATCGCAACGCCGATTGGCTCGAGAAGTACTGCGTCTACATGGCCGTCAAGAAGTACTTTGAAGGTGAATCGCGTCACGATTGGCCGGCCGATGTCGCGCGCTACAACGAGCATCTGATTGACGACAAGCGTTTCCACGACGAGGCAGAGCTGCAGGCGTACATGCAGTACCGCTTTGACCTTGCCTGGTGCGAGCTCATGAACTATGCGCACAAGAAGGGCATCGAGGTTATCGGCGACATTCCTATGTACGTTTCGGACGATTCGGCCGATGCGTGGAGCGAACCCGAGAACTTCTGGTTGTCCGATACCGGTAAGGCAATCGAGATCTCCGGTGCACCGCCCGACAACTTTGCGCCCGAGGGCCAGGTGTGGGGCAACCCGACGTTCCGCTGGGGTCATATGAAGGAGAACGGCTACCGCTGGTGGATGGACCGTCTGCGTCGCGCGTTCTCACTCTACGACCGTGTGCGCCTGGACCACTTCCTGGGATTCCACAGCTACTTTAGCATTCCCGCAGGCAAGGCCTGCGCCGACGGCCGCTGGCTGGCGGGTCCGGGCAAGGATCTGTTCCAGACTGCCTATGACGAGCTGGGGCCGCTCAACTTTATCGCCGAGGACCTAGGCTACCTGACGCCCGGTGTTCGCGCCATGGCTTCGACCTGCGGCTTCCCCGGTATGGATGTGCTTGAGTTTAGCGATTACGACGTCCGCTGCGGCGTGCACCCCACGCCGGGCAAGATTCTGTACACCTCGACGCACGACACGTCGACGCTCGCCGGTTGGTGCACGCGCTCCTTCGCGGGCGGCGACGAGCCGAGCGGTGTTGAGGTGGCGGCCAAGCTGATGGGCGACGCGCTGGCAAGCGACGCTCCGCTTGTGATGATGCCGCTGCAGGATGTACTGGGGCTAGGCGACGATGCACGCATGAACGTACCGGGTGTCGCCACGGGCAACTGGACCTGGCAGGCCGATGAGGCCGACGTTGCGGCCGCCGAGGGCAAAACTGCACAGCTCCTGCGCAACACCCATAGATTCTGGGGCGAAGCGTGATAAAACCCCCGATATAGGGTACAGTTACAGCTGTTTGAATTTATGCGGGCAGAGCGATCTGCCCGCTTTGTGCTGAAAAGGAAGTATTATGGCGCGCTACGATTACAAGTGCTCGAGCTGCGGCAACGTGTTTGAGGTTGAGCATCCCATGTCCGAGACCCCCGAGGTCGTGTGCCCGAACTGCGGCGCTCCGGCAGCCAAGACGTTCTCGGCCAGCGGCATCAAGTTTGAGGGCAGCGGCTTCTACAACACTGACCAGCGCAGTGGCGGCTCCAGCACCAGCGCCACCAGCGGCTGCTGCGCCAACTGCCCACACAACCACTAGAAACCAAGCAGCCCCGCGACCGAAACCGATCGCGGGGCTATTTCTTTGCGCTATGGGTAGCTCTATGAGTTGCGGACCAGTCTCGCACAGAAGTGGCCGTCGTAGGAGTCGGCGTTTACCGGCACGCTTTGGAAGAGGCCTCGAGCGTTTTGGCGCAGCATGACGAGGCTCTTGGCGTGGTCGTACTCAGGCAGCTGCAGAATCTGGGCTTCGGAGAGCGGCGCCACGGTAAAGCCGGCGCCCTCGGGAGAAGCCAGGAAAGAATCAACGACCTGCGTGTTCTCTTCATCAAAAACCGAGCAGGTAGCATAGATAAGTTCACCACCGGCAGCCACGCGCGCGGCTGCTTCCTTGAGCATCGTCAGCTGCAGGCGGGGCAACTCGGTCGTAACGTCGATCTCGGTCAGGCGCCACGGAATCTCGGGATGACGGCGCATGGTGCCGGTGCCAGAGCACGGCGCATCGATAAAGACTGTGTCGAACAGGGCAGGCTCGCCAAGCATGGCATCAAACGACGTGAGCACCTCATTGAGCTCGCAGGCATCGCCCGACACCGTACGAACACCTGAGATACCCGCCTTATGTAGGCGCGCGAGATTCTGATCGCACTTGCGATCGTGCAGATCAAGCGCGGTATGCTGACGCTCATACCCAGCACGCTTGGCCTGGCACATCATCACATAGGTCTTAGTGCCGCGACCAGCGCCAATCTCAAGGCAACGGCCGGGACGTGTCGCGGCAGTAGCGATAAGCTGGGCGTTGAGGTCCGAGGCAACCGCGGCAGCACGCTCAAACACGCCCGATGCAACCGTGACCTGCGCATCGACCGGAGCATGGCAGCCCGGGAAGACAGGGGCAACGAGCTGCGAGATATACGGATCGGGCTTGGTCGCAAAGGCGTTCTCATGCAGGGCCA
>CAJJTG010000011.1 GCA_905194675.1 uncultured Collinsella sp. | reverse complement strand
TTGTGGAGACAGAGACCGCTGGCTCACAGCTTGTACCAGCGCGTTTATGCCTATGGCGGTTATTCAACGGATTGCGTCAAGCTTTTGGTCAGTGTTTGGTCAGCTTCCCGTACTTACCCACATGATGCGCCAGTAGATAATCGACCTTACCCGCAATCCGCACGACCTACGACCGATACCAGGGGAGGCGCAAATGGACGAAATCGTCTGCGCAAACACTGCATTCCGCTATTGGCGCTGCCCGCCGCAGGTGCGCGATCTCTACCCGTGCCTGCCCAACTCTGAAGACGGCTGGCGAGCTCTATCCCAAGCCCCTTTCGTAACCGAAGTCCTCAAGACCCCGATCATCGCCGTTGCTTCGCCAGGTTGTTGTAATCACCACTCGGGATTGCGCTCTACTATTCGCTGGGAAGGGGCATCGGATGCCGGCACAACAATCGACACTCATTTAGGCTTTAGTGTCACCAATCCACTTAACACGTTATTTACTATGACACGCTTTGTGTCCCAAATAGATCTCGTACTGGCCATGTACGAACTTTGCGGCTGGTTTTCTGTTTTCGAGCCGGCTCCCGCTGCCGAAATGCAGCTAAAAATGGCGGTAGAGGAGAATCGCAATTCCAGCACGCAGGATTTGTTCGAACTAAGAGAGGGCGAAGACGAGGTTCCTTGGAAACGAGTTTATGCCCGCGCAACCGTTAAGGACCCAGATAATGATAGCCAAACGAGCAAACGTGAAGATGGAAGAGAGGTTACGAAACTCAAAGGTACTTCTCTCTGGATGAGAAAACCGCTCATCGAACTGAGCGACCTGCATCGTTTCGCCGACAAGGTCAAAAGTCAAATGTGGGGAAAGCAGTTTTATGATGCCGCTCAGCAGGTTATCGGCATTGCTGCATCACCACTCGAGGTCGCGGGGGTCCTGCTTCTAAGCCGTTCTCGACGTCTAGGTGGTTCAGGATTCAGATACGTGTACCTCAACGATTTAACCCCTCTATCCGTGGCAGCCCAAAGCATCGCAGGTCAAAAGGTTTGCTATGGCGACATCGTGATCGTAAATCCGATTCTTATGAAAGGAGCAATTATCGAAATCCAAGGTGAAGTCATTCATGGCTCAGGTGCAATACTTGACCACGATGCGGAACGCATGACTGCGTTGCAGAGCATGGGATTCGATGTATTCCTGGTGACTCACGATATGCTCAACGATTCAAAGCAGCTAGACACCATCGTCAGAAGTGTCTGCGACCGTTTAGGGATTCGCTATAAAGCAAAAACTGAGGCAATGAAGTGCGCCGAGACGAGACTGCGAGCAAATGTTTTATGCAACTGGTTGGAAATCGGAAATTAGCCGGCGACAAGGCGCTAGAACTACCTAGTTTGCCTGTTAGTGAATTAATGTCATTTCAAAACTATGCCGGATTACGGGGCTGGACCCGGGCCGGCCGTCCATGCCCTGCATTTCACGGAATGCGCAAGTCGTCTACCTGCGGTTTTGATTTTACCGATTACGGCATGCTCGGGGGTTCCCGGCCTGGCCCCGTAAACCGGCATGGTTTTGAAATCGCCGGGTCGGCGGGAGCGCGATTGGCCCCGGCAATGGGCCTGGCGCCGGCAAGACGGGCGTTGGGCGGATGGCGGCACGCGCCGCGACTGAGAAATTTTCCAAAATTGTCCTTGCATCGGCGGGGGAGTTCCCGTATAGTACTTCTTCGCACGGGGGCGTAGCTCAGCTGGGAGAGCGCTTGACTGGCAGTCAAGAGGTCAGGGGTTCGATCCCCCTCGTCTCCACCCGAGCATTGAATGAGGCTCCAACGCAAGTTGGGGCCTTTTTTCATATAGGAACACAAGGTCAAAGGCGGCAGCATGATCCTCCTGGTCGACAAGATCGAAAAAAGCTTCGGCGCACGCGTCCTCTTTAGCGGCGCGTCCTTCCAGATCAACCTCGGCGAGCGCTTCGCGCTCGTGGGACCCAACGGCGCCGGCAAAACCACCATGCTCAAAATCATCATGGGCATCGACAGCCCCGACTCCGGCCAGGTCCAGTACGCCAAGGACTGCCAGGTTGGCTACCTAGAGCAGGAAACTAATCTGGAGCAAAAGGACACCACCATCCTTGCCGAGGTCATGGCCGCCGCCAAGGAAATCCGCCGTATGGGCGAGCGCGCCAACGAGCTGCAGGCCCAGATCACCGAACTCTCCGAGCAGGGCAAGGACGTCGACGCCCTCCTCAACGAGTACGGCCAGGTCCAGGACCGCTTTGAGCACCTGGGCGGCTACGAGCTCGAGAGCAACGCCCGCAAGATCCTGTCCGGCTTGGGCTTTAAGGTCACCGACTTTGAGCGCCCGTGCTCCGAGTTCTCGGGCGGCTGGCAGATGCGCATCGCGCTGGCCAAGCTCTTCCTGCGCCACCCCGACCTGCTGCTTCTGGACGAGCCCACCAACCACCTGGACCTCGAGAGCGTCCAGTGGCTGCGTGGCTTTATCGCCAACTACGACGGTGCCGTCCTCATCGTCAGCCACGACCGCGCCTTCATGGACGCCTGCGTCGACCACGTCGCCGCACTCGAAAACCGTCGCGTGACTACCTACACTGGCAACTACAGCAGCTACCTCAAGCAGCGCGAGGACAACCTGGAGCAGATGCGCGCCAAGCGTGCCGCCCAGGAGCGCGACATCGCCCACATGCAGGTCTTCGTCGACAAGTTCCGCTACAAGCCCACCAAGGCCGCCCAGGCCCAGGAGCGCATCCGCAAGATCGAGCAGATCAAAAAGGAGCTTGTCATCCTACCCGAGGGCCACAAGCACATCGACTTTAAGTTCCCCGACCCGCCGCGCTCCGGCGACATGGTCGTGGGCCTGGAGGGCGTCTCCAAGTCCTACGGCAACAAGCACATCTACAGCGATATCGACCTCAAGCTCTACCGCGGCGAGCACGTGGCGCTCGTCGGCCCCAACGGCGCCGGCAAGTCCACGCTCATGAAGATCCTCGCCGGCCTGGAGCCGCCCACCACCGGCACCCGCGATCTGGGCACCAACGTCGGCGTCGCCTACTACGCCCAGCACGCGCTCGAGGGCATGACCGAGTCCAACACCGTCCTGCAAGAGATCGACACCGTCACGCCCAAGTGGACCGTGCCGCAGCAGCGCAGCCTGCTGGGTGCCTTCCTGTTTAGCGACAACGACGCAATCGAAAAGCAGGTACGCGTCCTCTCCGGCGGTGAAAAGGCGCGTCTGGCCCTGGCAAAGATGCTCGTGGCCCCCGAGGCGCTCTTGTGCCTGGACGAGCCTACCAACCACCTGGACATCGACTCGGTGGACATGCTCGAGAACGCCCTGCAAAACTTCCCCGGCACCATCGTGCTGATCAGCCATGACGAGCACCTGGTACGCGCCGTTGCCAACCGCGTGATCGACATCCGCGATGGCAAGGTTACGGTCTATGACGGCGACTACGACTACTACCTCTACAAGCGCGAGGACCTGGCAGCCCGCGCCGCCGCCGAGGCGGCAGGGGAGAGTGTGCCGGCCACGGCCAAGTCCACCAAAGCTAGCGCCGCCCAGGCCGACACCCCCGCCGCGGCGCCTAAGCCTGCCGAGGGCAAGAAGACCAAGGAGCAAAAGCGTGCCGAGGCTCAGGCCCGCGCCGCGCTCAACAAAAAGCTCAAGGGCGTGCGCAACCAGCTCAAGAAGATCGAGGCAGAGCTCGACAAAAAGCGTGCCCGCTATGACGAGCTTATGGAATTGATGGCCAGCGAAGAGCTTTATGCCGATCAGGATAAGTTCAACGCCGCGCTGGGGGAATATAACGGCCTTAAGCAAGAGCTGCCCAAGCTCGAGGACGAATGGCTGGAGCTTTCCAGCCAGATCGAAGAGGAGACCGCGCGTGAACTCTCGTAAGGCCACTGCCGTGGCGATGAGCATCATCGCCATCGCCTGTCGCATCTGCGGCATCTTTATGAGCGCGATGACCGTGCTGCTGTGCTTTAGCGGCCTCACCGCCAAGCTGCAGATCGTAGGCTTCGTCGTTGAGCTTTCGCGCGCACTGCCGAGCGCTATCGCCGGCTATGGCGTCATCACGTCGCCCTTTGGCGGTGTGTTCCGCCTGGATTACGCCATCGTCGCCGTAATCCTGTTTGTGATCGACTACCTGCTCACGCGCGCCTCGCGCCGCGTCCGCTAGGGGAGCGATATGTCCAGCAGCTACCTCATGAACCTGCTTGCCAGCGCCGTCGCCGTCATCGTGGGCATCGTTATCCACGAGAGTGCGCACGCCGCCGCAGCCTGGGCGCTCGGCGACAAGACGGCCCGATCGCGCGGTCGTGTCTCGCTCAACCCGCTCAACCATATCGACCCGTTTGGCACCATCATCCTGCCGCTGCTCATGCTCGCGGCCGGCGGTCCCGTGTTTGCCTTCGCCAAGCCCGTGCCCGTGTACCTCAACAACCTCAAACACCCCAAGCGCGACGAGGTCCTGGTGAGCGCAGCCGGCCCCGCATCGAATATCGCGCTCGCGTGCCTCGCTGCCGCCCTCATGCACGCGGCATATGGCAGCCTCTACACCAGCATGTCCTTTGCCGTGGCGTCCCAGATCATGAACTTCGGCGCCACCTTTATCGTGGTCAACCTGTCGCTCGCGTTCTTCAACCTCATCCCGATCCCGCCGCTCGACGGCTCGTCGATCATCGTGCCGTTCCTCAAAGGCAAGGCGCTCAACAACTATTACCGTCTGCAGCAATACGCCATGCCCATCCTCATCCTGGTTCTGTACCTGTTGCCCATGTGGACCGGCATCGACGTGATCGGCCGCTATTTCGACGTTACCGTGTATCCGCTTGCTGAGCAGCTGCTCAACTTCGCAATCGCCGGCATCTAAGGTAAACTTACAGGTCGACCGCGCAAAACGGTCGCAACATGCACCCAAACCGCGCCGCGAAGGCGCCGTCAAAGGAGGTCGAAGATGTCGTATCGCGTGTCGACGCAGGTCTACAGCGGACCGTTCGACCTGCTGCTGCAGCTGGTAACCCGCCAAAAAGTTGATATCGGCGCCATCTCCATCAGCGAGGTGACCGAGCAGTACCTTGCCGAGGCCGAGCGCATCGAGGCGTTGGACCTGGACGTGGCGAGCGACTTTTTGCTGGTCGCGGCAACCCTTTTGGACATCAAGGCCGCCTCGCTGGTGCCGCAGGAAGCCCCGCGCAAAGCTGATGACGACGATGACGAGTTCGACGAAGACCTTGAGGAACTCAGTGCCCTCGACGGCGATGCCCTGCGCGAGGTCCTGATCCAGCGCCTGATTGCCTACAAGCAGTTTAAAGGCGCGGCGGCGGCACTTGGCGCCCGCATGCAGGCCGAAAGCCGCATGCATCCGCGCGTGGCCGGCCCCGACCCCGAGTTCTTGGGCCTTATGCCCGACTACCTGGCCGGCATTACCCTGCGCGGCCTCGCCGTCATCTGCGCCGACCTGGACGGCAAGCGCCAGACTTTCCTGCTGGAAGCCGAGCACGTGGCACCGCATCGCGTGCCGCTCGACCTGACGGTGGCCTCGGTCGATCGCTTTACCATGGCTCACCAAACCTGCACCTTCCGCGAGCTGTTGGACGGCGTTGCCACCACCGAACAGCTTGTCGTCACCTTCCTGGCCATGCTCGAGCTCGCCAAGCGCGGCTCTCTTACACTGAGCCAGGACGAGATCTTTGGAACTATTCAAATCAACCGCGTCGAGGGCGCCGAGGCATACGTGCCCGGCGAGGGCCCCGAGCTCACCGAATAGGAGACGCTAGTATGTCGAACCTTTCCACGCTGGAGGCAAACAGCCTCAAAGGCGCTCTCGAGGCGCTGCTGCTGGTGTCGAGCGACCCGGTGAGTGCGCCCGCGCTCGCCGGCGCACTGGATATCGCCCCCGGCGAGTGCGCATCGCTGCTCGCCGAGCTCAAGGTTGAGTACGAGGAGGCCAACCGTGGCTTTCAGCTGCGTGAGGTCGCCGGCGGCTGGCGCCTGTTTACGCACCCCGCCTACCACGACGTGGTCGAGGCCTATGTGTTGAGCTGGGACACGCAAAAGCTGTCGCAGGCCGCGCTCGAAACACTGGCCGTCATCGCATACCACCAGCCCGTGACGCGCGAGGTGGTCAAGGGCATCCGCGGCGTCAATTCCGACGGCGTCATCGCGTCGCTCGTGGACAAAGGTCTGGTGCGCGAGCTCGGACGCGACCCCCAGCGCGGTCAAGCCATCATCTACGGCACGACCAACGCCTTCTTGGAAAAGTTCGGTCTGCGCTCCACCCGCGATCTGCCCGATCTGGAGCAGTTTGCCCCCGACGAGCAGTCGCGTCAGTTTATCCGCGAGCGCCTGAGCGGCCGCAGCATTCAGTCCACGCTCGAGGAGCAGGCCGAGGACCTGGACGAAGAGCGCGAACTGCTCGATACCGATCTTGAAGATGTTGAGGCAGTCGAGGACTTGGAGACCCTGGTCGTCGACAAGACCTCGGAGGATTTACATGACGAGGACTAACGAAGTAGGGGAGACGCGCGCCATGGGTAACGCAGTACCCGCTGCCGACGCCCAGCCTGTCTACCCGCACACCATGCGCCTGCAGCGCTTTTTGGCGCGCGCGGGCGTGGCGAGCCGCCGCGGGTCGGAGGACCTGATGACCGCCGGACGCGTGACCGTTAACGGCGAGGTCGCGACCGAGCTGGGCACCAAGGTCGATGTCGACCGCGACCATATCGAGCTTGACGGCATGCCCGTCAAGCTCAACCAGGGCGCCGTGTACCTGATGCTCTACAAGCCGACCGGCTACCTCACCACCATGAGCGATCCGCAAGAGCGCCCTTGCGTGGCAGACCTGGTCCCGCGCGACCGCTATCCGGGGCTCTTCCCGGTGGGTCGCCTGGACCGCGACACCACAGGCCTTTTGCTCTTTACCACCGACGGCGACCTATCGCAGGACCTGCTGCACCCCAGCAAGCATGTCTACAAGACCTACCAGGCGCTCGTGGACGGGCAGCTGTCCGACCACGATCTTACGCCGCTGCGTCGCGGCATCGAGCTCGACGACGGTCTGTGCCAGCCGGCTATCTGCCGCATCATCACCGCACGCGAGGCAGAGGCCGTGGCTCCGCAAGGCGTAAAGCCCGGTACCACCGCCGTGGAGGTCATCATCCGCGAGGGGCGCAAGAACCAGGTCAAGCGCATGCTGAGCAAGATTCACCATCCGGTGATCCGCCTGCACCGCTGCAACTTTGCCGGCCTTGAGCTCGGGGGCGTGGCCAAGGGCTCGTGGCGCGAGCTCACCGACCGCGAGGTGCAGATCCTCAAGGCCGGTGGCATCCCGCCCAAGCAGGCGATCGACAAGCGAAACGGCGGCAAGCCCCAAGACACGCCCGCCAGTCGCACGCGTCACCACGGTAGCCACGGCTCCGCACCCAAGCGCAACACCTACCGCGAGCGCTACACGGGCTAGACAACCCGCCGTGCCCCCAGCGCCCGCGAACCATACCAGCACGTCAACCATCGAAAGGAAGCATTGCATGATCGTCGCCATCGACGGCCCCGCCGGTTCCGGCAAGTCCACTATCGCCAAGGAGATCGCCCGCCAGCTTGGCTTTAACAAGCTCGACACGGGTGCCATGTATCGCGCCGTCACCTTCGCCGCGCTCGACCGCGGCATCGATCTAGACGACGAGGCGGCCATCGACGCCCTCGCCGAGCAGATCGAGATTCGCTTTACTAACGGCACCGGCGAGGACACGCGCCTGACCATTGACGGCCAGGACGCTTCGGCCGCCATCCGCACCCCGCAGGTCGACGCCAACGTGTCCAAAGTCTCGGCCTACCCGGGCGTGCGCGCCGCCATGCTCATCCATCAGCGCCGCGCCGCCGAGGACCGCGATATCGTGGCCGAGGGTCGCGACATCGGAACCGTCGTGTTCCCTAACGCGCAGGTCAAGGTCTTCCTGACCGCCGACCCGCGCGAGCGCGCCCGCCGCCGCGTGCTGCAGCGTCACCAAAACGATGCTCAGCCGCTCACGCCCGCGCTGCTCGAGACCGAAGTCGACGATACCCTCGACGCCCTCAAGCAGCGCGACAAGCTTGATAGCAGCCGCGAGGTCGCCCCGCTCGTGCCCGCCGAGGACGCCGTGCACGTCGACTCCACCGCCCATACCATCGACGAGGTCGTCCGCATTATCGAGGGCCTCATCAACCAAAGGAGGTAGCCCATGCGCCTGTTTAAGCAGACGCCCGAGGACTATTACAACGCCCCCTACGCAGAGTTCCCAGCGCTCATCCGCGGCGCCGTCGTCGTAGTCATGGCCATCCTTTGGGCCTTCTCCAAGCTCATGTGGCGTTGGAAGGTCGAGGACGCTGACCTGCTGTTTGAGCGCCAGGAAGGCCGCGGCAGCGTGGTCATCTGCAACCACACCTCGATGGCTGAGCTCTTGGCCGTGGAGACGGCGCTATTCTTTGGCGGCCGCCGCATTCGCCCCATCTTTAAGTCCGAGTTCGCCAAGAGCAAGATTGTGCGCTGGGCTTTTAGCCGCGTTGGCGGCATTCCTGTCGAGCGTGGCACCGCCGATATGAAGTGCCTGCGCGCCGCCCAGCATGCGCTGCTGCGCGGCGAGGACGTCCTGATCTTCCCCGAGGGCACGCGCATCCGCTCGCGCGAGATCAAGCCCGAGGTCCACGGCGGCTTTGCGCTCATCGCTCAGATGGGCAAGGCGCCCGTCAACCCGCTCGCCATCTGCGGCTGGTCCGACATCACGCCCGCGGGCAAAAGGCTCATGCGTCCCAAGAAGTGCTGGATCCGTGCCGGCAAGGCCGTCTCACTTTCGGACGCGCCGGCCGGGCTTAAGCGTACGGAGCGCCTGGCCTGGTTTGAGTCCGAGGCCATGAGCCGCGTATACGCCATGCGCGACGAACTGTGCGCCGAGCATCCGGGCAGGTTCTAGCCATGAGCGAGAACGTGACGAACACTGCCGTGACCGCGTCCGACCAGGACGGCGCGCCCACCATCGAGATCGCCGCCCACGCCGGCACTTGCTACGGCGTACAGCGTGCGCTCGATATGGCGCTGGCCGCTGCGCCGCAGGCAGGGGAGTGCAATCAGGTCCATACCTTGGGTCCGCTCATCCATAACCCCATCGTGGTACGCGAGCTCGCCGAGGCAGGCGTTGGTCTGGCCGATACCCTGGACGATGCCGCATCGGGCACCGTGATCATCCGCGCCCACGGCGTGGTGCCGCAGGTGATCGATGCTGCCCGCAAGCGCGACCTTACCGTGGTCGACGCCACCTGCCCCTACGTGAAGAAGGTCCATGTGGCGGCCGAGCGCCTGGTGCGCGAAGGCTACCGCGTGATCGTCGTGGGCGAGCCGGGCCACCCAGAGGTCGAGGGTATTCTAGGCCACGCCGGCAATGACGCGCAGGTCGTGAGCTGTGCCGCCGACGCCGATGCCCTATCGCTCAAGGGCAAGGTGGGTCTGGTTGTGCAGACCACCCAGACCGCGCAGAACCTCGCTGAGGTCGTGGCCGCTATCACCCCGCGCGTGCAGGAGCTACGTGTGATCAACACCATCTGCGCCGCCACGAGTGAGCGTCAACAGGCAGCAGCCACACTTGCCAACCGCTGCGACTGCATGGTCGTGGTGGGCGGCAAGAACTCGGGCAACACCCGCCGCTTGGCACAGATCTGCGCTGACGTCTGCGAGCGCACGCATCATATCGAGGAAGCTTCCGAGCTCCAGGCCGCGTGGTTTACCGACGCTCGCCACATCGGCATCACTGCCGGAGCCTCCACCCCGCAAGAACACATCGAACGCGCCGTCGCGCGCATCAAGGAGCTTTGCCGCTAACCATGGACCAGACCGTACCCGCATACGCCGCCGAGGTGGCCGATTACGGGCGCAGCCGCGACCCCGAGCCGGGTGAGGGCGCGCTCGTTAAGAACGTGCGTCCCGAGTCGCCCGCATGGGATGTGGGTATCGAACCGGGCATGCGCGTGCTCACGGTCAACGGCGAGCAGCTCACCGACATGATCGTATGGCTTTGGGAAGCCGACGACGACACCGTCGATCTGGAGGTATTCGATCCACGCGACGGCACCGTCACCCCCGTCGAGCTCGACCGCTTTCCCGGCGAGGACTGGGGCCTGGAGTTCGATGGCCCCATCTTTGATGGCATGCGTACCTGCGTTAACGCCTGCGTGTTCTGCTTTATGACCATGTTGCCCAAGGGCGGTCGCTCCACGCTCTATATTCGCGATGACGACTACCGCCTGAGCTTTTTGCAGGGCAACTTTGTCACGCTCACGAACCTCTCCGACGAAGATGTTCAAAACGTCATCGCCCGCAACATGAGCCCCATGAACGTGTCGGTCCATGCCGTGAGCCCCGACGTCCGCCGTCGTATGATGGGCCGCAACGCCCAGCGAGGCATGGACGTACTCGAGGCCATCATGGCCGCCGGCATCGAGATTCACGCGCAGATCGTGTTGTGCCCCGGCATGAACGACGGCGAGGAGCTGGAAAAGACCCTGCGCTACTGCGAGGAACATGAGCAGATCACCAGCCTGGGCATTGTGCCGCTCGGTTTTACCAAGCACCAAAACCGCTTTAGCTGGTCCTACAGCGACAAGCCCGGGTTAGCGCGCGAGACCATCGCTATGATCCGTCCCTACCAGGATCGAGCCTACGAGCGCTTTGGCCGCCACACCTTCCAGATGAGCGACGAGTTCTATCTGGACGCCGGCATCGATCCTCCCGAGGCGGACTTTTACGACGGTTACCCGCAGTACTACGACGGCATCGGCATGATCCGCTCGTATCTGGACGAGACCGACGATGTGCTGGCTACCGATGCCAAGCGACTGGCCCGCGTCCGCGAGGCCATAACCGCCCGCAGCCAGCACCTGCTGTGCCTCTCCGGCGCCAGCGCGCGCGACACGGTGGCGCGCTTTGTGGAGTCACCCCAGGGACTCGCCGGCACTGTCACGGCCATCAAGAACCGCTACTTTGGCGGCAACGTGGACGTGACCGGCCTCATCGTCGCGTGTGACATTCTGGAGCAGCTGCCCCAAGATCTGTCGGGGGTTATGCTCTTTGTGCCTAAGCTCATGTTCAACGCTGACGGCATGACGCTTGACGAGTATCATCGTGACGATTTACTCGCAAGCCTTACCAGTCGCGGCGCCGAGGTTCATGTGGTGTCGACCATGCCGCATGAGCTGCTCGATACCCTGGAGCACATCCTTGGCATAACGCCCGCCAATTCAACTATTCCCGCTGACCCTACCCATTAAAGGAGAGCAGATGAAACCTATCGTCGCCGTCGTCGGACGCCCCAACGTGGGCAAGTCCACGCTCGTTAACCGCCTGGCCCAGACCTCGGACGCCATCGTCCACGAGTCCCGCGGCGTCACGCGCGACCGCTCGTATCACACGGCCGATTGGAACGGTCGTGAGTTCACCATCGTCGACACGGGCGGTATCGAGCCGCTCAAGAGCGACGATGTCTTTGCCACGTCCATCCGCGACCAGGCGCTCGCCGCGGCCGAGGAAGCTGCCGTCATCCTGTTTGTGGTCGACGGCCGAACTGGCGTCACCGAGGAGGACGAATCGGTCGCCCGCATGCTCAAGCGCTGCGACAAGCCGGTCTTTCTGCTGGTGAACAAGCTCGACAACCCTGATCGCGAGAACGACAGTATCTGGGAGTTTTATTCGCTCGGCATCGGTGAGCCCACGCCGCTCTCGGCCCTGCATGGCCATGGCACGGGCGACCTGCTCGACGATATCGTGGCCCTGCTTCCGGAGGAAGAGGACGAGGTCGCCGATGAGTTCCCCGACGCGCTGAATGTGGCCATCATCGGCCGCCCCAACGCCGGCAAGTCCTCGCTGTTCAACCGCATCCTAGGCACCGACCGCTCTATCGTGTCCAACATTGCCGGCACGACGCGCGACGCCATCGACACCGTCGTGGAGCGCAACGGCAAGCACTACCGCATGGTCGACACCGCGGGCATCCGCAAGAAGAGCACCGTGTACGAGAATATCGAGTACTACTCCATGGTCCGCGGCCTGCGCGCCATCGACCGCGCCGACGTGGCGCTGCTCGTCGTCGACGCCTCCGTGGGCGTTACCGAGCAGGACCAGAAGGTCATGGGTCTTGCCATCGAGCGCGGCTGCGCCATCGTTGTGCTGCTCAACAAGTGGGATCTGCTCGACGACGACCGTAAGCGCGAGGCCTGCATGGAGACCATCGACCGCCGTCTGGGCGTCATGGCTCCCTGGGCCCAGTACCTGCGCATCTCTGCTCTCACCGGCCGCAGCGTCGAGAAGATCTGGGCGATGGTAGACGCCGCCGAAAAGACGCGCTCGCAGAAGATTAGCACCTCGCGCCTCAACGCGTTCCTCACCGACCTGCGCGAGTTCGGTCATACCGTGGTGGACGGCAAGCGCCGCCTGCGCATGCACTACGTGACCCAGACGGGCGTCAACCCGCCGACGTTCACGTTCTTCGTCAACCACAGTGACCTGGTCAACGACACCTACCAGCGCTACGTGGAGAACCGCATGCGCTCGACCTTCGACTTTGCCGGCACGCCCATTCGACTCTTCTTTAGGAAGAAGGAGCAAAAGGATGCATAATCCGATTCTGCTGACCGCCATCTGCGCCGTGGTCTCGTTCTTTATCGGAGCGATTCCGTTTGGCCTGATCTTGGGCCGCGTGTTTAACCACACCGACATTCGCAAGGCGGGCTCCGGTAACATCGGCACCACCAACGCCCTGCGCGTAGCCGGCCCCAAGGTGGCCGCGCTCACGCTGCTGCTCGACTGCCTTAAGGGCGCCATCTGCGTTGTCATCGCCCGTCCGTTCATCGCGAGCGTGGGCTATAGATTTCCGCCGAACATCATGGCGCCCGGAGCCCCCGGCGACTGGATGCTCGGTGTCATTTGCCTGGCAGCCGTGTGGGGCCATATCTTCTCGCCCTATCTCAACTTCCACGGCGGCAAGGGTATCGCAGTTGGTCTGGGTGTCATCCTCGCCTGGTACTGGCCTATTGGCCTGTCGCTGCTGGGCATGTTTATCGTAGCCGTCGCCATCACCAAGTATGTGTCAGTGGGTTCGCTTGCCGCGGCCATCGGTCTTCCCATCGCCGCCGGCGCGGTCTTTCCGTACAGCAGCCTGGGACTTAAGTTTTGCATGACGCTAATCGGCATCACCGTGGTGTGGGCCCATCGTGCGAACATCAAAAAGCTCATGACGGGTAAGGAGTCCAAGCTCTCGTTTACTAAGCGCGTCACCGAGCCCGACGATAAGTAGGAGAGAGTCATGAATGTTGCGCTGATTGGCTCCGGCTCCTGGGGAACCGCCGTCGCCGGCCTTGCCGCCGCGCGAACCGAGCGCGTGACCATGTGGGCCCATAGCGAGCAGACGGCCGCCGGCATCAATGGCGAGCACTGCAACCCCCGGTATCTGGTGGACTACGAGCTGCCCGGCAACGTCGTCGCCACGACGGACCTGGCGCAAGCGCTCGACGCCGCCGACGCCATCATCTTTGCCGTGCCCTCCACACACCTGCGCAGCGTATGCCATCAGGCAGCACCCTTCATCGCCGCCGACACCCCGACACTCTGCCTCACCAAGGGTATTGAGCCCGAATCCGGCCTGCTTATGAGCGAGGTCATCGCCAGTGAGATCGGCAACGAGTCGCGTGTCGCGGCGCTCTCAGGCCCCAACCATGCCGAGGAGATCTGCCGCGGCGGGCTTTCTGCCGCCGTCATCGCCAGCAAAGATCCGCAGGTAGGGGAGACCTTTAAGGACCTGCTCCTATCCACGGCCTTCCGCATCTACCTGTCGCAGGACATGACCGGCGTCGAGGTTTGCGGCGCCATGAAAAACGTCATCGCCATCGTGTGCGGCATTTCCGCCGGTTCTGGTGCGGGCGACAACACGCTTGCCCTTATCATGACGCGCGGCCTGGCCGAGATCAGCCGTCTGGTGCACGCCCGCGGCGGTCAAGCCATGACCTGCATGGGTCTTGCCGGCATGGGTGACCTCATTGCCACCTGCACCTCCGAGCATTCGCGCAACCGCACCTTTGGCTACGAGTTTGCCCACGGCGTCTCGCTCGACGAGTACCAGGCACGTACGCATATGGTGGTCGAGGGCGCCGTCGCGGCCCGCAGCGTCAGTGAGCTTGCCCGTTCACTGGGCGTAGACATTCCGCTCACCTTTGCCGTGGAGCAAACGCTCTACAACGGTGTTACGTTGGATAGGGCGCTCGAGATTCTTACCGACCGCGTACCCTCCCAAGAGTTCTACGGACTCACCGACTAGTGCAGAAAGGCTACTACCATGGGTTCCATTAAAATCGCTCCGTCCGTCCTCTCGGCCGACATGGCCAACCTCAAGGGCGAACTCGACAAGATCGCCGGTGCCGACTACGTGCACTTCGACGTAATGGACGGCCACTTTACCGGCAACCTCACCTTTGGCGTTGACATCCTCAAGGCCGTCAAGCGCTCCACCGACGTGCCGGTCGACGCGCACCTGATGGTGTCGAACCCCGACGAGACGGTCGATTGGTACGCCGACGCCGGTGCCGACATGATCACCGTGCACTACGAGGCTTCCACGCACCTGCACCGCACGCTCACGCATCTGCAGCAGCGCGGCGTCAAGGCCGGCGTGGTGCTCAACCCCGCCACCCCCGTGTGCGTGCTCGAGAGCATCATCGACGTCGTCGATATGGTGCTGCTCATGAGTGTGAACCCGGGCTTTGGCGGCCAGAGCTTTATCCCGGGCACGCTGCCTAAGCTGCACGAGCTTACGGCCATGTGTGAGCGTCACAGCGTGTCGCCCCTGATCGAGGTCGATGGCGGTATTTCTTCCAAGAACATCGCCGAGGTCGTCAAGGCCGGCGCCAACGTGCTCGTAGCCGGCTCCGCCGTTTTTAAGTCCGAAGATCCCGCCGCCGAGGTTGCGCTGCTGCAGAAGCTGGGCAATGAGGCCGCACAGGAGGCATAAACCCTTATGACCGCAGGTCAAAACCGCATACCCGTGAATCTTGACTATGCCGCCTCGACGCCCATGCGCGCCGAGGCGCTCCTTGCGCAGCGTGAGTACGATGATAGCGAGCTCGCCGGCGTCAACCCCAACTCGCTGCACTCACTTGGCCGCAAGGCCGCCGCACGCCTGGAAGTCGCCCGTCGCGAGATCGCCCGCAGCTTTGGCGCACGCGTTCGCCCGTCCGAGATCATCCTTACCAACGGCGGCACCGAGGCCAACCAGCTGGCGCTGCTCGGTCTTGCCGAGGGCGCTCGTCAGCGCGATCGCAAGCGTAACCGTGTGATCGTATCTGCCATCGAGCACGATTCGATTCTGGACAACCTGCCGCTGCTGCGCGCCGCCGGCTTTACCGTCGATCTGGTGCAACCCTGCCGTGCGGGCTACATTGAACCTGCCGCGCTCATCGAGCTGCTCGGCGACGACGTGGCGCTCGTAAGCATCATGGCCGCCAACAACGAGACCGGCGTGGTACAACCTATCCGCGAGCTTGCCTCGGCCGCGCATACCGCAGGCGCCCTGTTCCACACCGATGCCATCCAGGGCTACTTGCATATTCCGCTCGATGTCACCGAGCTGGGCGTCGACGCCATGTCCGTCGCAGCCCACAAGATTGGCGGCCCCGTGGCTTCCGGCGCTCTCTACCTTAAGACCCGCACGCCACTGCGCCCCCGCATTTTTGGCGGTGGACAGGAAGCCGGACGTCGCGCGGGCACGCAGGACCTGCGTACACAGCTGGCTTTTGCCGCTGCCGCCCGCACGCTGGCGCCCCATGTGGCCCAGGAGCGTGCGACGCTGCAAACCCTTTCCGACAAGCTCTATGCCACGCTTACGGCCCATCCGCGTATTCATGCCACCATGGGCGACTACGCGCAGGCCGATCGTCTGCCGGGTATGGTTTCGATCTACATTGACGGCATGGACTCCGAGGAGCTCATCATCAAGCTCGACGCCGCCGGCTTTGAGGTATCGGCAGGCTCGGCATGCTCGAGCGGTAGTATGGACCCCAGCCACGTTTTGAGCGCGATGGGCATCGGTCGCGAGCAGGCATTGGGAGCACTGCGCATTTCCTTTGATGACCGCGTAAATCCGAGCGATCTGGACGAGTTCGCCCAAACGCTGCTCTCGATCGTGGGTGCCGTATGATCGTCGCCGAGCTTGAGCGCGCGCTGCTGGCACGCTATCCCAAGACCAATGCCGAGAGTTGGGACCATGTAGGACTCTCCGTCGGCGACCCTGCCGCGGAGATTACCGGTGTTGCCTGCGCACTCGATGCGACCGAAGCCAATGTGCACCGCGCCCAGGAGGCCGGAGCCAACGTGCTGCTGACGCATCATCCCATCTATATCAAGGCGCCCGAGGCGTTTTGCCCGCCCGGCGCGACGCGCCCCCAATGCAGCGCGGCGCTCTACGAGGCAGCCCGTTGCGGCGTGAGCATTATCTCGCTCCACACCAACCTGGACCGCTCGCACGAGGCACGTATCTGCCTAAGTAGGCTTTTGGACGCCGCGCCCGCAAGCTCGTTGGAGCACGTGGACGACCCCGAGGCCTGCGGACTGGGCGCACTCGCGACCCTCCACGACCCCTGCAGCCTGCGCAACCTTGCCGCACGCGCCGCAGCGGCGTTTGGCAGCGACCCGCGCGTGTGGGGCGAGGCCGATCACCCGTGCCGCACCATCGCAATTTTGGGCGGTTCGCTGGGTGACTTTGGCGAGCTTGCCATCGCCGCCGGTGCGGATGTCATCGTGACGGGCGAGGCGGGCTACCACGTGGCGCAAGACCTTGCCTTGCGCGGGCTGCCGGTGATCTTGCTCGGCCACGACCGCTCCGAGGAGCCGTTCGTTGATATATTGATGAACTCTGCAGTTGACGCCGGGGCCGACCCCCGTCATGCGATTAAAATACTGAACCCTTGCCAATGGTGGACTGTGACAAAAGGAGAGAACTTATGAGCGCCGGCGCTACGCTACTCAAGCTGCAACAGATCGATTTGGAGCTCGCCCGCAACAAGAGCGAACTTGCCAATATGCCGGAGCTCAAGGAGCTCGCTTCCAAGCGCAAGACCTATGTAAAGCTCAAGTCCGAGATGACCAAGCTCTACGCCCAACGCAAGGACCTGGACATTGAGCTCGACGATCTCAACACCACCGAGATTCAGACCAACAACGCCATCGAGGCCGCCAAGAAGCGCCACGTCGACGGCTCTGACTATCGCGAGGTTCAGGACCTGGAGAACGAGCTCGCCACCCTGGCCAAGCGTCTGGACAAGATTGAGCACACCCGCAAGGACGTCGTTGTCGCCCACAAAGAGGCGCTCGACCGCGAGACCCGCGCGCAGGCAATCATCGCCAAGTTCGAAGAGGGCGTGAAGGCCGATACCAAGGCCGCCCGCGCCAAGGCTGCCGACCTGCAGGCTCAGATCGAAGCCGCCACCAAGGAGCGCACCGCGCTGGCCGCTACGCTGCCCACCGACGTGCTCAGCGACTACGAGCGCCTGCTCAAGCAGTTCCGCGGCCTGGCCGTCGAGACCATCAAGGGCAACATCCCCACGGTCTGCCACACCGCGCTGCAGGCATCGTCCATGAGCGACCTCAACCACGACGGCAGTGAGATTACGCACTGCCCGTACTGCCACCGCCTGCTCGTGCTCCCTAGCAAGGAAGCCTAGCGATGACGGCGACATCCAACAATTCAATGCAACTTGAGGGAAAAACGATCCTGCTGGGCATTACCGGCGGGATCGCCGCCTATAAGTCGTGCAATATCGTGCGCCTGCTGCAAAAGCGCGGCGCGCGCGTCAAGGCCGTTATGAGCGAGCATGCCACCGAGTTTGTGGGCCCGCTCACCTTCCGTGCGCTCACCAACGAGCCAGTTGCCGTGGGCCTATTCGACGATCCCTCCGACCCCATCCACCACATTTCGCTGGCGCAGGAGCCCGATCTGGTGGTCGTGGCGCCCGCGACGGCCAATATCATCGCCAAGATGGCCAATGGCATCGCCGATGACCTTATTTCCACCACACTGCTTGCCACGCCGCGACCGATCGTGATCGCACCTGCTATGAACAACGGCATGTGGAAGGCGCCGGCGACGCAGGCCAACATGGCCATGCTGCGTGACCGCGGCGTACATGTGGTGGGTCCGGGAAGCGGCTACCTTGCCTGCGGCGACGTGGACACGGGCCGTATGAGCGAGCCCGAGGACATCGTCGAGGCCGTCTGTGAGGTGCTCAACCCCGTGCCGCAAGACCTGGCGGGCAAGCGCATCGTGATTACCGCCGGCCCCACGCATGAGCCGATCGACCCCGTGCGCTTCATTGGCAACCGTTCTTCGGGCAAGATGGGCATCGCCCTGGCGGGGGAGGCCGCTCGCCGCGGCGCCGCTATCACGCTTGTGCTGGGCCCGACATCGCTCGACGTTCCCCGCGGCGTGGAGTGCGTGCGCGTGCAAACCGCCGCAGAGATGTTGCAGGCGGCGCTGAGCGCCTTTCAGACGGCCGATGCGGCCATTTGTGCGGCCGCTGTCGCCGACTACACCCCCGCGGCCCCTGCCAACCATAAGCTCAAAAAGGCCAACGAACGCCTGGATCGCATCGAACTGGTCGAGACGGTCGATATCTTGGCCGAGCTCTCGCGCCAAAAGGGAGAGCGGTGCGTGATCGGCTTTGCGGCCGAGACCGATAACGTCGTGGAGTACGCGCAGCGCAAACTCGCGCGTAAGGGTTGCGATGCCATTATCGCCAACGATGTTTCGCGCGCCGATTCGGGCTTTGGAACCGATACCAACAAAGCTTGGATCGTGAGCACAGCGGGCACGCAAGAACTTCCCGTACTAACAAAACCCCAGCTCGCAGATGCAATTTTGGACTTGCTTCAAAATTTGTAAAAAAGTTCTTGCACAAGGACAAAGTTTCGGGTTAATATACTCCTTGTTGCGAGCGAGAGCAGAGCAACAAACAAAAGCTTCGGGACGTGGCGCAGCTTGGTAGCGCACTTGACTGGGGGTCAAGGGGTCGCTGGTTCGAATCCAGTCGTCCCGACCAGAAGTTTGCAGGTCAGGCACCTAGTGCCTGACCTTTTTTGTTTTAAGCAATTGCTTAATTTTGATTAAGCAACAGGGTGCCAAAAAACTACCTGAGCGATAATCGCCTTTTGCGGTTACTTGCGCGTTTTGCACACGCTTGAGCCGATTTATTAACGCGATATGAATCTACATACGCGTAGTTGGTATACAGCCGAGTACAGGCTGTATTTATCGCGACGATTTACACAGATATAGCAACTGTAACGAACAGGCGTGTCGCTGTCTTTATTCCAGCAGTTCACTTAATCGGTGGACGAGTGGGGTGTTGCAACGAAACGCCAAGGAGGATGGGCTCTATACGAGGACGCCGCAGAGGCAATGGCGGGAGGGAGTGCGGAGGGCGCCCTGAGAGCCGCTGTATGACCCCATGTCTCCTTAACTCGATTATTTGTGTTTCAAGCCACAAATCGGTCGAGCAATTGCCAAAAGAAAGGCCCATGCAGGATTGCACGGGCCTTACATCAGATCAAATTTGAGCTAGAAGCACCAAATGGGGCAGACGCAACACCATCTCGTCGCGCCCTCGGCGAGCGACATATCACAGTCGAGGTAGACATCGAGGAAATCGTCAGATCCCGCACAGGGGGACCGCGATGGTGGCCACTGCACCGCCCGAGGGGCCGTTGGCGAGCGAGACGGAGCCCCCGTGGGCGCTCGCGGCCTCGGAGGCGACGTGGAGGCCGAGCCCGTAGTGGCGGCCTCCGTCACGCGAGGAGCGGGAGGAGTCGTCCGTGAAGAGGCGCTCGCAGCCGCGTTCGAGGGCGGCGGGAGAAAAGCCCGGTCCGTCGTCGGCAACCTCGATAACGAGGTGCCCGTCCGCGACGTCGCAGGAGACGGCCACGCGCGAGCGTGCGTGATCGGCGGCGTTGGCCACGAGGTTCGCGGCGGCTCGCGCCAGGGCGGTTCGGTCGAGCGGGGCCTCGGGCGCGCCCGCGACAGCAGGGCCCGTGGCCGCGTCGAGCGTCACGCCTCGCGCCCGGGCGATCTGGGCAGCCTCGGCGAGGACTTGCTCGCAGAGCTCGGCCGGCCGCATGGGGGCCCTCTCCGCCCCGCCGGACCCGCGCGAGGCCTCGATGAGCAGGCGCACGTAGCCGTCGAGCCTTTCGACACTGCCGGCTATGTCGCGCGCGGCGGCCGCGAGGTCGGCGTCTTTCTCGTCTTCAAGCTCCTCCGCCACGAAGTCGGCGTTGGCGCGCAGCACGGTGAGCGGCGTCTTGAGGTCGTGGGCGAGCGACGCCACCTGCTCGCGCTGCCCCCGCTCCGCGGCCCAGCGGGCCTCGAGTGACTCGGCGAGGGAGGTCCGCATGGCGTCCATCGCGGCGAGGACGTCGTTCACCTCGCGCACGTTGGTGCTGCCGACCGCGAAGTCGAGCTCCCCCGCGCCGACGCGCCCCGCCGCCTCCGCGAGCGGCGCCATCTTGCGCGAGATCACGCGGCTCGCGCGGCGCGCCACGAGCGCGAGCGCGAGCGCGCTTCCCGCCGTGGCGCCGACGAGCATGAGGTTCTGCGGGTTGGGAAGCAGGCCGGCGAGATCGCGCGAGACCCACTGCGGCAGGTACTCACTGACGAGTGCGCAGGCCCCGCCGCCCTTGAGCGGGAACGCGGCGTAGGTGAGGCCCGAACCCCCGCCCTCGATCTCCACTGTGCCCGGATCCGCGGCGAGTGCCGTACGGGCCATTTCCGTCGCGTCCTCGAGCCGCGTGCTCTCGAGGTCTGTCATCAGCACGTTTCCGTCCTTGTTCAGGATGAGGTAGCGGTACGCCGTCGGCACGTCCTGCTGCCCGCAGACGCCGTCGCGTGCTAGGCCCTCCGCGACCTCGCGCGCATTGGCCGGCCCCCAGCTTGCCTCGTAGACGAAGCCCGCGCTGATCAACACGGAGAGCACCATGAACGACGCGAGCCACGCCGTGGCGACCGCCGCGAACGCGTAGGCGAAGTAGCGCGCGATGACGAAGGAGAGCGGCATGCCCCCGCGACCTCGCGCCCCGATCTTCAGAGCTGCCACTTGTACCCCATCCCCCAGACGGTCGCGATCGGATCGGCGCCGGCCTCGGAGAGTTTCCTCCGGGCGCGACTGACCTGCATGGATATGGCCGCGTCGTCGGCGTCGCTCTCCCAGCCGAGCACCGCCTCGCGTATCTGTGCGCGGCTCATGACCTGCCCGGGGTGGCGGGCGAGGTACTCGCAGATGGCGTACTCGGTGGGCGTGAGCGGCACGGCCTCGCCGCCCACGGCGAGGCCGCGCGCCCCGAGGTCGATCCGCACCTCCCCGAAGGAGAGGGCGTGCGAGCGCGGCCGGCGCTCACGGCGTAGATGGGCCGCGACCTTGGCGCGCAGCTCCGCGGCCCCGAAGGGCTTGCGGACGTAGTCGTCGGCGCCCAGGCCGTAGCCGGCCACAGCATCCTCCTCGGCCACGCGAGCGGTCAGGAAGACGATGGGCCCGTCGAAGTCCGGGCGGATCTGCCGCACGAGCTCGAAGCCATCGAGCCCCGGCATCATGACGTCGCAGAGCACGAGGTCGAAGCGCGAGAGGTCCATCCCCGGGACCGCCGTCGGGTCCGCCTCCCTGACGACCTCATGGCCGTCGCGGCCGAGGACGCGCGCGAGAGCGTCGAGGATCGCCCGTTCATCATCCACTGCCAGTATCCTCGCCATGTTAGACCTCCTGAAACTCTCGTCGGAATTGTACTAGCGCCGCGCTCAGCGGTCCAGAGCCCTGCGCGCAGCCGCGGGCGTCAACATGACGATCTCAGGGTTGGGCAGCACGCGGTCGGCGATCGAGCGCAGCGCCGACCCCCAGCCGGCGTCGAGCAGGGCATTCCCGCCCAAGACGAGCGCTGCGGAGAGGAGGGCGAGCATGGCGGCGAGCGGCCTCCTACGCATCTGCCCTCCCGTCCTCGAAGCGGCAGAACCAGGCGAGAAGGACGGCGCCGGCTGCCAGGGTAAGCGCGAGGCTAGCGAGCGCAGTCGTGAGGAGAGGGCCCGCCGCGCGTGCGGCGTCGATGAAGGCCTCCACCCCGAGCGACCCCAGGCGCGCGGGCCAGGCGAGCGGCACCCAGCCCAGGGGCGTCGCCAGGGCACCGGTGAGCTCGCTGGTCATGAGGCCGTGCGCAAGTCCGCCCACCGAGAAGAACGCGAGGAGCGTCCCCGCCGCGCCGCCGCCGATGGCGGCGTTGCGGCCGAGGCGCAGGGCCACGCCGAGCCCCAGCGCGTAGAGGGGCAAGCTGCCCAGCACGATGCCCGCCCAGGCGGCCGCAAGCGGAGCGGGCCCGAGCGGCAGGCGTCCGGCGACGGCGAGCGCGCCCCCGAACACGCTGAGCGCCACGGCCAGCGCGCCCGCGCCGAGCGCCGCAAGGGCGAGCAGCTTCGCCGCGACGGCGCGCCCTCGCGAGGGGACCGCCGTGAGGTTGGTGAGGCGCCCGGCAGCGCGCTCCTCGTCCACGGCGAGCCCGCAGACGATGGCGGACATGAGCGGCATGAGGGCGCCGAGGAACTGGGCGTAGGCGTCCGCGCCCAGCGCCGGGTCCCATCGGGTTACGGAGAAGTACTCGCCGCAGGCAAGACCGGCCGCCAGGCCGCAGGCGAGGTGCACCGCCGCGAGCGGGGAGCGCGCCAGGCGCAGGGCCTCGGAGAGCAGGGCCCGCGGGAGAGTCATGCGCGGCGTCGGGTCGGAGAGTCGTGTCATGGCCATCACCTCTCCTCGGAGCGCGCGAACCAGGCCGCGCCCGCCGCCGTGAGCGCGGCGAACGCGAGCGCGCAGACCGCAAGGCCCGCCAGCGTGAGCATGCCGTCCGCCATGAGCGCCCCGCCGAGCGTCATGTCCGCCGCGAGCGGCTCGCCGCTCGGCAGCACGGGGATGAAGCTCGTGGGGATGACCATGTTCGCCGACGGCGGAAAGAGCTGCGGCAGCGGCACCAACGACCAGGCGAACCCACCCACGAGCTGCGCGGCGAGCGGGCAGAAAATGCCCGCGAGCATGCCGAACCGCGCCGTGAGAAAGAGCCCTGCGGGGATCATCCACGCCGCGGTCACCGTGTTGACGAGCGCGCAGAGGAGCATCGTGAGCGTGCCCGCGGCCGTGAGGCCCTGCGAGGAGAACGCCGATCCCGCGAGGTAGATGCCGAAGACCACGAGGTTCGAGAGCGTGCAGAGCGCGAGGCACCAGAGCGCCTTGGCCCACCAGGCGCGCCCGAGCGGGAAGCCCAGGCCCAGAAGCCCCCGCATCCGCGTGCGAGCGTCCGCCCGCGCGACGCACGCCACCACGAGCGAGAGAGACACGGGCAGGAAGAGCGCGTACCAGTAGTTCCACGCGCTAAAGATCTGCACGCCCCGGTAGGGCATCGCGCCGAGCAGCGGCATCGGCAGCGCCATGAGCACGGCCAGGCGAACCGGTGCCGCGTGGCGCGACTTCAGGGCCTCGGCGCGCAGGCCCGCGAGCAGGCCGCCTTTCTCGCCCGTCATGCCGCCACCTCCCCGCGTGCTCGTCGCCCTTCCCGGCAGAAGCTCATGAAGAGTTCCTCGAGGTCCTGCCCGGGCCGAAGCGCATCCTCGTAGGCGAGGCGCCCCCCGCAGATGATGCCGATGGTGTCCGCCATCTGCTGCACCTCGGAGAGGATGTGGCTCGAGACGATCACCGTCGTACCCGCCGCCGCGAAGCCGCGGATCTGGTCGCGCAGCTCCTCGATGCCGATGGGGTCGAGGCCGTTGGTGGGCTCGTCGAGCACGAGCAGGCGTGGCCGGGCTATCAGCGCCAGCGCGAGCCCCAGGCGCTGCCGCATGCCCATCGAGAAGCGCCCGGCGCGCTTCTTCCCGGTGTCCGCGAGGTCCACGGCAGCGAGCACCTCATCTATGCGACTCTCGGGAAGGCCCAGCAGCGTGGTGCGCACGCGCAGGTTCTCGCGCGCGGTGAGGTTGGGGTAGAGCGGCGCCTCCTCGATGAGGCTGCCGATTGCGTAGAGGTCCTCGCGGCGCCAGGCGTGCCCGGCAAAGAGGATCTCCCCGGCCGTCGGCCGCAGCATCCCGCAGATCATCTTGAGCGTTGTCGACTTGCCGGCGCCGTTGGGGCCGAGCAGCCCGTACACCTCGCCCTCGCGGATATGAAGGCTCACGTCGGCCACGGCGTCCTGCGCTTGGTCGCCGCGGCCGAAGCGCTTGGTGAGCCCGCGCGTCTCGAGCATGTAACCCATGGGTTTATCCTTTCTCTTCCGGGCGCGCGGGCCGAGTCGCCGTGCCCGCGCGCCTCACCTTTCGGGTTCACCATCCATGGTGGGGCGCGTTTCTAACGAAGCCGTAACGGCCGTTGGGTTCTTTTGGCGCCAACCCTTCTCGACCCGCACATCATGATTAATTTGCTTAAGGCAACAACTTTCCCGATCGATGTAATCACCGAATCAAAACGTGTACGTCACCCTCCAAAAACGACATTTTTCGACATGTTTGGAGGCTGACGTACACAAAAACGGTACTCTCACGTTGCGACAGCGCCTTCCTCATGTCTGGACTCTCTATGGCTGCGCTGGATAGACATCGCCGGAACGGGTATAGTATCGAAAGTTTTGTCGTTAACCAGCGGGGGAGTCCTGTGGGCATCAAAAAGAAGATCAAAAAGGAGCTTATCGGCACTTCCGATTACCCGTCGAATAAGATCTTTACGATCTCCAATTTCATCACCTTTACGCGCCTGATCCTCACCCTGGTATTTCTGTACCTGTTTGTGACGGATAACAACCGCGTCATCGCCATTGCAATCTACGCCGTTGCCGCCTCCACCGACTGGATGGACGGCCAGATCGCCCGCATGACTAAGACGGTCTCATGGCTCGGCAAGGTCATGGATCCCATTTGCGACCGTGCGCTGCTGTTCACCGGCGTGCTTGGACTGGTGGTTCGCGGAGAGCTGCCCATCTGGGTCTGCGTGCTCATTATTGGCCGCGATATCTATCTGGGCATCGGCACGCTTATCGTGCGTCATTATCACCGTCGCCCCATCGACGTCGTCTTTCCCGGAAAGATTGCCACTGCGCTGCTCATGACCGGTTTCTCGCTCATGCTGCTCGGTTTCCCCGTTATTGACGGCCTGCATCTTTTACCTTCAACCCTCACGGCCTTCCCGGGTCTCAACGGAAGCTCGGTGCCCCTCGGCATCTTCTTTGTGTATGGCGGTGTGATCTTCTCCATGCTCACCGCTGTCATCTACTCCATTAAGGGCGGAGTGGCCATTAAACAGGCCATCGCGCATCCCGAGGACGAGGACATCGACTTTCTCAACCCCGAAATCGAAGACTGATTCAATGGGGTATGATTACGTACGGTTCATTCTTTGCGGCATGTCCGCGTTAGATAGGGGTTGTCATGGACAACAAGGTTAACAATATGCCTCAGAACGATAAGACTGCGGACGCTACCTGCGTTTTCCGTGTTCCTTCGAGCGATGTCACCGTTCCCGACCTTATGGCCAACGTGCGCATCACCGCTCCGGTTCTGTCCATCGTCAAAGGTCCGCAGACCGGAGCTGCCTTTGAGCTCGAGGACGACGTGACCACCATCGGCCGCGATCCCGCGAACGGCATCTTCCTCAACGACATGACTGTCTCGCGCAGCCACGCACGCATTATTCGTGAGGGCCTGGGCGCCCGTATTGAGGATCTGGGCTCGCTCAACGGCACCTGGGTCGACGGTGCCATTGTCAACGCGGCTCCGCTGCACGACGGCTCTTCCGTTCAGATCGGTACGTTCACGCTCATTTACCACGAGAGCACGCCGGAGCGCATCGAAACCGGTGAGTAGGTAATGGCCGAACGCAATTATCTGAGTATCGGCCAGGTCGTCAATCTACTTCGAGGCGCATACCCCGATCTATCGAACTCAAAAATTAGATTTCTAGAAGATGAGGGGCTCATCACCCCTCATCGTACGCCTAAGGGGTATCGCCAGTACTCCAAGGAAGACGTTGACCGTCTCGAGGTCATCCTGCACCTGCAGAAGACCCGCTACATGCCGCTCAACGTCATTAAGCAGCGCTTGGAAAACGCAACGGACCTGTCAACGCTCGCCTACGAGGTGGGCTTGCTGTCCGATGTTCCGCTTAAGACGGAGCCCAAGGAGACCAAGCAAAAACTGCACCCCATCGAGACGATCCCCGACATGCTCGGTGTTGAGATTTCGTTTATCCGCTCCCTTGCCGAGAACGATCTTATCCGTATCATCAAGAGCCCGCAGAACCGTGAGCTCGTCGATGGCCGAGATTTCCCGATTATCCGTTACTGCTCGGAGCTGTCGCGCTTCCACATTGAGCCGCGCAACCTGCGTCAGTACGTATCGTCGGCAAACCGCGAGTCTTCGATGTTTGAGCAGGTTCTCGTGAGCATGCTCGGCATGGATACCTCTGATGATGAGCGCGACGCCAAGCTCGAGCGCGCTTTTAAGAAGCTGCACGACCTCACCGAGGGTGTGCACACGGCACTGCTCAAGAACCGCGTTTTTGAGTCGCTCAACGCCGTGGTCGAGGACGCCGACATTGATGCCCTCGATGAGGAAATCGCGCGTTCCGAATCCACCAAGGCAAAAAGCGATGGGGTAAGCGTCCCCGCGGTTACCGCGCACGACGAGTCGCTCGTGCAGCCGTCCAAGGTCGTCGTCCCCTCGCATAACCCGTCTGCTAACACGGGTAAATAACCGCCGTCCACTCGGCAATCCATGAAAGGTCACACCATGTACGACTTCGAATCTCATATCGTCGATATTCCCGACTATCCCGAGCCCGGAGTCGTCTTTAAGGACATCACACCGCTCTTTGGCAATCCCGAGGCCCTAAAGGCCATGGTGGATGCCCTGGCCGAGCATTTTGCCGACATGGGCATTACCAAGGTCGTAGGACCCGAGGCCCGCGGCTTTATGGTCGGTGTGCCCGTGGCCGTCGCCCTAGGTGCCGGCTTTGTTCCCGCACGTAAGCCGGGCAAACTGCCGCGTAAGACGGTCAGCGAGAGCTACGAACTCGAGTATGGAACGGATTCTATCGAGATCCACGCCGATGCTATCAGCTCTAAAGATACCGTGTTGATTCTGGACGACTTGGTCGCGACGGGCGGAACCGTCGAGGCAACAGGTAAACTGGTGCGAGATATGGGCGCAAAGCTTGTGGGCTACGGTTGTATCCTTGAGCTTGCGTTTCTCAACCCGCGCAAGAAGCTCACGCCTTCTAACGAGGACGTTGAGCTCTTTAGCCTGGTAACGGTGGACTAGCCGCTACCCTTAGATACCGGAAAGGAAGCTACATGCGCACAGCAAACACGCACAGAAACATGGCACGCTGCGCTGCTACGGCAACCCTCGCTTGTGTTTTGGGCCTGGGCCTCGTGGCTCCGGCCTACGCCGATACCGCATCCGACCTTGCCGCTGCTCGTGCTAAACTCGAGCAGATCGGCACGCAAACCCAGCAAATTCATGATGAACTCTCCGCACAGACGCAGGAGCTTGATCAGACTGCAGGCGAGATCACGCAAAAGCAGCAAGAGATTGCGGAGGGTCAGGCAAAGCTTTCGAGCTATGTTGCCGGTGAGTACAAGACCGGCGGTCTGAGCCTTCTTCAGGTTCTGACGGGCGTCGACGATCTGGGCGACATGCTCAACCGTCTCTTCTACTACGGTAAGGTGTCCGACAAGCAGGCCCAAACCATTCAGGAGGTCAAGGACCTTAAGCAGCAGCTCACCGATAAGCAGACCGAACAGGAGAAGAACGTCGCCGCGACGCAGAAGAAGGTCGACGAGCTCAATGCCCAGCAGGCTGAGGCCCAGAGTGTCGTGAACTCCCTGGATTCACAGCTGCAGGCCGAGCTTGCTGCCGAGGCCGAGGCCAACGCCGCGCTGCAGGCTGGCATAAATGCCAGCACCGCCGAAAAGGCCACGGTGAGCAACGACACCGCCGGTACGACCGAGAACACAAACAATGGTGGCGGTACGACCAACAACGGCGGCGGCAACACGCCTGCGCCTGCGCCCGCGCCCGCTCCTGCCCCCACGCCGCAGCCCGTGACGCCCGCTCCGACTCCGACGCCTTCCGCACCGAGCCAGTCCGTTGACGGCGGTACCGTTGTTTCGCGCGCCTACAGCAAGCTCGGATACGCTTATTCCTGGGGCGGCATTGGACCGAACAGCTTTGACTGCTCCGGTTTTGTAAGCTATTGCCTCACGGGCCGCTACTGCCGCCTGGGCACCACCGGCACCTTCATGGGTTGGACCCGCGTGTCCGATCCGCAACCAGGCGATGTTGTGGTTAACTCCTACCATACCGGCATCTATATCGGTAATGGTCAGATGATCCATGCTTCCGACTACAAAACGGGCGTCATCATCAGCTCCGTCGCTGCCGGTATGAACAACAACTACATCTTCGTGCGCTACTAAGTCATCTTACACAGCGTGTGAATGTGGACCTCGTGGCTTAAAGTCGCGAGGTCTATTCTTTTGTCTCTAATCTTGTACGGCTATCTAGTATTCAAAACTAGATAGCCGTACATTCGGTTTGCAAGAAGGCTATAATTGTATGGGAGCAATTAGAAAGGACCCTCTATGAGCTGGGCACTTATTTCAGATTCAAGCTGTAACCTCCGCGATTGGCAACCGACCGCGCCCCATACCACCTTTGCATTTGCGCCCCTCAAAATTCGAGTGGGGGAGCGTGAATTCGTCGATGACCTTTCGCTCGATGTACATGAGCTCAACTGCGCTGTTCAGGCGGAGACGAACGCTTCTTCGAGCGCTTGTCCCAGCGTAGGGGAGTGGGCCGAACTCTTCAAATTGGCAGACAAGACCATCTGCATGCCGATCTCTGAGGGCGTGTCGGGCAGCTACAATGCGGCAGCTACGGCTCGCGATATGGTTCTTGCCGAGGAACCGGACCGCAATATTCATCTTGTCAATTCACGCGCAGCTGGCGGCAAAATGGACCTCATTTTCTTGCTGTTCGACCGCTATCTTGCAAGCAATCCGGATGTCTCATTCGAGGACGCTTGCACATACTTCGATAGCCTTGAGCAGAACAGCAAAATCCTCTTCAGTTTGTGCAATTACGAAAACCTGGCCAAAGCCGGACGTATCCCTAAGGCAGCCGGCGTCATTGCCAACAAGCTCAATATCCGCATTTTGGGCACGGCGAGTGAGGCCGGTAAAATCGAACTCGTTGGGCACACGCGTGGCGAAAAGAAGATGCTCAGCAAGATCATCGACACCATGGCAGCCGAGGGCTTTACGGGCGGCGAGGTCGTCATCGACCATGTCGAGAATGAGGCAGGCGCCCAGGCACTTGCCAGCCGCATTGTGGAGCGCTGGCCAGGCTCCAAGACTATCATCATGCCCTGCAACGGCCTGGATTCCTATTACGCCGAGATGCACGGCCTCATCATCGGCTACGGCATGGGCGTAGCTTCGGGCAAATAAAGTCCAACCAAGCAAAAATATGGGCGGGACAAAGCGACAGATGGCTCTTTGTCCCGCCCGTTTTATACGTCGGCTAGCTATTAAATCCGTTGAACTTGAGATAGCTCATCAAGTAAGCCTTCGAAACAAAGGATGAAACCGCGCTGCGCACAAGCAGCGACTCACGCGTTACCTGATGCGCCGTATCGGGAACCGGCGTCTGCTCGACGGCAAACACCGAACGAATCGATGCCTCGAGCTGATCAACCACATAGTCGAAGGCCGTCGGGGCATCATAGCTCAATCGCTGAATGTTAAAGAGTGCCTGTACCGCAGCAATAGGTAGCACCTGCTTAAAGATGCAGATAGCGATCAGGCGGGCAATCTGCTCGCGACCATATTGCTTTTTGACCGGAGCAGGCACCAGGCCGACCTTCACGTAGTTATTGATCATCGACGGCGTAATGACAGGGTGCTCAACGCAGATGGACAGTGGCTCCATCCACAGCGCGACATACTCAATGACCTGGTCGCGATAGAGCGTCACATTGGGCAACTGGTCATAGCGCGGCAGACTCAACGTATTGAGTTTGCACACGATATCGGACTGAATAAATGCATCGGGCAGCACGGTGGGCTGAATATCCTCAGGCTTAATGCTGACCGACGAATCAGACATCGGAATAACGTGTTTAACGTGATTCATAAAGGTCCTCCGTTCATTTTCTATATTGTATTCTACGTTATCTAGTTTTGCATACCACATAGCCGGCAAGAAAATTGACGGGACAGTGCACCGATGCATCATCCCGCCATTTAGCAAATTGATAACAACCTTACATAAGATATATTATCGTACTTATCCACGGAGAAACGCGTATGCGCTCGTTGCTGCTATGGCTCCGTCCGAAACAGCGGTCACAACCTGGCGTAAACGTTTGGAACGGATATCGCCAGCGGCAAATAGACCTGGCGTGCGGGTCGCCATGGATTCATCAGTCAGAATGCCGCCATCAGGCGCCAGATCGACTAGATGCTCAACAAGCTCGGTATGGGGCTGCGTTCCGGTAAAGACAAAGATGCCAAACGAGCCGGGCTCAAATGACTCGGTATGAGTCTCGCCGGATGCATTGTCCTTAAAGGTAATCGTCGTTGGCATGGCTTCGCCCGATAGCTCCACAATACTAGTTTGGTACCTAACTGTAATATTGTCCTTTGCGAGTACTTTCTGAACAACACCATCGGGCGCACGGAACTGGTCGCGGCGCAGCACGATGGTCACACTGTTGGCAATGTCGGACAGGAACAGAGCCTCTTCGCATGCCGAATTGCCACCACCGATTACAAAAACCTGCTTGCCGCGGAAAAACATGCCGTCACATGTCGCGCAATATGAAACGCCACGACCGCGATACGTATCCTCGCCTGCGAAACCTGCCGGACGCGGCGTGGCACCCATGCAAGCGATAACGCTCGAGGCCAGCGTATCGCCCATATCGTGATGCACCGTAAACAACGCTGCATCGGCATCGTAATCGATACCCGTAACCATGCTCCATGTAACCTGTGCTCCCAGGCCCTCTGCATGCTGCTGAAAACGCTCGCCGAGTTCGGCGCCACTCAGGAGCGGGAAACCCGGATAGTTCTCGACCTCATTGGTTGTGGCGATCTGCCCTCCCGACATGCCCTGCTCAATCACGGTCGTCGTCAGGTTGGCACGCGCAGCATAAATGGCGGCAGCATAGCCCGCGGGGCCGCCACCGATAATCGCAACATCGATCGGCTTATCGGTAGTCATGAAGCGTCCTTTCGTCGAAACGTTGTCGTTCTTTGCGCTCATACCCAAATTTACGTGAACGTGACACTCATGCACTACAATGATAAATCCGTATTACAAAGCTGAAGGGGTGTTATCGATGGACCAGGCGCAGACGAGTGACGACGCTCCCCTGCTCACGCACAGCACTCCCCAATCGGAGCAAACCACGCTCCTGGCTCAACAAAAACCTCTCGTGACCATCGTGCACGCCTCCGTTGGCTCGGGCCACAAGGCCGCCGCAAATGCGATTGCGCAGGCATTCGACCTCATCCGCGGCACCAATGGCATCCCCGAGGATATTAAGATTGAAGTGCTCGATATCCTTGATTTTGGACGTATTAAATTCGACGGCAATAAGACCGCGGCTTCTTTTACGGGAGCCACACGCCCCATTTACGACCTGACCTGGCGATATACGCTTACGGGACATCTTCTCTGGGGTGGCGGAACGGCATGGTCGCGAATTATGTTCCCCGCCTTCAACGAATATATTCGTAGCCGCAGGCCCATAGCCGTGGTTGCAACGCACATCACGGCAGCCAATGTTGCCGTGGGCGCCCGCGTAATTACGGGTATCGATTATCCGGTCATCTGCGTACCGACCGACTACGAAGTCGAGGGATGGTGGCCCCACAAGGACACCGATTTATTCTGTGTTGCCAACGAATTTATGGCCGAAACGCTGCGTCCGCGCAAGGTGCTCGAAACAAAGATTCGCATTACCGGCATTCCCATTCGCGCCGGATTCGACACGGATTACGATCGCGAGGAAGAGCTAGCTAAGTTCAACCTCCCCACCGACAAGACCGTCGTGCTGGTAATGGCCGGTGCCAGCTTGCCTCAACCGTACGTTCGCTTTCGCGCGGAGATGGACCGCACCCTCCCCTTCCTACGCAGCTTCGAAGACATGCACTTTGTCTTTTTGCCGGGCAAGGATAAGGAATACGCCGCCCGTCTCAAGACGCTCTTCGATGCCATGAAGCTCGAAAACGTCACGGTTCTGGACTATGTCGATGATATGGCAGCGCTTATGCACGGCTGCGACCTGGCAATTCTCAAATCGGGCGGACTCACCGTCACCGAATGCCTGTGCGCACACCTGCCGATGATCCTGCTGGGCAAGTCCTATGGCCAGGAAAAGGCCAACACCACCATGCTCACCGGCATGGGCGCCAGCATGCATGTCACCACCGCACGAGAGCTCATCGTGACGTTGCGTCATCTCCACGATCATCCTGAGTCGCTCAAGGCACTGCTCATCAACGGCGAAGTACTACGCCGCCCCCACGCAGCCGAAGACATAGCCATCGCAACCATGGAGCTCGTAGGCAAACCCCAAAAGCGCAAACGAGCCTTCTGCCGCTTCTACTGGGGCGAAAAACCTGCGCATATCAGGTAGCGTCTTAATGTCCGCTTACCTGTGGGAGGCCCCTATATATCATCCCGTGCTCAAACATTCTCGCTTCGCTGCGAAACTGCGCGCGGGACGATATATAGGGGCCTCCCACAGGTAAGCTGCGTTAACGTACTAGCAGCTTTACCAGATTCCCCACCACTAGAACCTGCAAAGGCGAAATCAGAAAATATGAATATAGTAAGCCGATGCGAGAAAGGAGGTGTCCCTTTATCGCATCGGCTTACTAGAAAGAAAGGCTTTTATTTTTCAAGCGAGTAGCCGCCCGCCCGCCTCTCACACATATCGTTCCACGCGCAGTTTCGCAGCGAGCGAAGCGAAGCGAGAATGTTTGAGCATGGAATGATATAGGTAAGCCCCGGGCGGGAGGGATACGAGCGCCCTAGGCGACGCCGCTGGATCCGAAGCCTCCGTTGCCTCGGTCGGTTATGTCTAGTTCTTCTACTTCTATGAGGTTGACCGTGGGGACTTCTTGAATGACGAGTTGAGCTATGCGGTCGCCTTTGTTGATTTGGATGTCGTTGGTGGGATCCAGGTTGATGAGGATAACCTTGAGTTCTCCTCGGTAGTGGGCGTCAATGAGGCCCGGCGTGTTGACTATAGACAGGCCCTGCTTGATGGCCAAGCCGCTGCGGGGCTGGACGAAGCCGGCGTAGCCATCGGGCAGGGCGATGGCAAGCCCAGTAGAGACCAGACGGCGTTCGAAGGGCTTCAAGACGCAATCCTCATTGGAGCGCAAGTCCAAGCCGGCATCGGTGGGATGGGCGTATTTGGGAAGCTCGACAGTGGAGTCGAGACGCTTTACGTTGACGGTAATGTTGGACATGAAATCACCTTAGCTTGTCGAGCTCTTGCAGAAACTCATCGACGTCTTTGAAATCGCGGTAGACCGAGGCAAAGCGGATGTAGGCCACTTTATCGATCTTAGCCAACCGTTTAAGAACCATATCGCCCAGCTCATGAGACGTAACGGCTGTGAGTGTACGGGAGCGAAGCTCGACCTCTATATCGTCAATGATCTCATTGAGCTTTTTAGTATCGATATCTCGCTTGATCGTGGCGCGCATCAATCCGACCAGCAGCTTATTGCGATCGAACCGCTGCTTAGTTCCGTCCGACTTAATGACCTCGATTGGGTCTTCGCATCGCTCGAACGTTGTAAAGCGGTAGTTACACGAACAACATTCGCGACGGCGCTTAATGGTGTTATTTGACTCCTGCATACGGGAATCAACGACGCGGGTATGTGCCTTGCCGCATTTGGGACAGCGCATGGTACCTCCTCTTAAACGATAACAAGGGTACCATGCGCAGCGCGATAATGATTACGAACAAGCAGGAACCTTAAGATGCGCACCGGCGGCGAGCGAACCATGCTCCAGATGATTGACGTTACGGATCATGTCGGAAGTCTCTTGCGTGGAAAGGCCTTCGATTGGATATTCCTCGGCAAGCGACCAAAGAGAATCGCCAGGCTGAACGCGAACAGTCTCGTAGGTAACGTTGGAAACGGACTCGGCATACGCGGCGTGACGAGCGCTAAAGACCGACGTAGCGAGGGCAAAGAAGAGCGTAAACGCAACGGCGACGGCAACAATCGTCGGAACCTTGAGGGCAACGCGGGCCGGCGCGACTACAGCCTGCTGATTGCGCGCAGGCTGTACGGTCAAAGGCTGAAAGCCGGAGCGGCCACCCTGAACAACCGTAAAAGTGGGTTCTGCAGGCGTCTCGAGCTTAAGGGCGAGGTTTCCCTGAACCATATTCGTTGCGTTCATCATGTTCTCCTCTCGCGTGTTTTGCTGAGAACAGTTTTATCAAGCCGCGCGGACAAAAATGTCTAGCGCGAGAACGAATGTTCGGTTATTATTATCTTCGAACAGTTGTTCCTGTCAAGCAAAATTCGAACATTTGTTTGACATGGGTAGAGAGGATGCCCTGATGGCTCGCAAAATTACCAAGCGTCAGCAGCAAATTTACGACTTCATCAAGGAATATCAGCAGGAGAAGGGTTATCCGCCCAGCGTGCGCGAGATGGCTTCTGCCGTGGGCCTTTCCTCCCCCAGCACCGTGCACGCCCATCTCTCTGCCCTGGAGGCGCGCGGGCTACTCAAGCGCGATGCCACCAAGCCGCGCGCCCTGGAACTCTTTAACGAGGATGGTTCCTCTGTCTCAATTTCCAAATCTGACGAGCCCACCGCACCTCGCGGAACGGTCTCGCTACCGCTCGTTGGTCGCGTCGCGGCTGGGATTCCCATTCTGGCCGAGCAGAATATCGAAGACACGTTTACTATCCCGACCGAAATCGCCACTGATCAGGGTTCCTTTATCCTTGAGGTGCATGGGAGCTCAATGATCAATGTCGGCATCTTCAATGGCGATTACATCATCGTCCGTGAACAAAAGAGTGCCATGAACGGCGAAATTGTCGTGGCCATGATTGATGGTTCGGCGACCGTCAAGACGTTCTACAAGGAGCAGGGGCGTGTGCGCTTGCAGCCCGAGAACGACACCATGGAACCTATCTATGCAACGAATCCCGTTATCCTGGGCAAAGTCGTCGGCTTGATGCGCCGGTTCTCGTAATGCAAAAACGCATAACCATCTTTGATACCGTCCGCGGGTTTACGATGATTTCTATGGCAGGTTTTCACGCTTGCTATGATCTCGCCTACCTGTACGGCTGGGATATGCCTTGGTTTACCCAGACTGTCTTTCAAGACGTCTGGCGCGCCAGCATCAGCTGGGTATTTTTGTTTATCGCGGGTTGGATGTGCACTCTTTCGCGCAACAATATCAAACGTGCCGCCAAATACGCCTTAGCAGCACTCGTTGTCTGGTTGGCAACAACACTTGTCTCATTCGACGATTCGGTTAATTTTGGCATCATCTACTGCATGGCCGCATGCACCGGCATCGTGGCGTTGACCGATCCCGTCCTTAAGAAGATAACGGCGAGATGGGGCATGCCCCTATGCCTTGTGTTGTTCGCCCTCACCTGGAGCATCCCCAAAACGATCTACCCTGTCCCCTACCTGGCGTGGCTGGGATTTCCGAGCCCTGGGTTTGTCTCAGGTGATTACTACCCTATCATCCCGTTTATCTTTATGTATCTTGCAGGATACTTCGCCGCACACATAGCGCAGGGAATCGATAAGACCGTCCCCAGCTGGGCCTACGCCAACCCCCTGCCGGTGCTCGCCGGCCTTGGACGTCACGCACTCCCCTTTTATCTGCTGCATCAGCCCATCATTCTGGGCATTTTGGAGCTCGTCTACTCGGTGCGATAACGCTCGAGCCGCGGTGCAATACGAGCCGGCAACTTCGCCACAATGCGAACACCGTCCTCGAGATATTCCTCATGCAGAAGGGTTCCCTGCTCATGCACCAGCGTGATGAGAGCGCCCTCGCGATACGGAATATCAGCGGAAAGCAACACATCGGTGGCAGCTGCCTCGCGAGCAATGCGATCAACGAGATCGTCGAGCCCCTCGCCCGTTTGGGCCGAGAACAGAACGGCTTCCGGATAGCGACGACGGAAACTCAATCGATCAACGCTATCGAGAAGATCGATTTTATTGAATACGGTCAGCGTTAAACGCTCTCCGGCGCCGATCTCATCAAGCACGCGGTCGACAGCCTCCAGCTGCCGCTCATAGTCCTCGTCAGACGCATCTACGACTTTGAGAATTAGATCGGCACCCAAAACCTCGGACAGCGTCGATTTAAAGGCATCGACCAGACCATGGGGCAGCTTTTGAATAAAGCCGACGGTATCGGTAATCGTCATGCCGCGACCGCCGGGCAGGCGATACGAACGCGTCGTCGGGTCGAGCGTAGCAAACAGCTTGTCCTGCGAAAGTACCGTAGAGCCGGTCAGACGATTGAGCAACGTCGATTTACCGGCATTGGTATAACCGGCTAACGCGACGCGAAACGCCGGTGACTCAATGCGGTTCTTGGATTGAACATCGCGACGCTGTTCAACCTGCTTGAGCTCACGACGAAGCGCAGCGATCTTATTACGAATGAGGCGACGGTCGACCTCGAGCTGACTTTCGCCCTGACCAAAACGTGAGCCGATGCCGCCGCGCGTCTGCTCCTTGGCGAGATGGCTCCACATGCCACGCAGGCGAGGCAACAAATATTGAAGCTGTGCCAGCTGTACCTGCAGGCGTCCCTCACGCGTCTGAGCATGCAGGCCAAAGATATCTAGGATCAGTGCTGTACGATCGATAATCTTTACCGGCTCGCCCACGGCTTTCTCCAAATAGGATTGCTGCGAGGGGGTCAGGTCGTCGTCAAAAATAACGACATCGGCATCCATGCGATGCACCAGGCCGCACAGCTCTTCAACCTTACCGGAACCGATAAACGATTTAGGATACGGCTTTACCAAACGCTGCGACAAGCGTGCCACGCACTGGGCACCAGCTGTGTGGGCAAGACGCTCCAGCTCATCAAGCGAGCGATCGAGCGGCCATGCATTGTCGCACCACTCAACACCAACTAAAATGGCACGCTCGGGCTCGGGTGCCGTGGGAACAAGGGGGAAACGGGCCATTAGGCAGCCTCAATACGATGCAGGATATCCTCAACGACCTCATCGATCGTACATTCATCCATATCAAACCACGCGATACGGTCATCACGCTTAAACCACGAAAGCTGACGCTTGGCATAACGACGCGAACGCATCTTAATGAGTTCGCGAGCCTCATCCATGCTCATCACGCCATTGAAAGCATCGATGATCTCTTTATAGCCAATTGCCTGCATCGACGTCAGGGCATCACCCAGCCCCTGGCCCATAAGACCGCGGACCTCATCGACAAGACCCTGCTCAAACATCAGATCGACGCGCAGGTTAATGCGCTCGTAGAGCACCTCGCGATTACGCGTCAGACCAAACCATAGGGCATGATAATGCTCGTGCGGAACACTAAACTGCGACTTTTGCTGCGCATAGGAGACGCCATCATCATGCATCTCAAGCGCGCGAATCACACGCCGCACGTTATGGGGATGAATAACAGCAGCCGATTCTGGATCGCGCTCGGCAAGCAGGGCATGCAGCTCTTCCTCGCCAATACGCTCGAAAAGCTCCTGATAGCCCGCACGGCGATCGTCCTCAAGTTCACCCGAGGGAAAGTCCATCTCATCGAGGGCAGCCTTGAGATACAGCCCCGTACCTCCGCAAAAAACCGGCAGGCAACCCGAACCAAGGAGACGTTCAACATGCGCGCGAGCGTCAGCCTGATAAAGCGCAGCAGAATATGCCACACCCGGCTCTACAATGTCGACGAGACGCAGCGGCACCGTGCACTCATCGGGCGCCATCTTTGCGGTACCGATGTCCATGCCGCGATAGATTTGCATCGCATCGCACGACAGCACTTCGGACGAAAGACGAGCTGCCAAACGGTCGGCAACATCACTCTTACCAACCGCCGTCGGACCGACGATCGCAACGGCGGAAAGACCTGCCCCAGGAGAAGCCATTAGCGCGGCTCGCCCACAACGGAGCCGGACAAATACCAGGTCTTGGCAACGTCAACGTCAACATCAACGATCTTGCCAACAAGCTGATCGATGCTGTAACCCTCGGGGATAGGAGCATGCACGGTCTGATTCTTGGGACTCTTGCCCAGCAGGACCGCGTCGTTCTTTTTACTCGTTCCCTCAATGAGCGCCGGAACCACAGTATGAAGCTCGCCCTGGTTATACTCGTGTGCCGTGGTCTCGATAACCTTAACCAGGCGGTTGAAACGCTCAAGAATAACCTCATGCGGCGTAGGATCGTCAATTTCGGCGGCCGGAGTACCGGCGCGCTTGGAATAGATGAAGGTATAGGCCTGAGCATAGCGGACCGTCTCGGCAAGTGAGAGCGTCTGCTCAAAGTCTTCTTCAGTCTCGCCCGGGAAGCCAACGATAATGTCGGTCGAGAGCGCGATATCGGGCATGCGGCTGCGAATGCGATCGACCAGGCCCAGATAGTCCTCGCGTGTATAACGACGATTCATCTCTTTGAGGATCCGCGTCGAACCTGACTGGACGGCCAGGTGCAGTTGCGGCATAACGGCAGATGTCTCGGCCATGGCGTCGATGGTCTCGGGCAGCAGATCCTTGGGATGCGAAGACGTAAAGAAGATACGCTCCACGCCCGTATCGCCCACGGCACGCAGCAGATCGGCAAAACGCGGCTTGCCAAACAGATCGCGACCATATGAATTAACGTTTTGGCCCAACAGCGTAATCTCACGCACGCCCTGGCGCACCAAACCGGTCACCTCGTCGACAATCTCCTCGAAGGGGCGGCTCTTTTCGCGACCGCGCACGTACGGCACGATGCAATAGGTGCAAAAATTATTGCAGCCCGTCATGATGGGCACCCAAGCGTGATACTGGGTCTCGCGATGCCACGGCATGCTCATGGCGTCCGTATCCTCATGCTCATTGGTGCGGATATGACGCTTGCCATCAAGGAACGCCTCGGCAATGAGCTCGGCCACATGCGCGATGGAATGCGTGCCAAAGATGACATTGACGTTATCGACGTTGGTGAGCAGGCCCTCGCCATCGCGCTGCGCGATGCAGCCACCAACGGCAACCACGCGCTTGCCAGAAGGCGAAGGCGGCAGGCTTTTGCAGGAATTGCACTGACCGTACAGGCGAGTATCGGCGGCCTCGCGCACGCAGCACGTCATGAAGACAACGATATCGGCATGCGCGGGATCGAGCGCCATGAGGCAGCCATACGAATCAAGCAGACCGCTCACGCGCTCGGAATCGTGCTGATTCATCTGGCAGCCAAAGGTGCGGATAAAGTAGGTTTTACCGGCAAGAATATCGCGTACGGAACGCTGGTCCATGTGCATAAGTCCTAACGATGGGGAGCGAAACAAAGCAAGCAGAAGCTATGCCACAGGCTTAACATCATCAATGACGACGTTATCCATAGCAGCTCGATTGATCTGGTGAACGTAGATAGAAAGGCGGATGGCCGTGCGCGACTCCCCGTTAATGAGGATGTCGGAGAACACGGGCGCGCAGGAAATATCAAAACCGGTTGGAATCAAAAAACCGCGCGCGATAGCAACGGCCTTAATAGCCTGGTTGACGGCACCGGCGCCGACACACTGGATGTTGACGGGTACACCATCCTTGACCATGCCGGCGATGGCGCCGGCAACGGACGCGGGCGATGATTTGCTTGATACCTTCAGGCAATCCATGAAGAAACTCCTGCATTTAAAAGTACGTTTTAACTGCAATAACTGTATCGTACCGAGTGGACTCGGTAAAGGCACTATTCCTCTTTGGCAAGATCAAAGGTCACGGTGATTCGATCACGCGAAACACGGATCTTTGGGTCGCCGCAAAGGTTGAGATAGTACCGGGTGGCAAGGTCATTAAAGTCGCGTTCCACAGCGCGCGAAAACTGTGCCATGTCATCCTTGGCAATACGTAGCCCGCGACGATCCTTCGCGAGATCGACAGGAGCCGGCGCATGCGAGGACGAATCACGCTCGCGCAGCAGACGCGCGGTCACACCGCGAACGGGCTTAATCTGCCCTGCTAAAATGCGATGGGCCGTGCGCTCGGACATCTCAAGACCCAAACCCGAACAAATACGGATAAAGTCCTCGGCATCAGAAGCAAGGCCTAAACGATCGACAACCGGAAGCTCGCTCTCGTCATCAATGAACAGGAGACGAGACGTATCGAGCCGACTTGACGCTTGAGCATAAAGGGTCGCGGCAATCTCAGACGGAGAACCGAGATAGACATCGCAACCACGCAACTCCTCGAGCGCAAACTCACAAGCAGCGCGAATAATATTATGTGGACCGCGAGCGCAGACATAACGTCCGTCCTCATCCTTGACGGCCTGGGGCCAGCTGGACTGATCGGCACGCTCACTGAGGCGGTCGGCCGCAACGCTCACCTTGAAGGCTGAACCAAGATCGACGCCGGACGTGACCACACGGGCCTCGTCGGTGTTCTGCTTAATCGAAAACAATGCCATGCCACGACCGTGAACGCCCCAACGGTCCATCTTCATGCTCTCGAGCTTGGAGGTAACGCGGGCATCAAAGATTCGCTCTTGCATATCCTGCGGAACGCCAGAACCGTTATCCAGAAAGACAAGCGTGCGGACGCCATCTTCCTTGGTCGTGGCGAGATAGACCTTGTCGGCGCCGGCATCGCGAGCATTACGGAGCATTTCGATGACGATGTCCTCGACATGCTGAATGTCGTGCTTAGCCTGGCGCCGCTCGGCCTCCGAAACGCGGAGGCGGACATACCCCTCGCCAAGGTTCTCCTCGACGCGAAGGTTGCCCTCCCCCGACATCGACGCGATAAATGAGATGAGCTCGTTCGCGTCGCACATGTTATTTAGCGATATCGACAGCGCGGCTCTCGCGAATCACGACGACGCGCACCTGACCGGGATACTCCATCTCTTCCTCGATCTGATGGGCGATATCGTGAGCCAGGACCGTGGACTGGGCATCGGAGATCTTGTCCGGCTGGACCATGACGTGGACCTCGCGACCGGCCTGCATGGCATAGGTACGTTCGACGCCGTCATGGGAGTTGGCGATCTCCTCGAGCTTCTCAAGACGCTTGATGTAGTTCTCGGCAGACTCGCGACGGGCACCGGGGCGAGAGGCAGAGACAGCATCGGCGGCCTGCACCAGGACATCGAGCACCGTGTTGGGGTCGACATCGGCATGGTGAGCCTCAATAGCGTGGACGATAACGGGCTTCTCGCCATAACGGCGGGCAAGCTCGGCGCCGACGACGGCATGCGGGCCCTCGACGTCGTGGTCGATTGCCTTGCCCAGGTCATGAAGCAGGCCGGCGCGCTTGGCGGTCACAACGTCCAGGCCAAGCTCGGAAGCCATCACGCCGCACAGATCAGAGACCTCGAGGGAATGCTGAAGCACGTTCTGACCAAACGAGGTACGGTAGCGCAGGGCACCAAGGGTCTTGACGATCTCGGGGTGCAGATCGTGGATGCCGGTATCGAAGGCAGCCTGCTCGCCAGCCTCGCGCACGCGCTGCTGAACCAGGTCGGCGGCCTTGTGATACATCTCCTCGATACGGGCAGGGTGAATGCGGCCGTCGGCGATGAGGTTCTCGAGGGCGACACGGGCGGTCTCACGACGGACCGGGTCGAAGCTCGAAAGAACGACGGTCTCGGGCGTGTCGTCGATCACGAGGTTGACGCCGGAAACCTGCTCGAAGGTCCGGATGTTGCGACCCTCGCGACCGATGATACGGCCCTTGAGGTCATCAGAGGGAATGTGCACGGAGGTAACGGTGACCTCGGCAGTGTGATCGGCAGCGCAGCGCTGAATCGCCAGAGACAGAATCTCCTGGGCGGTCTTGTGGCACTCGGCGCGAACCTGCTGCTCGGACTCGCGAATGATCGTGGCGGCCTCGTGGGTGACCTCGCCGCGAACCTTATCGAGGAGCTCCTTGTGGGCGTCCTCGCGGGTAAGGTCGGCGATACGCTCGAGCTCGGAGGTCTGCTTTGCGCAGAGCTCCTCGAGCTCACGGGAGCGCTTCTCGACCTGACCGGCCTGGCTGGACAGCTGATGCTCGCGCTTGTCGAGAGCGTCGTTGCGGCGATCGAGGGATTCCTCGCGCTGCATCACGCGGTTCTCGAGCGTACGAATCTCGTTCTTACGCTGCTTGTCCTCGGCCTCAGCGGCCTGCTTGTTCTTGATGATCTCCTCTTTAGCCTCGAGCAGAGCCTCTTTTTTGAGGGTCTCGGCCTGACGCTTAGCATCACCGATCAGGGACTCAGCCTGTGCGTGTGCCGACTGGATTTTTTCGTCGGCCTCGTGAAGACTACCCTGCTTGGCGGTGCGCATGTAGGCAATGGCGGCGATGGCACCCAAAACGATGCCAACGAGCGCTGCGATGATAGGCATGCTCACTCCTTTTTATGGATTCGTTACACAACAAAGCGAACCGTCCTTACGAACGGCTCGCGACATTTGAGTAATATGGGCGCAGCTTATGCGGGTCGGATACAGATAAACATATAAACAAACTCATCACAGATGAGCACATATCACAAAGCAAATGACAGTGTTTATCGTACGTTGAACCACAACAACTGTCAAATAAATGGCCCCAGCACGGCGGCTAAAACGCGGTGAACGGCAGGGCCACAAAACGCATACGCCTAAACCGCACATTCCTCGCGTTCGGCATTAAGACGAGCCTTAACGGCATCGGCGGCGATGTGATACGAGAAGCCCTTGCCCATCAAAAACCGAACCAGTTTTTCGAATCCGCGCGTCTCTGGAACACGCCGCTTGGCGAGCAGGGCTGACGCACGCGCCAAATCGTCTTCGACGGCAAAATAATCCTCGGGATAACCGGGAATGTCATCGAGCACGACATGACGGCGCTTGAGCTCGGTCTCGATTTTACGCTGTCCCCAACCGCGCCGCTTGCGTTCCTCGATAAAGTACGAGCAAAAGCGGTTCTCGTCTAAAAAGCGATACTCGGTGGCACGCTCGACGGCGAAATCGATCGCGGTCTGGCGAAAGCCGTAGCGAGCCAGCTTGTCACGGACCTCACCCGTCGCATGGTCGCGTCGCGATAGCATCTCGGTCACCATGGTAAGTGCACATTTACGCTCGATGAGCTGCACCGCTTCACGAAAGTTATCCCAATCACAGGGAAGATCGGGGCGATTTTTGACATACAGGCGCGCGACCCGCACGGGAATCCAAATGGACCGCTCAAAACCGCCCTCAAGCTCACAATCGATATGTGCGCAAGGCTTTTTGGACGCATACCCGCTCGAGAACGAGGAGGCCGCCTTCTTATCGGGAAAGACGACCGTGGCCTCGGTCACCGTATACGACATGAGCGTAACCGCTACTCGTCGTCATCATCGAGCATGGCGGAACCATCGATGGCGTAAAGCTCGTCAAACTCCTCAGGCGCAGGCTGATCGGTCAGCTCGACCTCGGACGGAGCATCGTCATCAAACTCAAGCCCGCAGGCAAGGCGGACCTTATGCTCAATCTCGTCGGCGCAATCGGGGTGTTCGCGCAGGAACGCCTTGGCGGCCTCGCGACCGTTGCCGAGCTTGTCCTCGCCATAGGCAAACCAGGAGCCCATCTTCTTGCAAATGCCGCACTCGACAGCCATGTCCAGAATCGAGCCCTCCTTAGAGATGCCCGTACCGTACATGATGTCGAACTCAGCAGAACGGAACGGAGCTGCCACCTTGTTCTTAACGACCTTGGCACGCACGCGGTTACCGATAACCTCATCCTTAAGCTTAATGCTGTCGATGCGGCGAATGTCGATACGCACCGAAGAGAAGAACTTAAGGGCGCGGCCGCCCGTCGTGGTCTCGGGGTTGCCGAACATGACGCCGATCTTCTCTCGCAGCTGGTTAATGAAGATGCATGTCGTGTTGGACTTGGACAGCGAGCCGGCGAGCTTGCGGAGCGCCTGACTCATCAGACGAGCTTGCAAACCGACCGTGGTATCGCCGATCTCTCCCTCGATCTCGGCACGCGGGGTCAGCGCGGCGACGGAGTCGACGACGATGGCATCGATGGCGCCGGAACGCACGAGCATGTCAACAATCTCGAGCGCCTGCTCACCCGTATCAGGCTGGGAAATCAGTACCTCGTCGATATCCACGCCAATGCGCGCGGCATACGTGGGATCGAGCGCGTGCTCGGCATCGATAAATGCCACCACGCCACCCATTGCCTGGGCTTCGGCCAGGATCTCGAGCGAAAGCGTCGTCTTACCGGAGGACTCAGGACCGTAAATCTCGACGATACGGCCGCGCGGCACACCGCCGATACCCAGAGCGGCATCGAGTGCCAGAGCGCCCGTGGGGATGGCCTCAACCTCAAGCTCGGGGCCGCCGTCACCATACCTCATGATGGAGCCTTGACCGAACTTCTTCTCGATCTCGGCCTTGGTGGTGGCGATCATCTCTTCGCGCTCTTTACCCGTCGTGGGTGCATGAACGGTACGTACGGGACCTGAATTCTTGGCCATGAATAGCCCTCCTCTTAACAACCTGTATCGATAATAAACGAACGGCTGTTCGTGGTCAACCGTTCAGACCAATCATATGCAGGCAGTCTTTCCAAAACCCAACCAAACGCCGACCAAACACTGTCCAAATGCTTGACCACATAGGGGCAAATAAGAACAAGAAAGACAAAAATACACCTATGACCAGCGCAAACGCTAAATTCGTCAGAGGTCCCCATCTCCACAATTAAGGGGCCTTAAGGCCCCTTAAAACACGCCTATTCCATAGAGTTGAGCACAAGGACAATGCGTCCCAATGCCTCCGTGACCGCATGGGCACGAACACACGAACGGTCGCCCTCATAGTGGCAACGCACAGAGTCCACGATCGGCACTTCCCCATCAGCCACGCGATACGCCCAGCCAATATAGAACGTGCCGGCGGGGTCTTGCTCGGTGCCACCACCGGGCCCAGCGTAGCCCGTTGCGCTCACGGCCACATCGCTCTGATAGAGGTCCAGCGAGCCCGCGGCCATCTCGCGCGCCGTCTGGTGCGACACGGCGCTAAACCGATCGAGCGTCTCCTGCTCAACACCCAGAACACGATGCTTGATCTCATCGCAATAGGTCACCGCACAGCCGCGCAGCACCGCCGAGGCGCCCGGGATATCGGCAATCGTCGAGGCGATCATACCCGCCGTCAGCGACTCAGCCGTAGAAACCGTCACGCCCCGAGCGCTCGCGCGCTCGACAATATCGCGCGCCAGCTCCTCGTTATGTGCGGAAATCTGCTCAAAAGAGTCCGCCATACCCACCAGGACCTAAACCGAAAAGACGATCTTGCGGCAGTTCCAGAAGTACTGGGCGCCCGAGATAACGGTCAGGACAACGGCAACAGCGTACAGGAAGCGTGAAACGCCATAGACACCGAGCAACAGCTCCGCAGGCCCCAACTGGAGGCCGGTCATCGCAAAGACGCACAGGTAGCCGCAGATGGAGACCATCGTGGTCGCCGTCTTGTACTTGCCGAGCTTATCGGCGGCAATGACCACACCGGCCGCACTCGCGACCATGCGAAGGGCGCTCACCAACAGCTCGCGGAACAAGATAATGAACACGGACCACACGGTCACCGCGCCAAAATCGAGGAACAGCAGCAGGGCCGAGAACACGAGTAGCTTGTCGGCGATGGGGTCCAAGAACTTACCGAAGTCGGTGATCTCGTTGCGCGAGCGCGCCAGATAGCCGTCGACCTTATCGGTGCACGACAGGATAACGTACAGAATAAAGGCGGCGGCGGCGAGCGGGCCGTCGAAGGTGCTCCAGTCCGTACCGGCAACGCTCGTGTGAGACAGCGCCGACACGATCATGAACACTGGGATAAAGACGATGCGAACGCACGTCACGATGTTGGCGGGCGTCCAAACACTCGTCAGTTCCTTATTGCTCTCGTTTGCCACGACGCTCTCCTACTCCACAACATGTCCGATAAGCTCATAGCAGAAGCTATCGGTAAACTCGACGGTCAGAATATCACCCACGGACGCCTCGCTGGCGTCCAGATGCACCGCGCCATCGGAATCGGGCGCCTGGAACCAGGCATGGCCGATCAGCTCGGCGCCGTCCTCGGTTTCTTCGATACCGTCGACGATCACCTGGGCGCGCTCGCCCACATGTGCGGCGGTGGCGGCAAAACCGAGCGACTCAGCCAGGTCCATGGCCTCCTGGGCGCGCTCGAGCTTGACCTCTTCGTCGACCTGACCCTCCATCTTAGCGGCCAGGCTGCCCTCCTCCTGCGAGTAGGCAAAGACGCTCGTGTAGTCAAAGCCGACGGTGTCCATAAAGTCGATAAGGTCGCGGAACTCGTCGTCGGTCTCGGTCGGGAAGCCGACCATGGCCGTGGAACGGATCACGATGCCGGGGATGCGCTCGCGCAGGTCGCGGAACAGGTCCTCGAGCTCCTGGCGCGAACCAGAACGGCGCATAGCCTTGAGAATGCGCGCGTCGCAGTGCTGCACGGGGATATCGATATAGGGAAGCACCTCGGGCGTATCGCGAATCGTCTCGATGAGCTCATCGGTCATGCCCTCGGGCTGCAGGTAGAGCACGCGGACCCAGACGTTCTGCGGGCGCACGGCCTCGGCGACGGCACGCAGCAGCTGCGCCAGATTGCGCGGCGAGCCCTCGGCGACGTCCTCATCAGCAAAGTCGGTGCCCCAGATGCCCGTGTCCTGGCCGATCAGCACGATCTCGCGCACGCCACCGGCAACCAGGTCGCGCACCTCAGAAATAATGCTCTCGGCATTGCGCGAGTGATAACGACCGCGAATATAGGGGATCATGCAGAAGCTGCAAAAACGATTGCAGCCATCGGAAATCTTGACGTAGGCAACGGCACCCTCGACGGTACGCTTGACCTGAGGGATATAGGCCGCGATCTCACGCTCGACACCCAGCACGCCATCGATGACTGCCACGATGCCGTCTTCCTCGTCGGCCTTCACAAAGGCAGCGACCTCGGGCAGCTCGTCAGGCAGGTCGTCGCCATAGCGCGACGGCACACAGCCGCACATGACGATGGGGCAAGAACGAACGCCGTCCTGCACCTCGTTGGCGAGCTCGAGCGTGATCTCGATGCTCTCGGACGTTGCGGAGGCGAGGAACGAGCACGTATTGACGATGGCGATATCGGCCTCCTGCGGGTCGAATGCCTCCTCGTAGCCTGCGGCGGTCAAAAGAGAACGCATGCGGTCGGTATCGACCTCGTTCTTGGCGCACCCGAGGGTGATGTAGAGCACGGAGCCCAACGGTGTATCCATGTTGGAGAGCGGTCCTTTCGAATGATATTAGCGGTAGTTGGTGAACTGCAGCGGCTGGCCGTAGTCCTGGTCGCGCAGGAACTGAATCACGGTCTGCAACGCGTCCTTCGAAGCAGAGGAAACACGCAGCTTGTCAGCTTCGATGGTCACCTTGACCTTGAGCTTTTGGTCCTTGATGTCCTTGTTGATCTTCTTGGCGGTCGCCTGGTCGATACCCTCGACGATATGGCCGAGCACGCGCACGGTGCCGCCCGATGCCGCCTGCGGAGCATCCCACGAAACAGCCTTGAGGTCGATGCCGCGCTTGATGAGCTTGGAGCTCAGGACATCGATGATCTGCTTGGAGACAAAGTCGGCCGGGGCGTTGATCGTAAAGAGCTTGTCGCCCTTCGAAAGCTCAATCGTGGCGCCGGAATCCTTCAGGTCATAGCGCTGGGAAATCTCGCGCGTGGTCTGCTGGAAGGCGTTGTCGACCTCTTGCATATTGACCTCGGACACGACGTCGAAGCTGGAATCTTTAGCCATGATGTTTCCTTTCGCGTACGAGCGGCTTAATAGCTATCGTACGAATAGTCGGTAGAATCGGTGGGCGTCTGACCGTCAGTTGCGGCATCGGCGCCATCCGTGGACTGGGCATCGGTGCCGTCGGTGGTGTCGGTACCGTCGGTGGTGTCGGCACCATCAGAACTTTCACCATTCTCGGAATCGGTCGTCTCCTTCTTGGGAACGGTGATCGTCACACGCGCCACGCCCGAAGTCTTGGTATCGTAACGGACCTTTTCGCCATTCTTGGTAACGGTGACATCGGAAGGCTTGGACGTGGTGATCTCGATCGAGGACTCGGGCGTGTACTCCTGCTCAAAGGGGCCAGTCGCCTGGGCGCCATAGACCGACTTTCCGTCGACCTTGACCTCAATCCACGCGGTCTTTCCCTTGGCAACGGAGACCTTGACCTTCGTTGCCTCGTTCTCTTCCTTTTTAGCCGTCGTCTTGGTGGCGTCCGAACCGGTCGACTCATCCGTCGCCTCATCGGTGTCTTCGTCCTCGTCGACCGTTTCGGTCTTCTTAGAAGACTTCTTGGTCGTCGTCTTGGTAACAGCGGGCGTCTCGGGCGTGGTCTCGGGCGTCGAAGATGCGCAGCCGCGCAGAAGTACCACGATGAGCACGATCAGCAGCAACGCCACGGCACCGATACCGGCGTAGACGATACGCGGATCGAGCCCGTTGTTTTGAGGAGCACGGGAACCGCCGCGTCCACGACTGGAACTGCTGCGGCCGCCTCCCTGAGGCATACGGCCACGATTGCTATCGGAACGGCCGCAATAGCCACCCTGGCCCTGAAGGCTGCGCTGACCCGAGCGGGGCGCAAGTTCACCGCGGCCTTGATAGCCACGCTGGCCCGCACGCGGAGCCGAAGAGCGCTGGCCATACGGCTGTGGTTGAGAGCGAAGACGCGGCGTCACCTGCGTGGTATCGGCGTCCGCATAGCCACTGCGAGAGCGTCCGGTGGAGATACCACGGTGACCGCGATCGGAATAGCCGCCGTCGCCGTAGCCGGCACGAGGGTCACGCGCCACGCCGCGGGCAGCGGGAAGTGCACGGTCCTCGGGCATCGGCGTACTGCGGAACCGGTCACGCTGCGAGCGAATCTCCTCGCCCGAACCCGTCTCGGTAATATAACCGGCCTGCTGAGGACGCTGTCCATAGCGAGTCGAACGACCGCCCTGAACCATCAGGAAGCGCCCGTTATCGACAGAGGAACGCGAATTGACGTAGCCGGCGGCGTCCTGGAAACGACCGCCCTGCTGCGACGTCTCGCGTTCGTATGCCATCAGTTCGTCAAAGTAGGCATTGACGACCTCGCGCGGATTGAGGCCCAAAAAACGAGCATAGCTCGAAATCATGCCCTGCGCATAGCCGCGCGGCGGCATCGAAGCAAAGTTACCGGTCTCGAAAAACTCGATGATCTGCGGCCTGATTTTGATGGTGTTGGCGACCTGCTGAATGGAAAGGCCCATTCGGCGACGCTGCTCGAGCAGCATGTCACCAAAGCGTGCAGCCATCAGAATCCTCCAAACTCACGATCTTCACGTGCCATCTCGGCGTCGACAGATTCCAGCGCGGCAAGCCCCTCCTCGTCCAACAGGACCTCGCGCGGCTTGGAACCGTCGGGCGGGCCGACGACACCCTTTTCTTCCAGCATGTCCATAATACGCCCGGCACGCGCATAGCCAACCTTCAGGCGGCGTTGCAGGCCAGATGTGGAGCCCAGCTGCGATTCCACCACAATATGGGCGGCTTCCCAAATGAGCGGATCATCGTCTTGCGGCTCGGCGACTCCGGTGCGGACAATGCCGCCGCCACCAGCCATGGACATGGAAGCGGGCGCCACGGCGGACAGAATCTCCTCGTGGTAGTCGGGCTCGCTCTGCGACTTGACGAACTCGACAATCTCGTTGATTTCGTCGTCCGAGACAAAGCAGCCCTGGATACGGCGGGGCTTGCCCCAGTCGACCTTGGAGAACAGCATGTCGCCCAAACCGGTGAGCTTCTCGGCGCCCATCTGGTCGATGATGACGCGCGAGTCGATGCCCGTGGCGACGTTAAAGGCGATGCGGTTGGTGATGTTGGCCTTGATGAGGCCCGTCACCACGTTGGAGCTGGGGCGCTGCGTGGCCACGATAAGATGAATACCGGCGGCACGGCCCAGCTGTGCAATACGCACGATCGAGGCCTCGACATCCTTACCGGCGACCATCATCAGGTCCGAAAGCTCGTCGATGATGATGACCAGGTAGGGCATCTTTTGCGGCGGGTTGTCGTAATGCTCAAACTCGCCGGCGGCCTGCTTTTCATTGTAGGTCGAGATCTTACGCACGTTGAGACGCTCGAAAACCTTCAGGCGACGCTCCATCTCGGACACAGCCCATTGCAGAGCGCTCGCGGCCTGCTTAGGCTCGGTCACCACGGGCACATAGAGATGCGGCAGACCGTTATAGCCCGCAAGCTCGACGCGCTTGGGGTCGACCATAATCAGGCGAACGTCCTCGGGAAGGGCGCGCATGAGCAAGGTCGTGATGATGGAGTTGATCATCACCGACTTACCAGAACCAGTCGTACCGGCGATCAACAGGTGAGGCATCTTGGCGAGGTCGGCGACGACCGGCGTGCCCTCGGCGTCACGGCCGATAGCGAGCTCGAGCGGACCGCCCTTCACATAGGGCAGCACGTCGCCCAGATTGACGTTCTGGCGCTTGCGGTTGGGAATCTCGATGCCCACGAGCGAGGTGCCGGGGATCGGGGCAAAGATACGCACCGACTGGGCAGCGAGCGAAAGCGCGATATCGTCCTCGAGGCTCGAGATTTTGCTCACACGCTCGCCCTCACCGGGCTGCAGCTTAAAGGTCGTCACCGTGGGGCCGGCGATCCAGCCGACCACGCGGGCACTGCGGCCAAACTCAAGCAAGGTGGATTGCAGTGACTCAGCGGTCTGCTCCAGCTCCTTGTCCGAAGACGCAGCGGAAGCCGACTGCGGGTTGGCATGCAGGATTTCGAGCGGCGGAAGCTTGAGGCCGTCCTCTTCTTCGCCCTCGGCGTCAGTTGCGGTGTCGCTCGCTCCCCCATTGTCAGCCGCAGCAGGAGCGGCAGAGGCCGTAGAGGTTGAGGCGTCAGCGACCTTGGGGTGCTTCAGGAAGTCGGGGATCTGGGGGGCGGCCGAGACGGGATTCACGGAAAACGGCGGCTCGGACTCGTCAACCTTGTCCGGATCGTCCTCCATCGAAAGCTGTCCGGTGACCTGGCCGCGCTTTGCATGGCGACGCGGCAGCAAAGTTGTCTTTGCGGTCTCAATCGGAGCCTCGTCGTCCTCGTCATCGCCCTCGGTGAGCTCAATCTCGCTATCGGACCAAGACGGGTCGGGCTCACTCGTATTGAGCTTAGGCGCAGTCTTGCCCTTCTTGGCATGACGGCGCGGCAGCAGCGTGGTCTTGGCCCGCTCGGCTTCAACCGACTCGGATACGTCGACAAACGGGTCATCGTCCTCGTCGTCATCCAAAACCGGGTCGACATCGCCACCCATGACCGTGGTCACCGCGGCGTCAGTCCCCTTCTGGCGCAAAATGCTCAGGTGCGGACAAGCGACGCCGGGAACAGACAGGGCCTCTTCATCGCCCCACGGGCTCGCATTGACATCGGCACGTCGACGCTCGGCAAAATCGGCAGCGCGATCGCGTGCGGAGCGCAAAACGCCACCCACCGAAAAGCCGATAATGACCAAACCAACGACGACAAGCCCCAGCAAGACAACCATGGCGATAGGTTTACCCAAGGCGTTTTGCAAGGCACTTGCGATAAAGGCGCCAATGTAGCCGCCCGACACGGAAAGGTTCTGCGGCGTAAACATAAGGTCGCACGAATCGCTCGTGCCCGGCACCATCAGCGAAAGAATGGAGACGACGGCGATAAAGACCAAGGCGCCGCCCGCAACAGAGCGCACGTTGAGCGGCGAGTCCTCACCCAAAAAGAGCGTGGCGGCAAACAGCAAGATGACGATCGGCAGCACGTAGGCGCCCAGACCAAAGCCCAGGTGGTAGAAACCGGCAACCGCAGCCGTCACGGGCGCTGTTGCCGGAGAGATCACGGCAATGAAGGACGCGATCGCCAAAACGGCGATGACCACACCGGCGATATCGCGATTGGCCGAAGGCTCGACCAGGGGCTCAAACTCATCAAACTCGGACTCGTGGCCCTTATTGGCACGCAGATGGGAACCGGCACCCTTAGCAGATGCCGGTTGGTTATTGGCCTTATTGCCTTTGGCGTTTTTTGCAGATCCGCGCGCCAAACTAAACCTCCATGACGACCGGGATGATCATCGGACGGGTGCGCGTACGGCTCCAGATAAAGTTAGAGAGCGAATCGCGCACGGCCTTGCGAATGGCATCGGAACCGCTGCTGGTAAAGCTAAACTTACCCTTCTCGATCGTCTTCATAATGGACGCGGAGGCATCCTCGGAGAACTGGTCGTCGATGGCAAACGAGACGCCGCGGCCCGAGAACTCGATGGCCTCGATCTTCTTGTGTTTGAGGGAGACGATGGCAACGGCCGTGACCATACCGTCGTTGGCGAGCTTCTGGCGATCGCGCAGGACGATGGGGTCGGTATCGCCGATACGCAGGCCGTCGACGTAAACGACACCGGACTCGACGGGCGTACCGCGCTTGACGATACCACCGCGCATCTCGAGCGTGTCGCCGTTATCGAGGATAAAGATATGATCGTCCTTGATGCCCATCTTGCGGGCCAGCTGCGCATGGGCGCGCAGATGCACGGCCTCACCGTGAACCGGCATAAAGTACGTGGGCTTGGCCATGGCCATCAGGAGCTTGAGCTCCTCCTGGCTACCGTGACCCGAGACGTGGACGAGAGCGCGGTTCTTATCCCACACGTCGCAGCCGAGCTTGGCCAGGCTGTTGACGACCTGCTGGACGGCCTTCTCGTTGCCAGGAACGGGAGTTGCCGAAAGGATAACGGTATCGCCCTCGTGGATGGAGAGCGTCTTGTGCTCGCCATTGGCCATGCGGGACAGGGCCGACAGCGGCTCGCCCTGCGAACCGGTGCACATGACGACAATCTTATCGTCGGGCAGGTTATCGATATCGAAGGCATCGATGATATCGGCGTCATCGATGTTGAGGTAGCCCAGCTCACGCGCCACGCGGGTGTTCGTGAGCATGGAGCGACCGGTCACGACGACCTTGCGGCCGCACTTGCGGGCGGCATCGCAGATCTGCTGCAGACGATGGATGTGGCTCGAGAACGACGCGACGAACACGCGACCCGGGGCGTTCTTGATGGCGTGCAACAGGTTGGGACCAACCTCGGCCTCGGACTTGGTAAAGCCGGGAACCGTGGCATTGGTGGAGTCGGAAAGCAGCAGGTCGATGCCCTGCTTGGCAAAACGGCTGATAGCGGCATAGTCGGGCGTGACGCCGTCGATGGGCGTCTGGTCGAGCTTAAAGTCGCCGGTGTGCATAACGGTGCCCTGGTTGGTGCGAATGAACACGCCCAGAGCGCCGGGGATGGAGTGCGTCATCGAGAAGAAGTCGAGCGAGATGCCGCCGAGGTTGACATGGCTGCCGCCCTTGACCTCACGGAACTTGGGTGCGCGGATGCGGAACTCGGAGAGCTTGCCCTCGATAAAGCCGAGCGTCAGCTTGCTCGAGAAGATGGGCACCTTATTGTTGAGGTCCTGCAGCAGATACGGAAGCGAACCGGTGTGGTCCTCGTGGCCGTGGGTGACGATGATGCCGCGGAGCTTCTCCTCGTTCTCAAGAACATAGGTGTAGTCGGGAAGCACCAGGTCGATACCGGGCTGGGAGTCATCCGGGAACATAAGGCCGGCGTCGACGAGCACCATGTCGTCGCCGCACTCGAAGACCGTCATGTTCTTGCCGATGCCGTCAAGGCCGCCAAGCGGAATGATCTTCAAGGGAGATGATTTTTTAGCTGCCATAGGTGAGTGTTGTTTCCTTTCTTCGAAACGTGTCTGGAACAACCGACGGGGCGCTTCTGGCAAACCGACCGCCGGGAACGTACAAACATGCATCACAGAGTCGATGCAATAACCAAAATATGATACCCATTTGCACGAGCACAGACCACCCATGCATCAAAGACCCATCTAACCGGTCTACCCCGCCGGTCTGTGACCATCGGGGGCCGGGGCGGGTTAAGTTTGCTGCTCTACAGTCCTGCGCAAGACGGAAAGCACATTAAGTGCT
>CAJJTG010000010.1 GCA_905194675.1 uncultured Collinsella sp. | reverse complement strand
GGAAGGCGTCTCGTGCTGGCTTGAGGATCTCGGGCCCGACGACCACCCATACGACAGCGCTTTCCTATACATGCGGACTGTCTTGTCAAACAAAAGTGAATCTCCGGTTTACAACGTCGTCATAACTTGTGTTGGAATCCAGGGAAACGGCCCTAAACCTAACGGTGAACTCGCCGGCCCTGACTATGAATGTCGTTCTTACATATCCGTTCTTCCTCCGGGTTCCTGGTCCACTCTTTTGCCAACTCACGGGCGCGGAATGGGAATTGTTCTTGGCTCAGAGATTGCTTTTACCGACGCCCGTGGCACATCGTGGATCCGTAGGGCGAACGGCCACCTCGAAACAATAGACACCTCTCCGATTAATTTCTATGGGATAAGCCTTCCAATACCATGGGCGACATGCGATCTCGATATATCCGACACCCTGATACACGGTCGGAGATGGGTGTAAATGTTATAGACATTGGCTCTCCAGGGGGCTGGATAATTGACAATCTTGAAGTGCCGCTGAGGATTAGGACGAATGGCATCGCAAATCGACACGGATGAAGAGGTCGCTCCATGCCTAACCAACCCACGAAATGAGACGCCCCCATGGACCCGCCGTCATTTGGGTCCATGGGGCATCGTCAAACCAATGGAAGTCTCAGGCAAGACAGGCCCTTTCGGAAGACGTCAGAGATGTCCGCCGTATTGACGCGGGCGGTCCTACTGCCCCTGAGATTTGCACCTGGCTTCGGTGGCCTCCTTGGCGGGGCGCCAGCGGGCCTCGTTGTCGCGGTACCAGCGGATCGTCCCCGCAAGGCCCGCGGCGAAGTCGGTGTTCCTCGGCTCCCAGCCGAGCTCGCGGCGGAGCTCGCGGCGGAGCTTGGCCGCGTCGATGGCGTAGCGGCGGTCGTGGCCGGGGCGGTCGCGCACCCAGTCGAAGTCGTCCTCGGGGCGGCCGAAGGCCTTCACTTACTCCTCGAGCAGGTCCTCCAGCGCCTCGTCACCAGAGCCGATGTCAACATGGTCGTCATCGGCCGGGGCTTCCATCGCGCCGGCGGCAAGCGGGTCGAGCGACTCCTGGCCCTCGGCAACGGCCGGAACCTTGGCCTTCTTCTTGGCACTCGTCATACGAGCCACAGCGGTGACGCGGTCGCCATCTCCCACGCTCATCATCTTCACACCCTGGGTCGCGCGGCCAGTCTGGCTGATCTCGTCGGTCTTGACGCGAATGACCGTCGCGCCTTCCGTCACGATGAACAGCTCGTGCTGCGGGCCCACCGTCTTCATGGCCGCGAGGTTGCCCTTACGCTCGGTCATTTGGATGGTGTAGACGCCCTGGCCGCCGCGATTCTGCTCCGGGTAGTCCGCGACCGGCGTGCGCTTGCCGTAGCCGCGCTCGGTGATGACGAATAAATCACCGTTGCCGTTAGTGACTTCCATGCCCAGAACGCTCACGCCGTCCTTCATACCGATACCGCGAACGCCGCTAGTATCGCGGCCGGTGGCGCGCACCTGCTCCTCGGAGAACATGATCGCCTTGCCCGCGGTGGTGGCCAGGATAATCTTGTCGCCCTCGCGCACGCGGCGCACGTTCAGCAGCGCGTCGTCGTCACGCAGGTTGATAGCGATCAGGCCGTCGCGGCGGCTGCGGTCATATGCGCTCATTACGGTCTTCTTGACCATGCCGCTCTTGGTGGCAAACATCAGGTACTCGTCGGCAGGGAACTCGCGGCAGCTGATGACGCTCGCGATCTTCTCGCCCTCCTCGAAGGGCAGCAGGTTGACGATCGCGGTACCGCGCGCCTGGCGCGTACCCACCGGCAGCTCGTGCACCTTCAGGCGATAGACCTTACCCTTGCTCGAGAAGAACAGCACGTACTCGTGCGTGGACGCGATGAACATCTCGTCGATAACGTCGTCCTCTTTGAGGTTGACGCCCGACACGCCCTTGCCGCCGCGCTTCTGGGCGCGGTATGCGGCCACCGGGATGCGCTTGACATAGCCGGTGTGGGTGATGGTCACGACCATGTCCTCGTCGGCAATGAGGTCCTCGACGTCCAGGTCCTTCTCGACATGGCTGATCTCGGTGCGGCGCTTATCGCCGAACTTCTTGGAGATCTCGCGCATCTCTTCCTTAATGACGCCCAGGATCTTCTCCTCGTGCGCCAGCAGGTCCTCGTAGTAGGCGATGGCGCGGCGCAAGCCGTCCAGCTCTTCCTGAATCTTGTCGCGCTCCAGGCCGGTCAGGCGGCGCAGCTTCATCTCGAGGATGGCCGTGGTCTGCTCGGGCGTAAAGCCAAAGCGCTCGATCAGGCGGCTGCTGGCCTCGGAATCAGTCTGCGAGGAGCGGATGATGCTGATGACCTCGTCGATATGGTCAAGGGCCATCAGGTAGCCCTCAAGGATATGCGCGCGGGCCTGGGCCTTCTTAAGGTCGAAGCGGGTGCGGCGGGTGACGACGTCGACCTGGTGGTCGATGTAGTGCTGCAGCATCTCGCGCAGGCTCAGGCATTTGGGAACGCCGTTGACAAGCGCCAGGTTGTTGGCGCCAAAGGTCGTCTGCAGCGAGGTGTACTTGTACAGGTTGTTGAGCACGACCTGCGGGATGACGCCCTTCTTGAGTTCGATGACCAGACGGATACCCTTCTGGTTGGACTCATCGCGCATGTCCGAGATGCCCTCGATGCGCTTGTCGTTGACGAGCTGGGCGATCTTCTCCTGCAGGGTGCCCTTGTTGACCATGTAGGGAATCTCGGTAAAGACCAGGCGGTTGCGGCCGGTCTTGGTGGATTCCACGTGGGCCTTGGCGCGCACGGTAATGGAGCCGCGGCCGGTCTCGTAGCTCTGCTTAATGCCGGCGCTGCCCATGATGATGGCGCCGGTGGGGAAGTCCGGACCGGGCATGATCTGCATGAGCTCGTCGACAGTGGCGTCGGGATTATCGATCAGGTAGCAGGTTGCCTCGATCGCCTCGGTGAGGTTATGCGGGGCGATATTGGTGGCCATGCCGACGGCGATGCCCTGGCTGCCGTTGACCAGCAGGTTGGGGAAGCGCGCAGGCAGCGCCTGAGGCTCGGCGAGCGATTCGTCGTAGTTGGGCTGCCAGTCGACGGTATCCTTCTGCAGGTCACGCAGCAGCTCCATGGCGGGCTTTGCCAGGCGGCTCTCGGTGTAACGCATGGCAGCGGCGCCGTCGCCGTCGATGTTGCCGAAGTTGCCGTGGCCGTCGATGAGCGGCGTGCGCATGGAGAACCACTGCGCCAGGCGAACCATTGCCTCGTAGACCGCGAAGTCGCCATGCGGATGGTACTTACCGATAACTTCGCCGACCGTCCAGGCCGACTTCTTGTGTGGGCGGTTGGGGTAGATGCCGCTCTCGTTCATCGCGTACAGAATGCGGCGGTGAACCGGCTTTAGGCCGTCGCGCACGTCCGGCAGGGCGCGCGCCGTGATGACCGACATCGAATACTCGATGAACGACTGTTTCATCTCACGGCCGAACTCCGAAATCTGGAGCTGGCCGCCATTGATATCCTCGCCGGCCGAGGCGCCACGGTCGACTTCGCCAAAGCTCTCCTCGAGCTCGCCGTCGTCGTCTTCTTCCTCATCATCATCGGCATCGGGGTTATAGGCGTCCGGATCGCCGTCCTCGCCCTGCTCAGCGCGGGCAAGCAGGCGCTTCAGATCGTCGGGCATGCCGGCATCGCCGGCCTCGCCCATACCCTCGTTATTGTTGATATCGTCTGCCACGTTACCTCCTCATGGTTTGCGTGGTTCAAATCAGATAGTCCCCGTCCCCGTCACTAGGACGGAGACGGCTTTTCCAGGTGCCGCAGATTCGCTCGAAAGAGGAGGGAAGCGTACTTGGGTACGCGACCGACGATTGAGAGCGAAGGTGCGGTGGCTGGGAAAGCCGAACAGGTTAGGCATCTAAGAATCGTGCGTCATGCGCGTGTTTCTCGATGTACTCGCGGCGATAGCCGACCTCGGAACCCATCAGCTCGCGCACGGCGCGGTCTGCCACCACGGCATCCTCGATCGACACGCGCTGCAGGATGCGGGTCTTGGGATCCATCGTCGTCGAGGCGAGCTGCTTGGGGTCCATCTCGCCCAGACCCTTGTAGCGCTGGACGGTATAGCCCTTGCGCTTCTTGGTGATCTTGCCATCCTTGGCCTTGCCGTCTTCGTCGTTATCGTCGGGGTTCAGGCCCAGACTCTGGATGGTGTCGCGCAGGATCTCGTCTTCGGGCTGGCGGCCGTTGGGATACACGTAGTGGATCTTGTTGCGCACCTTAATGCCAAAGATGGGCGGACAGGCAACATAGACGTAGCCGGCATCGATCAGCGGACGCATGTACTTGTAGAAGAACGTCAGCAGCAGGATGCGGATGTGCGCACCGTCGACGTCTGCATCGGTCATGATGATGATCTTGTGGTAGCGCGCCTTGGTGATATCGAAGTCGCCGCCGTCGCCGGCAATCGTCGTGACGCCGCAGCCGATCGCGGTAATCAGCGACTGGATGGTGTCACTCGAGAACGCGCGATGGTCACCAACGCGTTCGACGTTCAGAATCTTGCCGCGCAGGGGCAGAATCGCCTGAATGTCTCGGCGACGGCCGTCCTTGGCCGAACCGCCTGCCGAGTCGCCCTCTACGATGAAGAGCTCGGTCAGCTCGGCATCGCGCACCGAGCAGTCAGCGAGCTTACCGGGCAGGGACGCCGTCTCGAGCAGGCTCTTGCGGCGGGTCGCCTCGCGCGCCTTGCGGGCGGCATTGCGCGCCTTGCAGGCCTGTTGCGCCTTCTTGACGATCTCGCGGGCGGGCTTGGGATGCTCCTCCAAGTAATCGGCGAGGCCGTCGGTCACGATCTTGAGCGTGAGCGTGCGCATATAGGAGCTACCGAGCTTGGCCTTGGTCTGCCCCTCAAACTGCGGATCGGGCAGCTTGACCGAGATAACGGCCGAAAGGCCCTCGCGCACATCGTCGCCGGTCAGGTTGGCGTCTTTTTCCTTGAGCAGGTTCTGCTTGCGCGCGTAGTCGTTGATCACGCGGGTGAGCGCGGTGCGGAAGCCCTCAAGGTGCATGCCGCCCTCGGGAGTGTAGATGTCGTTGGCAAACGACATGACGTTCTCGCCGTAGCCGCTATTCCACTGCAGGGAAACCTCGACCTCGCCCATCTTGGCCACGGGAGCGTCCGGGTCCGATTTGCCCTCGATGTAGATGGGCTCCTTAAAGGCCTCGGGGACGTCCTTGCCCTCGTTGAGGAACTTGACGAAGTCGATGATGCCGCCCTCGTAGCAAAACTCCTCCACGTGGGGAGTCGCCTCGCGCTCGTCGGTCAGCACGATCTTGAGGTTCTTATTGAGGAACGCTGTCTCCTGCAGACGGTTGTGCAGCGTATCGAAATCGTAGATGCAGGTCTCGAAGATCTCGTCGTCGGGCCAGAAGGTGACGGTGGTGCCCGTCGAATCCGAGGTGCCCACGACCTCCATCTTCTTGACGGTCTTGCCGCGCGAGAACTCCATCTCGTAGGTGTTGCCATCGCGACGAACCTGAACGACCACGCGCTTGGACAGTGCGTTGACGACGGAGATGCCTACGCCGTGCAGGCCGCCCGAGACCTTATAGGCCGAGTTATCGAACTTACCGCCGGCGTGCAAGATCGTCATGACGACCTCGAGCGTCGGGATCTTTTTAACAGGGTGCTCGTCGACGGGGATGCCGCGCCCGTTGTCGACGACCGTGATGGAGTTGTCGGCGTGGACCGTCACCTGGATCTCGGTGCAGAAACCGGCCATGGCCTCGTCGACGGAGTTGTCAACGATCTCCCACACCAGGTGATGCAGACCGCTGGCGCTCGTCGAGCCGATATACATGCCCGGGCGCTTACGAACGGCCTCGAGACCTTCGAGAATCTTAATCTCGCCGCCATCGTAATCGTTTTCGTTTGCCACACGTCCTCCTTCAGTCAAGAAAATGTGTACAGCCTTACTAGTTTATCGTAAAAAAATACCCTCGGGACCGAGGGTATTTGGCTCTACAAGGCCACCAGATGCGATTTAAGGCTCTTTTTTGCTTTGCACGCCCTTGGCCCACTCGGCACTGGCTCTCATGGCATTCTCGAGGGCCTCGCGCAGTTTTTGGTCTTCGATGGGCGCCACCTGGCGCTCGATCTCGGTGCACTCGGCCTCACTTAGGTCGGCGTGCGGGGCCGGCGGGCGCTCGGTCGTCGCCGGGCGCAGGCGCTCCTTGGCGGCGGGCGGCGTGTGACCGGGCGCGGTGGTTTTGAACACCAGGCCGTCCACATGCGCACCGGCGCGCTCCATGCGCGCGCGGATGATCTCGCGCAACAACGTCATTTCCTGCGTCCACGAGGGCGAGTCGAGATACACCAGCAGCTCATTGGACTCGGGCAGGTAGCGCAGCCCCGTCACATGCCGCCCCTCGCGCGTGCCCGAGCACACCGCGTTCCATGCGCGATAGACCGTGCGCGACTCCTCGGCGGCCTCCATCTGCGCACGGCGCTTAGGCGTTGCAGCCGCCAGGATGCGCTGGCGCTCTGCGTTCAAAAACCCGCTGAAGGCGACTGTCTCGCTCTCGCGCTCGTAATTAGCACGTCTCACCCATGCTCACCACCTTGGCTCGATCAAGCAGGTCATCGGTAAAGTACCCCAGGTTGGTCGTAGTTATGACCGTCTGGATATCATCGCCAATCAGCCGCAGGAAAGCGCCGCGACGCTCGCCGTCGAGCTCGCTCATCACGTCGTCCAAAAGCAGCAGTGGGGCGGTGCCCAGGACATCGCGAGCCACGGCAACCTCGGCCACCTTCCAGGACAGCACCAGCGTGCGCTGCTGTCCTTGGCTGGCAAATGAACGGGCGGAGCGACCCGCCACGGTAAACTCAATCTCGTCGCGATGCGGTCCCACCAACGTCACGCCGCGGCGAATTTCCTCGTCGGCATGCTCGTCAAGGGCGGCCAGCATGCGCTCGTACGCCCAACCCTTCAGCTCTTCGCGATCCTCGACCTGGGGCAAAGCCCCCAGCGTGGACGCATAGGTCACGTTGGCGGCCTCACCTGACGCTACTTGCCCGTAGGCAGTGTGCACATGGCCCGCCAGCCGGTCGAGCAGAGCCAACCGGTGCACGAGCAGGGCCGAGCCCGCGCGAGCAATCGAATCGTTCCACGCGCCGAGCATCTCGCGACAGCACCAGGTCTCCTTGAGCAGGGCGTTACGCTGGGTCACGCAGCGCCCATAGGTGCTCGCAAGATCGGCATAACGCGCGCTCAGCTGCATGCCGAAGTCATCGAGGGCGGCGCGGCGCACACTGGCGCCTCGCTTAACCATGTCCAGATGGTCGGGGCAAAACAGCACGCTCGGCAGAATCCCGCGCACACCGGCGGCAGAGCATCTCTTGCCGTTGCGACTAAACGAGCGCTTACCGTCCTCCGCGCTCAATCCCATATCAAGCACGCGGCCGTCGCCCTCGAGCCTCAGCTCGATCTTGCACGAGCCCACGCCGTCATGGACGAGCTCGGCTGCGGTCGGATGCCTAAACGAGGCGCCGCTCGTCAGCAGCTGCAGCGCCTCTATGAGATTGGTCTTTCCCGCCGCGTTGGGTCCCGCAAGTATCGTCACGCCCTCGTCCAGGGCAAGGCGATAGCTATCGAAGCTGCGGTAGTGCGCGACGGAAAGATCGCGGGCGAACATGGTCATGGCGCAGCGCTAGATGCGGACCGGCATGACCAGGTACAGGTAGTTGATCTTGTCGTAGGACTTGAAGATGCCCGCCTGCGAGTAGCTCTTGAGCTCCAGCGTGATCTCCTTCTCCTTGGACAGGGCATTGAGGCAGCCGAAGATGTAGTGGTAGTTGAAGGCGATGGTACCCGACTCGCCCTCAGCCTCGACATCGATCGTCTCCTGCGCAAGGTCCTGGTCATTGGAAATGGAGGACAGGCCCATCTGCCCGTTCTCGACATCGATCTCGAACTTGACGGCGGGGTTGGCGCTCGCGATAACGGCCACGCGCTTGAGGGCGGCGTTAAAGGCGGCGACGTCGATCTTGACGCTCGTCACGCACGAATCGGGGATGAGCTGCTTGTAGTTGGGGTACACGCCCTCGATGCGACGCGACACGTAGGTGGTGTTGCCGGCCTCGAAGACGACCTGGGTGTCGGTAGCCCCGATCATGATGGTCGCTTGGCTGGCCATGATGTTCAGCGCGTCGTTAAAGGCGTCAGCCGGAACGTTGAGCTCAAAGGAGCCCTCGAGGGTCGAGGTCTCGACCTGCGTATCGCACACGGCCAAGCGGAAGGAATCGGTCGCTACCAGGCGTACGGTGTTGTTCTCGACCTTCATGTGCACGCCGCCCAGGATGGGGCGAGCCTTGTCGGTCGAGGTGACGCGCCACACGCGGCCGACCATTTCGGACAAGACATCGGTCGGCAGCTCCACGGCACTCTCGATGGCATAGGCCGGAAACTCGGGGAAGTCATTGGCATCGAGCGTGTTCAGGCGGAAAGAGCTCTTCTCGCAACCAATCAGCACCTGGCGCTCGGACAGCTCAAAGGTAACCGGGGCATCGGGGAGGGTCTTGGTGATATTGGAGAGCATCTTACAGGGAATAACCATCTCGCCCTCTTCTTCGACATGCGCCGCGATGCGATGACGGATCGAGATGGTGTAGTTAGAGGTCTGGAATTCCAAGATGCCGTCTTGGGCCTTAACGAGCACGCCCGACAGGATGGGGAGGGTGGATGCCGAAGCGACACCCTTCATAACGACGCCGATGGCTTGTGTAAGCGAGCTCTGGCTGACGGTGAACTTCATCTTTTAATACCTTTCTATAGATATAAATATCTTAATAATAGTAATAGCACTGACGAAACTGTTGATTACTCCCAAAGACGCAGGTCAGACCCAGAAAGAGAATCGACAGCAACCTGTGTGCAACAGGGGTGGTTTTCCACGTTCAAAACCTGCGCAAAACTTTTCATCACCGCGGGTTGGGTTTTAGACACCTTATGCCCGTGGTTTCGACAAGTTTTCAACAGGTGTCTCTATTTCCCTACGAGCGCAGTGTAATTTTATCGCGCAGCGACTTCAGGTCTTCGGTGACGGTGCGGTCTTCCTGGATCATCTTCTGGACCTTTTTGTAGCTCGTGCTGACGGTCGAGTGGTTGCGGTTGCCAAATTCGGCGCCCACCGCCGTGGTCGTCATCTCGCACATCTCGATGGCCAGATAGATGGCAATATGGCGTGCTTTGGCGATATTGGCGTTGCGACGCGGGCCGATGAGCTCCTCGTGCGTCACGCCGTACTGCTCTTCGATGACGGACTGAACCGTCTGGACGTTGATCTTTTTGGCCGATGTGTCGAAGTACTGGCTGGCGATGGCGTCGATATCGTCAAAGGTGAGCTCCCCGCCCTCGCGCTCGCGGTCGCCCGCCTCGCCGGCGCAGCGCTCGCAAAAGCTCTCGAGTTCGCGGATGTTGGTGCCCGAGACCTCGGCCATGTGTTTAAAGTGGTCGTCGGTCAGGTGCCCGCTGTCGCCCCCATAGGCCGCCAGCAGCGAGTCGTCGCCTGCCTCGGGAGCGGCGACGATGGTGTTCTCGTAATAGCGCTGCAAGATCTTGTATTTCATCTCGTAGCTGGGCTCTGCGACCAGGCAGAGCATGCCGGCGTTGAAGCGGCTGGTCAGACGCTCGTCCATGCTCAGGTCCTTGGGGGCGCGGTCTGCCGCGATGACGACCTTCTTGTTGTTGCGGATGAACTCGTCCATGAGCTGGAAAAAGTAGTCCACGCTCGCGCGCTTGCCGATGATGTTTTGGATGTCATCGATGATGAGCACGTCCACGCCGTGGTATGCCTGCATGATAGGGGCGTTGCTCTTCTTTTGGCGGTCGAACTCGGTCATCAGGTCGTCCAGATATGCCTGGGAGTTGGCATACTTGACCTTGATCTCGGGCGACTTCTCGGCGAGCTCGTTTTTGATGGCAAGCAGCAGGTGCGTCTTGCCCAGGCCCGATTTGCCGTAGATGAACAGCGATGTGCACGTGCCGCGCTCGTCCGCGAGGGCGGCAAACTTGAGTGCCGAGCGATAGGCATGGCTGTTCTCGGGGCCGTAGACAAAGTTCTCAAAGGTAAATTTTGAGTTCGCGGCGAGTGGGGCTCCATCCGTATTCTGCTCGGCCGGCACGGTCGGTGCTGGCATGGGTGAAGCGGGGGTCGCGGCTTGCGTGGACTTAGTCGGCGCTCCGCCCTTCATCTGGTTCATCATGCGACGAAAATCATCGGCCGAGAGCGTGTTCTTGATTGCAATGCCCGAATCCGCGCCCGCCGCTGCGTCATGAGCGATGGGCATGTGCGTGACGGGTGCGTTCGTTGACGTCGCAGCGGCGGTCGGCAACGGTGCCATGGTTTCACGGGAAACATCGCTGTGCTGGTGCTCGATTGTCGGCACGTCGCCTGCGGAGGCTGGCGCCGCAGGGGAAGCAGCGGCAGCCGTGGCGGGCACCGTCGCGGCAGCAGATTCGGCCGTTGCGCCTTGCGGTGCCACGATGTCGAGCGCGATCGGAGCAAAGGCGATTTCTTCCAGATAGGCCTCAATAGTCGGCTGATGCTTTTTGAGCTGCGCGATGGCAAAGCGCGAGGGGGCCTCGATCGTGAGCGTATCTTCGGTCAGGCTTATGGCGCGCGATTGCCCCAGCATGTTGATGAGGCGTGCATCTTGGCCGTCGCGCTGGCAAAAGGCGATGGCATCCCCCAGGATGATGCTTGCTTCCTCGTCCACTGTCTCTCCCGTTCTTTAGCTCTGAGCTCGCACACGAGCGGCGCCGAGTTCGGTCAGATGGTATTTCTGGCCATGCTTGATGACCAAGCCGGCCTGCGCCAAGTCATTGAGCGTGCGTGACCAAGTGGGGGCCGAGTTTCCAAACGCCCTCGCCAGATCGGTTGCACCGCACGCTTGATTTTGCGCCAGATAGCCCAGCGCGGCGTTGCCGCGATCGCTTACGAACACGTCCGGCTGTGGCTGCGCATACTGATTTGCTGCATTAGGATACATCATTTGAGCTGCTGATTGTTGAGAACTCTGCATCGGCGGCATTTGCTGTTGAAAACTTTGAGGCCACTGTTGGTAAGGCTGCGGAGTCATCTGCTGGGCCCAGGGGTTGTACTGCTGCTGCGGCATCTGCTGGTACGGCTGCTGATATCCCTGCTGGTACTGCTGTGGGAACTGCTGGCCATACCCCAGTGGCGGCATCTGCTGATATGGATATCCCTGTTGGTACGGCTGATATCCCATTTGCTGGCTACCCGGTGCCCCCGTCGCCTGCTGCATTGCTGCTGTATCCTGATCCGCCAGCGGCATGGCCTGTGGCACGTTTGGCGGCATCGACATCGACGCCGCCTGGGGCTCTTGTGTAGGAAGCATTCCGGGCTGCTGCATCTGTCCCACGCGGGGCTGCATCTGTTGCGTTGCCATGGGCTGCTGCGCAAAAGCTCCCGGCAGGGGATATGCGGGCTGCTCCGTCTCGGGCCGCACGGCAGCACCGCGCCCGCCGGCGCGTTCGATTTCCTGCACGCGTTTAGGGTCCAGGCTTACCGTAACCACGGTGCCGTTGCCCATATTGTCCTCGATGGACACGGCCCCGCCGGCGTTTTCCAAATACTCCTGCACCATGGGAAACCCTGCTCCTGTTCCACGGATATAGCGCTTCATCTTGCTGTTTGCGCTGGTAACGCCAAAGTCGAAAGCGCGCTCCTTGTCGTCGATGCCGGGTCCTTGATCAGCAAAGCGGATGGTGTCTCCGCCGTCCAGAATCGAGATGATGGGCTCGGCAAAGTGTGCGTGGATAAAGTTTTCGACAATCTCGCGGATGACCATGAGCGAGATATGGCCACCTTGTTCTTTCATGCACTGGTAGACGGTGTTGGTCGTCTCTTCCAAATACGTGCGGACATCTTGCGGATCAATGACGATCACACGCGGTGTCGACAGCATGTCGTCATAGACGGCGATGCGCGCGGCGTACATGGCTTTTGGCGCCTGCGTGGTCGTCTGCTCGCCTTCCTCACGCTCTTCGCGCACGCCGGTGATGTGCTCGTTGTCGGGTGCCGGGTCTCCGGAATCGACCATGGTGTAAAAGTCGTCAGACATGCCGCTCGCAATCTTTCAAAAGGTTTCGAACAAATAGTAGCTCACCGTGCAATGTTTCTCATCTTTCGACAACTTTTCAAAACCTGTTGAAAACTTTGGAAAACGGACGAAAAGTTCTCAACATTGCCAACATGACCTGTTGAAAACTCGATGAAATATCGTGAAAAGTTGCCATGCACCGCTAAATCGAGCTCGGCTTATGGGGGAACCGTGTGAACTGCGCAACCTTTTACCTTTGATTTCTTGACATTTGAACATTGATTTCCCTACAATCTTCAAGCTCACGTGTCTATATCTGCGTCCGCGCCCCCGCGGACACTCGAAATGCAGCAGGAGGAACTTAAGATGAAGCGTACGTATCAGCCTAATAAGCGTAAGCGTGCCAAGACCCATGGCTTCCGTGCCCGTATGGCCACTAAGGGTGGTCGTGCCGTGCTCGCCCGTCGTCGCGCCAAGGGCCGCAAGCGTCTCACTGTCTAGCAGCGATACACACATCTCGCATGAAGACTATTAAGTCTCGGCAAGATTTCGAGCATGTGTTCAGTCAGGGGCGTCGTTTCAATCACCCTCTGATTCGAATGACCATATGTGAATCGGTTGGCGAAGGCGACTCCGGAAGGGTCGCCTTCGTTGGTGCTAAACGGCTCGGTTGTGCTGTCGTGCGCAACCGTTCTAAGCGTGTGATGCGCGAGGCCGCCCGCAGCTGTGGATTTCCCGTTGCGGGTTATGACATCATCTTGTTCGCAACTCCCAAGACGAGGGTTTCCTCGCCGCAGGAGATGGACAATGCATTGCGTTCGCTTATGAAACGCGCCGGCGTTGCCGGGGAGGAGCGATGAGCAATCACGTTTTGCGACGTGTTGCCATCGCTCCTATTCGCATATATCAACAGGTTATTTCGCCCTTATTGCCTGACGCCTGCATTTATTACCCAACGTGCTCGCAATACGCCGTCCAGGCGATTGAGAAGTACGGTGTTTTGAGAGGCTGCTGGCTTGCCGTGAGGCGCATCGCTCGCTGCAATCCCCTGCACGTCGGCGGTTATGACCCTGTGCCCTAGCGGGCACTCGCTATCGGAGGAAAACTTACATGTGGGATTGGATCGTTAACATCCTTTTCGAGCTGCTCAAGCTCATCCAGACCTTTGCGGTCGACTGGGGCCTGTCCATTATCATCCTGGTGGTCATCATCCGTCTGCTGCTGACGCCGCTTATGCTCAAGTCGACTAAGTCGACGGCACGCATGCAGGTGCTGCAGCCCAAGATGCTCGAGATCCAGGAGCGCTATGCCGACGATCCCCAGCGTCAGGCCGAGGAAATGCAGAAGTTCTACAGCGAGAACAAGTTCAACCCGATGGCTGGTTGTCTGCCGCTGTTGATTCAGATGCCTGTCCTGTTCGCCCTATTTACGCTGCTGCGTAACCTGCCGGACTACTTTAACGACGGCACGTTCTCGTTCTTTAATATTCTGCCCGACCTGACCACCACGCCGAGTGCCTCCTTTGCCGATGGCTTTATGGTCGCGCTGCCTGCGCTGGTCTGCCTGATCCTGTTCGCTGTCCTGACCCTGATTCCGCAGCTCTATATGTCGCGCAACCAGACCGGCCAGCAGGCTCAGAGCATGCGTATGATGGCCGTTGTCATGACGGTCATGATGCTTTGGATGGGCTGGAGCCTTCCCGTTGGTGTTCTGCTGTACTACGACGTCTCGTCTGCTTGGCAGGTTATCCAGCAGATTTTTGTGACGCAGAAGGTCATCGACAAGGCGAAGGCCGATGAGGAGGAGCGCCTTAAGAACGCGCCGCTGCAGGTTGAGGTTACTCGTCGCGAGAAGAAGCCGCGCCCGCACAAGAAGAAGTAGTGGGATATCAATCTTATTTAGGTACCTAACTTTTGGAGTACGTTATGTCTGAAGAGATCATCGAGGATATGCTTGAGGAGGTTGCCCCGCAGGTCGCGGGCGATTATCCCGAGATTGCACAGCGCTACAAGGCTGGTGAAGAGCTGACCGACGAGGAGCTCGACACCATTGCCGATGTCGCGATTTCCATCCTGCGTTCCATCCTTTCGCACTTCGATGCCGCCAACTCTCCTATCGATGAGTATGAGGGCGACGAGGGTGAGCTGATTCTGGATGTAACGGCTCCCGACCTTGCTGTTCTCATTGGCCGTCATGGTCGCACCCTTGATGCCCTTCAGGTTATGTTCTCATTGCTGGTGAGCCGCAAGCTCGGCTTTAGGTATCCGGTTGTAGTGGACGTCGAGGGATACAAGAGCCGCCGTCAGGACAAGGTTGCCTCCATGGCTCAGTCTGCTGCCGAGCGTGCCATCCGCACTCATAAGAGTGTTTCGCTTCCGCCCATGAATGCCTACGAGCGCCGACTGGTTCACATTGCACTTCGTGGCAATGACGCCGTCGATACTCATTCTGAGGGTTCTGACCCCGATCGCCATGTGGTGATTGTTGCTCGATAATCTACTCGAGCTTATGCTAAGGGGACGTGGTTTCCACGTCCCCTTTTTTTGTCAAAAGTTCTCGATACACTGATTTTTGTCAGAAAGGAGCTTTCGTTGTTAGTACTTACTGATCAGCAGGCTGACGAGATGTTGAGTCGTCTAACTTGCTATTGCAAAGAGTATTCCTTGAGCGTAACTGATACTGAGCTGAGGAAATGTATTCAACATTTGGATTTGGTTCTGGAAACAAATAAGACAACCAATCTCACCCGTATTCTTAACATAGAAGATGCTGCGGTACTTCATATCCTCGACTCACTTGTTTTGCTCCCCTATATCAATAAGGCTCCTGAGGGAGCTTTGCTCGATATGGGAACAGGTGCGGGCTTCCCTGGTATTCCGTTAACCATAACCATGCATCGTAAAGCTACTTATATTGACTCTGTTGGTAAGAAGGTTGATGCTGTCAATTCTTTTGTTGATGTTCTTGGATTGAAACATGCTCATGCGGTTCATGATCGCCTTGAAGAATATGCTCGAAGCCATAAGAAGCAGTTTTCTGTCGTAACCGCCCGCGCACTTGCCCCTCTACCGATTCTTGTTGAGTATGCTGCTCCGTTCCTCAAAGACGGAGGGCTATTTGTTATCACCAAGGGTAATCCTTCGGATGAGGAGCTTGCTTCCGGCATGTCAGCAGCTAAAATTTGCGGCTTCACTTTGCTTCAGAATGACGCAATCGATTTGCCTGAGGGCTTGGGCCACAGGGAGTTCATTGTTCTTAAAAAGAGTCATCCGGCATCCGTTTCATTGCCTCGTGCAAATGGCATGGCAAAGAAGAATCCGCTTGCCTAGATGTTTCACGTGAAACATAATGGATACTAACAACTTGCAGTGTTTCACGTGAAACATGGCGGTTGATATCGAATCGGAATGTTTCACGTGAAACATCCTCCGTTTGACAGCTTTAATACACACCAGGAGGGACCGTGGGATTTCGCGACGTTAAGCGTTCTAAGAGCGCAAAAGACACGCGTATCATTGCAATCATCAATCAAAAAGGCGGCGTCGGTAAGTCAACGACGGCTGTGAACCTTGCAGCAGCACTGGGTGAGCAGGGTCGTAAGACACTGATTGTCGATTTTGATCCGCAGGGAAACAGCACCAGTGGATTTGGAATTGAAAAAGAAGACCTTGATCGCTGCATCTATGATGCATTGTTGAATGATGTGCCGGCAGAATCGCTTGTTCTTGATACAAATTGCAAAAAGGTATTCGTAATTCCAGCTACGATTCAGCTTGCAGGTGCCGAAATTGAGCTCGTAAGCGCAATTGCTCGTGAAACCCGCCTCAAAGATTTGCTTGAGCCGATTCAGGACGAGTTCGATTTTATTTTCATTGACTGTCCTCCTTCGCTCGGCCTGCTTACTATCAATGCCTTGACCGCAGCAGACAGCGTTTTGATTCCGATCCAGTGCGAGTACTACGCACTCGAGGGCGTTACGAAGCTGCTAGAGTCAATGAAGATGGTCAAATCACGTCTGAACAAGGGCTTAGACACCTATGGTGTGCTTATGACCATGTATGACTCGCGTACTTCTCTATCGAATCAGGTTGTTGAGGAGGTTCAATCATACTTTGGTGATAAGGCATTTAAGACGCTAATCCCCCGTACGGTTAAAATCTCCGAAGCTCCGTCTTTTGGAGAACCGGTAATTACCTATGCACCTCAAAATAAGGGTGCAAAAGCGTATATGAACCTTGCAAAAGAGGTGATCAAGCGTGCCTAGTGTAAAGAAACGTGGCGGATTGGGACGTGGACTCAATGCTTTGGTCTCAGAGGCCGAGTATGAGACCGGTGGTTCTGCTGTATCTGCTTCAAATGCCGCATCTGTAACAAAACTACCTATAGAGGATATCGTTCCCAACCCTAATCAACCGCGAATTCATTTTAATGAAACTGAACTTCGCGAGTTGAGCGAGTCAATCCAAGAGCATGGCGTTTTGCAGCCGCTCTTGGTTCGCAAGCATGGAAACGGCTATGAGATTATCGCTGGTGAGCGTCGTTACCAGGCGTCAAAGCTTGCTGGTCTTGAGGAGCTGCCTGTCATCATTAAAGATGTTAATGATGAAGAGATGCTGGCTCTTGCTCTTATCGAAAACCTTCAGCGTTCTGATCTGAATCCCGTCGAAGAGGCTAAGGGCTATCGCCAGCTCATTGATGCCAGCGGTATGACCCAGGAGGCATTGTCGAAGGCAGTAAGCAAATCACGCTCTGCAATTACAAATTCGTTGCGCCTTCTTGATCTCCCTGAAGTAGTTCAGCAGATGATTTTTGAGGGTAAACTTACTGCTGGTCATGCACGTGCGATTCTTGCAGTTCCCTATGAGGATGCTCGAATTCGACTTGCAGAAAAGGTTGTTGCAGAGGGCCTTTCCGTAAGAGCGACAGAAAATCTTGCTCCATTGTTTTCTGCCGGAGAGACGCCTAAGACGCCGAGGCCTGCAACGCCTCAGTCTTTTAAAAAGGCTGCCCGTGTGCTTCGCCAGGTATTTAATACCAACGTGCGTGTGAAGAGCTCGCGTGGAAAGAATAAGATTGAAATTGAGTTTAAAGACGAAGAAGAGCTTTCTCGTATTCTTGGTGAAATGATTCAGTTTGATCAAGGGGGCCAAGATGAGGAATAAGATTTTTACTGCGATTGCATTGGCGACGACTGTCGCTGCTGGTGCCTTTGCTGGCTATAAGATCGCGACAGACGATGAACTTCGGGGTCGTTTGCTTCGTAGCACGCAAGATATCGTCGATACTTCAAAGAAGAAAATGGATGTTATGACAGAAGATGTTGCCATGCGTACTGCTCAGGTAACGAAGAATCCCAAGATTAATCAAGGTTGGGTTAGCAACCAATGGGAAAATGTAGGCTATTAGGTACCTAACAATTACCCTGCATATTTTAAGGGGCCCTTGTCTGATTCATGAGACAAGGGCCCTTTATTTTGTCCGTAAAAAATGGGAAAGGTAGCAGTTGGTCCAAAATTGAGGTCGATAAATGAAACGGTCCCGGTTGCATATCCTGCAACCGGGACCGTTCGATGTTTCACATGAAACGTATTGGGGTGCGACTCCCCTATGCGTTCTTCTGAACTTTGAAGCGCTGCTTCAGCTGTCCACAAGCGGCGTCAATATCGTTACCACGGGAGTTACGAATCGTGGTCTCGATGCCACGGGACTCAAGACGACGCTGAAGATCCTCAACCTTATGAATCGGCGACGGCTTGAGCGGGCTGCCCTCGATGTCGTTAAGCTGAATCAGGTTAACGTGGCACAGCGTTCCCTCGCAGAAGTCGCAGAGCGCCTGCATCTCGGGATTCGTATCGTTGACGCCTTCGATCATGGCATACTCATAGGTCGGGCGGCGGCCAGTCTTCTCGGTGTAGAGCTGAAGCGCTTCGTGAAGGCGAAGCAGCGTGTATTTCTTAACACCGGGCATGAGCTTATTGCGCGTCGACTGGATGGCGGAATGCAGGGAAACGGCAAGCGTGAACTGCTCGGGGATATCGGCAAATTTGCGAATACCGGGAATAACGCCGCTGGTAGAGACGGTGAGGTGACGAGCGCCGATACCGATGCCATCGGGGTCGTTGAGGATACGCAGTGCCTTGAGAACCTCGTCGTAGTTGGCAAACGGCTCGCCCTGGCCCATGAAGACAACGCTTGTGGCACGCTCGCCAAAGTCGTTGGATACATGAAGCACCTGGTCGACGATCTCTTGAGCGGTCAGAGAGCGCTTGAGGCCGTTGAGACCGGTAGCGCAAAAGGCACAGCCCATGCCGCAGCCTGCCTGGGTGGAAACGCAGACGGAAAGTTTGTTACGGCGGGGCATGCCGACAGTCTCGACGGAAATGCCATCGTGGTACTCGAGCAGATACTTGCGCGAGCCATCTTTGGAAACCTGCTTGGTGATTTCAGTCGGCGTATCAAAGGCAAAAGCCTCTTTAAGCTGCTCACGGAAAGCCTTGGGAAGGTTGGTCATATCGTCAAACGAACAAACGTTCTTCTCAAAGACCCATTCGATGAGCTGCTTCGCGCGGAAGGCGGGCTGGCCAAGTTCGGCCACGAGCTCGCGAATATCGTTTTGGCTCAAGTCGCGAATGTCCTGAGATTTAGTCCTGGGATTCATGGAAGCCTTTCGATTTTGGGGAAACGTAGAGGGTATCGCTACAATATGGTATCAGCTGCAGAAATTATAGAGGAGGAGTCTGCCCATGCCGGGTAAAAGCCTAGAGAACATGCACGTAGCGGTCTTGGCGGGCGGTCATTCCGCCGAGCGCGAGATTTCGCTCGATTCGGGAAAGAACGTTGTGGTGGCACTGAAGGAAGCCGGCTACACCTCGGTGGAGCTGCTTGACACGGCCGCTGATGACTTTATGGTAACCATGGCGAACGGCGGATTCGATGTGGCATTTATCGCCATGCACGGCGCCGGCGGTGAGGATGGCGCCATGCAGGGTGCCATGGAGACCCTGGGTATCCCCTACACGGCCTCGGGCGTACTTGCCAGCGCCTGCGGTGCCGACAAGGAGGTCTCTAAGCTCCTATACGCCAAGGCGGGCATTCCCATTGCCCCCGGCCTTGCGCTCGAGGTGGGCGATGAAGTCGATATCGATCATATCGTCGAGGTTTGTGGCGAGCGCTGCTTTGTGAAGCCGGCCGTCAACGGTTCCAGCTATGGCATTTCCCTGGTCCATGAGCCCTCCGAGCTGCCCGCGGCAATCGCCAAGGCGTTTGAGTACGGCGACAAAGTGCTGGTCGAGAAGTGCATCGAGGGTACCGAGATCACCGTCGGCGTATACGGCGAAGATGACGTACGCGCCCTGCCGATTGTCGAGATTCGTAAGCCCGAGGACTGCGAGTTCTACGATCTGGACGTGAAGTATGTCGACCCTACGGATATCCATCGCATTCCGGCGCAGATTTCACCCGAGAATTACGCTCGCGCTCAGGAACTTGCCTGTGCCGCTCACAAGGCCCTCGGTTGCCTGGGTATCTCGCGCAGCGACTTTATTGTGAGCGAGGACGGCCCCGTTATCCTCGAGACCAATACCATTCCCGGCATGACCGATACGTCGCTGTATCCGGATGAGATCCGCCACACCGACGACATGACGTTCCCGCAGGTCTGTGACAGCCTGATCCGTATGGGCCTTCGTCGAGCGGGCATTGCATGCTAATCGAGGACGCGGTTTCGTCAGGAACGCCGCAGTTTGTCATCGATTCCTATGCCACGCTTGCCGAGCGCGCCAAAACCCAAGCGTTTGGTCTCATCGAGGAAGATGTTATCGTCCTCGATACCGAGACCACGGGTCTTTCGGTGCAGGACAACGAGCTTATCGAGATATCGGCGGCTCGCCTTTCGGGCCGCGAGGTTGTCGATCGCTTCGATACCTTCGTGCATCCCAAGCAGCTGATTCCCGCCGAGATTACCGAGCTCACGAGCATTACAAACGCCGATGTGGCAGATGCCCCGTCGGCCGTTGAGGCTGTCGCCGCTCTCGCCGATTTTGTCGGCGGCTGCCCGGTGATCGCACATAACGCCACCTTCGACCGCTCGTTTATCGAGTCGGTCAAGGGCGGCGTCAACGTCAGTGACATCTGGATCGATTCGTTGGCACTGTCGCGCATCGCGCTTCCGCGCCTGGCCTCGCATAAGCTGTCTTTCATGGCCGACCTGTTTGGCTGCGACTCGGTGTCGCATCGCGCCAACGCCGATGTCGACGCCTTGTGTGGTGTGTGGCGCGTGTTACTCGTGGCGCTCACCGACTTGCCTCAGGGCTTGATGACGCGCCTGGCCGACATGTACCCCGACGTACCCTGGTCCTATCGTCCCATCTTCTCCTTCTTGGCGGGACAGAACCCCGGTTCCATCTTCTCTCTCAGCGCCGCCCGCGCCGACGTTCTCAAGGCCGATCGGGCCGATGATCGCGTTGATGCGGACGAGCTACCGGTCCTTAAGATGCCGAGCCGCGAGGAAATCGAGGCGGACTATGCCCCGGGCGGCCTGGTCAATCGCATGTATCCCACCTACGAGCCGCGCGATGAGCAGATCGCGATGGCGCTCGAGGTCCGTGACGCGCTCGTTACGGGAACGCATCGCGTGATTGAGGCGGGGACGGGCGTCGGCAAATCGATGGCTTACCTGGTGCCTTTTGCCGAGGCCGCGCGCCGCAACAACATCACGGTGGGTATCGCGACTAAATCGAATAATCTTGCCGACCAGCTCATGTATCACGAGCTGCCCAAACTTGCTGAGCAGCTGGACGGAGGCCTATCGTTTTGCGCCCTCAAGGGCTATGACCACTATCCATGCTTGCGCAAGCTTGAGCGCATGAGCCGCGGCCAAGTCGAAATTACGACTAAGCGTGATCCTGCCGACACGCTTACGGCAGTCGCGGTCATCATGGCGTACGTGTGTCAGTCGGCCGATGGCGACCTCGACTCGCTCGGCATTCGCTGGCGCAGCGTCAACCGTCCCGACTTTACGACGGCGTCGCGCGAGTGCGCCCGTCGCCTATGCCCGTTTTTCCCCGATAAATGCCTAGTTCACGGCGCCCGCCGTCGCGCGGCGCATGCCGATGTGGTGGTCACCAACCATTCCCTGCTGTTCCGCAATGTTGCGGCCGAGGGCAGAATCTTGCCCCCGATTCGTCATTGGGTAATCGACGAGGCCCATTCCATCGAGCGCGAGGCACGCCGTCAATGGGCGCGCGTGGTGTCGGCGGACGAATCACGCGTTCTGTTTGAGCGTCTGGGTGGCTCGAGCACCGGCGCGCTAAGCCAGGTTTCCCGTGATTTGGCAACCTCCGAGGGCTCTACGCTCTATCTGGGCCTTACTGCCAAGGCGACCTCGACGGTTGCGCGTGCGAGCATGGCGATCGCCGACGTGTTCGATGGCGTTCGCGAGCTCGGCCGCCGTGCCCGTGGGGGTTATGACAATGCCAATCTATGGATTGGCCCCGAGCTGCGCGAATCTGACGACTGGCATGATTTCTTACAGTCGGCCTACGCTGCCATCGACGCATTGGAGCAAGCTGACAAGAGCGTCGACGCTCTGGTGCAAGCCGTCGCTGCCGATAAGCCCGAGGTCGTCGTCGACCTGGGCGATATCTCGCGCCGCCTGCACGAGCTGGCCGAGAACCTCAAACTCATCATTGATGGCATCGATGAACACTACGTGTATTCGCTGCAGGTCAATCGCAGGCTGCGTGCCGGCGGAGAGTCAATGACCGCAGAGCGCATCGATATTGGCGAGGCCTTGGCAACCGAGTGGCTGCCCGAGGTTCACACGGCTATCTTTGCCTCGGCGACCATGACGGTGTCCAAAAGCTTTGAACACTTTAACCACGCGGTTGGCCTCGATCGCATCGGTGCTTCAACATCCTCATCGCTGCACTTGGACTCGAGCTACGACTTTGATTCGAACATGGCTGTAGTCGTTGCGGGCGATATCCCCGATCCGCGCGATCGTGAGAGCTATCTTACGGCGCTCGAGCGCGTGCTGGTCGACGCCCATCTTGCCATGGGCGGATCGGTGCTCACGCTGTTCACCAATCGACGCGACATGGAAGACCTGTACGCCCGCGTTGAGCCCAAGATGGCCCGTGCGGGTCTGGAGCTCAACTGCCAGCAGCGCAACTCATCTCCTCGTCGCCTGCGCGACCGGTTTATCAACGAGCCGACCTCGTCGCTTTTTGCGCTTAAGGCCTTCTGGGAGGGATTCGACGCCAGCGGCGAGACGCTGCGCTGCGTCATCATTCCCAAGCTGCCGTTCTCGAGCCCCACGGACCCGCTCTCGTGCGAGCGCAACCTGCGCGAAGACCGCGCTTGGGCGCGCTATTCGCTGCCCGAGGCGGTGCTCGAGGTCAAGCAGGCGGCCGGCCGCCTTATCCGCTCGTCGACCGATTGCGGCGTGCTGATTCTGGCCGACCCGCGCCTGGTGACGAAGGGCTACGGAAAGAAGTTCTTAACGTCGCTGCCCACGAGCTCCTATCAGCGCATCGAATCGGCGCAGATTGGGCACTATCTACAGCTGTGGCGTGCACGCCACGAGCGGCGGCGCTAAAGCGGACAGACGAGGGTTTTTGCCATATCGCACAGACGCTTTGACAGGGCGGGGTCATCCAAGATGCGGATGGCTCCGCCCGCTGCGATTATCTGGCTCAGCAGCCAACGCTCGGAGCCGTAATGTACGGTTACCGTTGCCATGTCTGTCCCGCTGCGCTTGATTAGGGTGATGCCGGCCCAGTCCAGATGCTCCGCCATATCGAATGGCATCAAGAGCTTTGCGCTGCGCTGCGTCCGGGCAAGGGAATCGTGGAGGGATGCGACGTCCGGTGCGTGAGGCACGACGGAGTCTTCCGTTAAGGCGAGTCCCTCGATTTTATCCATGCGATAGGTGCGCTGCTCATCGACTGCGATGTCCCAGGCAATCAGGTATGTTTGGTCGCCGTTTGCCGTAATGCGCAAGGGGTCGACCAGACGCTCGCGTGGCCGTGCATCGTCCATCGAGCGATACGAGATACGGCAGCGAACGCCGTCCTGAATGGCGCAGCTCAGCTGCTGCCAGTGCGACCCGTGGTTGACGGTGTCAAAGACGCGCTGGTTATAGCCGAGCTCTTCGGGTAGAAGAGCATGTCGAATTCGAGCCGCCGCCTGGGGCTCGATCCCCAACGATTCAAGTTCGTGGTTGAGCACAGCGCCCTCGGCGGCACTCAGGCGCAGCGGTAGCACACGCCCGGCGTCACCGGTGAGGACCACGCGCTCGCCGTGGCATTCGCAGATGATACGCGCACCCGATTCTCGGTCCGCGAGCGTCGAGACGATCTCGAGAATCTCGTCGAGCGACGCCCCCGTGATGTCAAAGCGACTGCAAATCTCGGTTCGTGTCATGCCGCTCTCGCCGGCGGCGTAGAGGGCCTCCATGATGTCGATGGCGCGCGAGAGCCTCTGCTCGCTGGTGAGTTTACGCACGGGCATGCTCGTGCACCGTCCTTTCAATGAGGTGGTTCCACGCCTGCTTGAGCGATTTGGGGGCCATGGGCCTCATGCCGTCCATGGCGTGGGCCATGCAAAATGAGGCGGCGGCTTCAAGATCGCGCACGTCAACGGTCCAAGTCCATCCCGAATCGGTGTGTGCGAGCTCACCTCGCCCGCGCGTGAGGCCGTTGATCATATCGATCTGCGTCTGCGGGGCGAACGAGAACGTAGCCGCAACGGGCGGGCGGTCGGCAAAATCGAATTCAAAGAACAGGTAGTCGTTGAGATTGAAGTCTGCAGGGATGGCGTAGGCCTTCGAAGGACGCCAAGCGCGAACGATACGGTCGCAGCGGAATGTCCTGATGTCGTCGGTGGCATTGTCGAGGCCGCAGAAGTACGCAACGCCCTCGCGCTCGAACATGCCGTAGACGCAGACGGTACGCTCTTTCTGCTCACCGCGTCCGTTCTGATATAAAAATCGCAGCGCGCATCGCTCGGCAAAGGCGCTCCATACCGCATCGACGGTGGGAGAGCGGCGGGTCGGTGCTTCGTCCGCCGTCGTCCTGCCGGTGAGGTAGGCAATCTTGGAACGAATATCGGCAAGCGGCGCGGCAAAAGTGGATGAGCCGGCCGCTATTGTCTGGTCGATAGCGTTGAGCAGGATATCGGCGTCGTCTGCGGTGATGAGGCCGCCTGCCGCAAACGTGTGCTCGCGGTCGATTGTCCATGAGCTTTCCTCGGTCTCCTGCGCGCCGGCGGGGCGAACCTCCTTGATTAAGATGCCGCGTTCGAGCAGTTTGTCACGATCGCGCCGAAACTTGCGCTTATCCGAGTCGATATTGCCCGAGCCATATCCCAGGTCAGAATCCAAGACGATCTGCTCGGTCGTCAGCGGTTCGGGGGAGCTGTTGAGCACAAAGAAAAGATTGAGGATGCGCTGAGCCGTTTTATCGAAACTGGGCTCCGAATTCCCCTTTTTAATTGTCGCGGTCGCGTCGCTTGCCGTCATAGAGTCCTCGCATGAGAAGGTGGTTTGCTGCCATGATTTTAGTCCGATATGGAGATTAGGCTATATCCTTGTCCGCTCGGGGCGTTAAGATGGCCCGAATTCGGTCGTTTGCGCTCGCTCGGGGTATACTTTCGACTATATACGGTTCTAATGTGCATGCATTGGGCCTATTTGTCGGATTATGGATGTGGAGCGCACATGGCGAACACCCAGAACTATATTAACCACCTGCTGCAGAACACCGGCATCACGCCGGCATGCAGCGAAGAAGAGCGCTTGGCTGCCGAGGATATCGCTCAGATCTTCCGCAACCACGGCTTTGATCCCGAGGTTCAGGAGTTCAATGCCCCGGCGCCCAGCAGGTTGGCATTTGCCGTTACCGGTATTCTTGCGTTTGCCGGCGCCCTGCTGATGGGCATCGGTGGCGGCATCGGCTTGGTCGGCACCTTGCTGGCCATTGTCGGCGCCGTTCTTTACGTGCTCGAGCGCACGGGCCACCCCGTGGTTTCGCGCCTGGGCAAGACGGGCGTGAGCCAAAATGTCATCGCCTACCACAAGGCCTCGGGCCCGCTCGCGTCTCCGCGCAACCGCCCGGTGGTCGTTGTCGCACACTACGACTCTCCCCGTGCTGAGCTGCTCGCCCGCGAGCCCTATGCTTCGTATCGTGCGCTCATCGCCAAGCTGTTGCCCGTTGCCACGGTTGCCCCTGCTGCCGTTGCCATCTTGCGTATCCTGCCGCTCCCCGGCGCGCTCAAGGTTCTGCTGTGGATTGTCGCGATCCTCGCTTCCCTCGTTGCGCTCGCCAACGCGGCAAACATCATTTCTAACCGTTTTGTGCTTCCCTATACGTCCGGCGCAGTGTGCAACAAGTCTTCTGTCGCCGCTATGCTCGGCGTTATGGACAACGTTGCTCCCTTCCAGGGCGAAAACGAGTTTCCCGACGATGTTCCGTTCGATACCTATTTTGGGGAGCAGAAGCGTCGTGCCGAGGAGATGGCGCGCGCAGCAGCGGAGTATGCCGCGGCCCAACAGCAAAACGACTACGGCAATACCATTGAATATGAGGAGCCTTCCTACGACGAGGACGAGTTTGGCCAGCCGGTGGCGCCTGTCGACGCACCCGAGCAGGACGAGGCTTTTGATGGACAGATCGATGGTTTTGAGGGTGCCTCTGCCGACGAGACGCTGATCGGCGTTATCGCGCCCGAGGCTCAAGACCAGACTGTCCAGGCTGAAGTGTCCACCGAGGAAAAGTCCACCGCCGAGCCGGCGGAGGAGCCCGCGGTGGTCGAAGTCGCCGAGCCCGAGCCCAAGCTCTATCGCAATGCCGCCGGCAATATCCGCTTTGGTTCGGATGCCATCCGTGCGCTCGGCATGCTTCCCGAGTCCTGCACGCTCGATTACGAAGAGGGCGAGGAGCCGACGTTCGAGCCGGAGCCTGCTCCCGTTGCACAGGAGCCCGCACCCGCGGTAAATACGGCTGTTGCTCCCGCCGAGCCGGTCGCTGCCCCTGTTGCTGCCGCGGAGTCTGACGCAAAGCCCGCGCTCGATCCTGCAGCCGGTCTGGATATTCTGGCGCCTGCCGCTCCGGCACAGGTTGAAGACGAGACCGCCGACGAGGACTATGACGAGTATCCGCAGCGCGTGTCCTATGAGAGTGACACCGATTTCTTGGCCGAGCTTCCCTCGACAACGCCCCATGCCGATATCGCTTCCGCGTTCTCCTCGATTGGTGCCAGCGCTTCTAGCTTCTTTAAGGGCGCCCTTGCGAAGGGCAAGAAGTTCGTCGACGACTTTGAGGAAAAGCGCGTCGCTGCCCGCGAGGCCGCCGAGCGGGAGGCCATCGCCCAGCAGCAGGCCGCCGAGGCCGAGCGTGAGCGTGCGGCACAGGAGTTCGAGCAGGGCGAGGCCGAACAGCCGGAGCCTGTCGATGTCGCCGACGCCACGACGTCCTTCGAGGCTCCGCAGCCGACATCCGCTGACGTTGCCAAGGCTACGACGTCCTTTGAGGCGCAACAGCCGGTCGATAGCACCATGTCATTTGATGCCACGATGACGTTTGAGAAGCAGGGCACCGCAATTGCCGCGCCCCTTCCTATCTCCGATGATGCCCAGAACGCCGCCGATGAATCGGTTGTCGACGAGGCCGATTCCGTTGAGGCCAGCGCACCCGAGCAGGCCGAGGCTCCTGCTATGGAGCAAGAGTTCCCTGCGATTGACGAGGCTCCCAAGGCGGATGAGTCCAGGCCTTATTCTACGCAGATCTTTACCATGCCCGCGCCGAGCGACCCCGGTGCCACGGTGGCCAATGTCGCTCCCACGCAGGACGAGACGGTTGACTCCCTCATGGCGCAGATTTCGTCTCAGGTGTCTCCGCGCCAGCAAATGAATATCCCCGATCCGGCCTCCGCGCCCGCGCCCTCTTCGTCGCCACTTGCCTCGGTCCCCGATCCGTCGCTGCCTTCGATGCAACAGCCCAACATCGCGTCCCGCACGTCGCTGTTCGATCTTCCCGATCCTTCGGCACAGACAAATGATCCCTTTGCGACGGCGCAGGGCCCCGAGCCCACATCGGCACCGGTCGCGACCCCCATGCCCATCTCCTCGGGCGCACAACCGCTCGAGACCATCTCGGCTCCTGCTTCGACGGGCGCCAAGCCGCAGAAGCGCGGCTTGGGTGGCTTGTTCGGTCGCAAAAAGAAGAACGAGCAGGACAGCATGAGCGACTGGCTGGGCGTCGAGGACGATTACGATGCCAAGAAGTCTGGCCGCGGCATTGGCTCGTGGGATAACTTCGAGGATGACGACGGTTGGAAGGGCGGCGCCACTTCCTCCGATGGTGCCTCTGCCGAGGATATGCTCTCAGCCGTTGCCTCCATGGGTGACGATGAGCTGCTCGGCCACGATATCTGGTTCGTCGCAACGGGCGCGTCCGATTGCGACGGCGCCGGCATGAGGGCGTTTTTGGCCTCGCACCGTGACAAGCTCCGCGGCGTGTTTTTCATCAACCTCGAGTCTATCGGTGCCGGTAGGCTTTCGGTGGTAACGGTCGAGGGCGAGCAGCAGCTGTTTAAGGGCGATCGCCGCATCATGAATCTTGTCAGCAAGGTGTGTAAGTCGTTCCACGTCGATTGCGGTGCGTTCGAGATGCCCTATGCAAAAACCGATGCATCCGCAGCGCTCGAGGCGAGCCGTCGCGCCCTTACGATCGCCGGAGTGGACGGCCCGCGCCTTGCCTGCGCTCGCACCGAGGATGACCTGCCGTACAACGTCAATCCGACCAATATCGCTACGGTGTCCGAGGTCGTGACCGAGGTCATTCGTCGTTCGTAGACAGACCCGCTAAGGAGTCAGCGTGTTTTCGTACATCAAGCGCCATTGGCCCATCTATCTGATTTTGACCCTGATCGCTATCGCATTGGGTTTTGGGGCCGCGTATGTCGTTGGCGTTAAGGGCTCGACGCCCGAGACAACAATGAACGAAGAGGTGGAGCAAGAACAAAGCTTGGGTGCCGACGGTATTTCCGAGTCCGATCAGGCAGCCATCGATGGCGGTTCGTCATCTGCCGAATAGCCGATCCATCGTTTATGCCCAGGGCGGGCGAGCCGGGAGACTGGCTCGCCCGCTTTTTCATCGTGCTAGCGCTTCTTTGTGGCTGACCTAAGGCGAGCGAACCATATGGCTGCAGCGCCCGAGGTCAGGAGTGCGGTGATGCATGCGGCGACGGGAACAGATCCCGTTGCCGGCAGGTTCTGAGGCAGGGCGCATCGTTGGATGACGCGGTCCTCATCATGTGCCTCGAGTTTATCGCCACCGCCGTTGCGGCAAAGATCGACGCGCGCGCTGTTGGCAAGTGCGGTTTGGGGCGTATAGGACGACGTTGCCTGCATATGCACGACTGCGCCTCGGGCATCCGAGTTAAGGGCCGCCTTGGCATCGTCAAGATCGTCGTGTTCGTCTTTAAGGTCATCCCGGGTCCAAGAGTCCGCCTCGCTTCTGGTTGTAAAGTCGGCGGCTGCCGCACCGTATTCAAAACGGATGCCCGTGATGACGGCGTTGTCTGCAAGATCAATCTCTTTCGTATCGAGCGTGACGGACTTGTCCGTCGGGATATCTGCTTTCCATAGGTGCCACCCGTCGTAATCGACGAGACGCACATCGTCGCCCAGCAGCTTTGTAACCTCTTCCGTTTCGAGCCAAGGATTGCTGTGCCCGTCGTCAAGCGTTGCATTGACCTGCTTGCCCGTATCGCTTGTTCCTGCCGGAGACGTTCGATACCACACGTTGCACAGCCCGTTTAGATCGCCGACCGCAATAGGGGTTTCAACGGCAACAAGTTTCGCTGCGCCATCTTTGGCGCACTCGAGGTCGTCGGTGATGGTCAACTCGTCGACCCAAGTGCTCGACTCATTTTTGGCGTCGATGGTATAGCAGAAGGTGCCTTGCGTATTGGCCCGTGCTTTGGCTCGGTTTTTACCGTCGCCGTTGGCAACGAGTTTGCTTACGACTGGCTGTGCGATCTCTTGGCGCTTATCGACGCTTCCCCTGATCTCGATGGGGGTATCCTTCATTGCAATGGTTTGAACTTCTCCCGTGGCCTTCACTTCAAACGTTATCTCTTTGGCGAGGTCGTAGGTACGCGGAGACATCGTTTCGCGCAAGGTGTAGGTGCCGGGTGAAAGGTGCTCAATGCGGTGCGGTTTGCCGAATGAAGTCCAAGAATCGATTTCGTTGCCATTGGAGTCGCAGAGGACAAGCTCGGCGCCTGTCACTTCCTGATCTCCGCACGCGTCGACTTTGGAGACATCGAGCTTGGTGTAGTCGTTGGAAACGTCAAGGTGCACTTCGATCACGGGCGTTTGCTGGTCAGCGTACGACAACTTCACAGTATGCGGGGTCGTGTTGAGCAGATAACCTTCGGGCGCTTGTGTCTCGACGACCTCGTAGGTGGCGGTGCCGCAACCCAGCGAAAGATGGTCGACTCGCGCATGCCCCCGTTCGTCGGTTGTAACGGTGGCGACGGTTTCGCCATCCAGGGCAACGATGCTGTCGTCGGTTCGCGCGATGTCGCCGCTAGCGCGGATGTCAAACGTGGCTCCAGCGAGGGTGCGCCCATCTACAGCATCCGTCTTAATAATTTCGATGCTTCCAGTTGCGGCGTCGTCATAGAACGAGGCGACGGCGACCGGTGTCAGATTTCTGTCGGCGGGAATCGTTATCTCCAGGTCTTCTCCGCGCAGATACGGTTCCTTGGCCGACGCCTCGCGCACGTAGTATGTTCCGGGATGAAGTGATTCGGGCAGCGTGACGGCGCCGGCTGTATCGGTTGTGAAGGTATTCATTATATTGTGGGCCGGATACCAACATGTTTGCGAGACGGGTTCGTGGTTGCTATCGAGCAGCTGGAACGCAAAGCCGGCAAGTGGTACGGTGCCGCCGGTCTGAGCATCGCGCTTTACGATCTGAAGGTGTGTCGATAGGGCATGGTTGTCAATGATGTACTGAAGCTCGGCTCCGTCTGCGGTCTGCTCTGCTGTGATGGTCCATTCCCCTGCTTGCTTAAATCCTTCAGGGACCGTTTCTACAACCTCGCGAACGGTGTAGCCCGCGCGGTCGTAGGGAATGGCACCGTGAGCGCCAGCGGGTCGCCTGCCTGCGCCAAACCATGCTTCGGGCTGGTCTTTGGTGGAGGCGAAGCCGTAAACGTTTGTGGTCAACGTGCCGACGACTTGTTGGGAGCTATTGCTGACAACTTCAAAGACAACGCCTCCCGCCGGCTGCTCAAGGCCAGACTCATCGTTATCGCCATGGTCCTTAAACTTCGAGATTTCAAGGTCAAAGGCGATGGGGATGTTGGGAATACGGCTTTCGAGCTCAACGATGCCCATATCTCCGAGTTGCTCGGCACCGACGGTGTAGCTCCAACAGTCGTTTGAAATCAGGTAGCCCTCGGGTGCTTTCGATTCGTAGATGGTAAAGGTACCCAGAGGAACGTCGTTGAGGATCGCCCGTCCGTTTTCGTCGGTCGTAAGGGTGCGAGTCCAGCCGGGAGTTGATTGTGAGACGCAGGTGAATTCAGCGCCCGCAAGCGACGACCCAACTTGGGCGCCGGCATCCGTGGCGGCATCGATTTTTGCAATACGCAAGGTGATGGTGCCGGGCCGCTCGTTAATAGTGACGTGTTCGCCGCTGTTTTGTGTGGTGAAGGCTATTCGGTCGCTTCGAGGGATATAGCCTGCCGGGGCTTTGGTTTCGACCAGGTAATATGCCGTATTGGGCAAAAGCGTGGCTTGTGCACGCCCGTTTTCGTCCATCTGGATAGTGCCGACACGTGCATCGCCCGCACTTTCAAAGATATCGAAGGCTGCGCCACCGAGTCTGTAGGTGTCATTACCGGCGGTGATGTCAGCCTGGGACGATTGTTTTTGGAAAGATACGGAGACGGCGGGCAGAACATAGAGCATGTCCTGGTGACGACCTTCGCCCGAGACCGGGCCGTGATAACGTCTGGCTCGATGTGGGGCTGCCTTAATAGATCCGGACTTAGCGCTCTCGTAGAGCCAACGTGCAGCCGCTACGGCCTCGGCGTTTTCGTAAAACCTACCGCTCCTGGCAACTCCCTTGCTATTTGTATACGAATAGGTGCCGTCGGGGCGCGTGGTTCCGTTGAGCATCCACACGGCAATCTGGGTGGCGGCACGGGCGAGATCGGGCGACAGATTGTGGCTGCCAAAGGATGTGCTGGAGGGGTATCCGTGACAGACAATGGCGGCAAATTCGTCATCGAGCCATGTCCAGCCCTGGTCATATGTGCGCCATGGTCCTCCCGGCTTGCTGGGACCAGGGCAGTCTTGATTCATACAGTACGAAATCGAAGTGTCCTGTGCCTCGTATTTACCGACACCGAAGGGGCCGCAGCCGTCGCTTATGGTGCGGAAATTAAGGGCGTCACTCCCATCGACGGCGAGTGCGGCCCCTGGTGCCAGGCAGCCGATCAGAAAAAAGAGGAGCAGGAGCAGCGGACCTGTTGCGATTGCGCTGTGGACAGAGTGCGTGGGTGCGTTGGACATGGCTGCTCCTTATCCCTCGTGCGCCGCACGGGGAGGCCGCGGCGCTTGGGATGAGGCTACCGTCATGGTTCATGCGGGTAAGTACCAGAAGCTGACCAAAAGCTTGCCCGATTTCTGACAAATCGAGCTCAAATACAACAATCAGAGAAAAGCGCAGGTAGAAGTAAATGAAAAAGGACCCCCACGGGTCCTTGTCTCCATATATTTATGAAGTTATGGAAATAATTTCATAAATTAAACAAGAACAAAGATATTTGGATCGATGTGAAGACGATAATCTCACATCGATCCAAATACATGTCTATGACAGGAGCTGTTCGATTGTTGCCTTTTGGTCATCACTGGCCTGTATGGCGGGATCAAAGATCGCGGTCGAGATAGGAAGACCCTTTATATTGACCGCTACTTTGATGGCAGATACAAACAAATCGCAGGCGTCGTAGACGGCCATGAGCGATGAGATGCGCTTGGCGCACTCGATGGCGGTCGCGAAGTCGCCTGCCTGGTAGGCGCCGTGCAGCCTCACAAAGAGCTCGGGCTCCACGTTGGTGAGGCCGCACAGAACGCCGTTGCCGCCGCTCGCGCGGTTGACCAGGTAGTACTCGTCGAAGCCGGAAAGGACCGAGAACTCGGGGTTGACCTTGCGGACGGCGCGGATGACCTTGCGCGTGTGACTGATGGTGTCGACCGTGTCCTTGATGCCGCAGATATTCGGATGGGCGGCGGCGAGCCTGGCCACGAGCTCGGGCGACAGGTCGGTGCCGGTGCGCGCCGGAAAGTTGTATAGCACGACGGGCAGGTCGGTGGCGTCTGCGATGCCACCAAAGTACTTTTCGGCAGCGTCGTCGGTGGGCCCGAAGTAGTACGGCGAGACCGCCAGAACCGCGTCGGCACCGGCTTTCTGGGCATAGCGCGTGAGTTCGAGGACGTTGTCGTAGGTGGTGTCACCCACGCCTACGAAGACCTTCATGCGGCCAGCGACCCGCTCGACAGCAAAGTCGATGACCGACTTTTTGTCCTCGAGGCTCACGCTGTAGAATTCGCCGATGCTGCCAAACAGCAGCACACCGTTGATGCCCGCGTCGGCCAGGTGGTCCAGGTGCCTGCCCCACAGCTCGTAGTCGATCTTTCCATCATCGTCGGTGATGGTGATGGAGGGGCAGAAGACTCCCTCAAACATGTGTCACTCGCTTTCCGGGGTCACACCCCCACAAATCCCTGCACTGCCGAGAAGGACCTAGAGGTAGTAGGCCTTGACGGCGTTATCGTAGAAGACACCCTGCTTCTCGGCGTCGGTGAAGACGTCGGAGTCCTCGATGAAGCTATAGAGGTCCTTGTAGTCGAACTTGGTGAGGACGCAGGGGGAGTCGGTGCCCCAGATGATCTTGTCGGCGCCCAGGACGTCCTTTGCCATCGCGATGTACTCGAGCGCGGTGGGATACGGGTAGGCCTCGGGAGCGACGTTCCAGGGCAGCGCGGAGAGATCGACCCAGACGTTATCGTGGGCGAGGTACGGAAGTGCGCACTTGAGGACGTCGCCGTCTTCAAGGGACGGGGCGAGCAGGTGGCAGACGACAATGTGCAGGCCGGGGTACTTCTTGGCCAGGCGATATACGGCCTCGGGCTGGCAGCTGGACTGGTTGGGGCTGCCGATGTCGAGCACCAGAGTGGCGTCCTCGACCTGGGCGATCCTGTCGATGAGGACCGTCATCTCGGGGCCGTCGACCGCGAAATCGCGGTGGTAGCCGGAAAGGCCGCCGCCCACAGAGACCTCGAACTTGAAGACGTGGGCGTGCAGATCGTTGATGAAGTGCTCGAGGATCTGCTGGGCGCAGCGGCAGAAGGGGTCGAGCATGACCGCGGCTTTGAAGCGGTCAGGGTACTTCTCGGCGCATTCCATGGCGTACTCGTTCTGCAGGCCGTACAGGACGCCCTGCAGCAGGATGGCCTTCTCGACGTCGTTCTCGTCCATGACGTCCATGAAGGTCTCAACGAGGTACTCCTTGTCTCCCTTGCCCTCGGGGATGATACGGAACTCTTCGCCGGTGGCCCAGCGACAGTTGCCGTTGCCTAGGGGGCGCAGCTCTCCGGCCTTGCCCATGGAGCCGATGTGGTCAAAGACGTGGGCGTGTGCGTCGATCTTCTTCATTTTGTTCTCCTTACGTCAAACAATGTCTAATGGATATATGGTCAGTGACGGATACGCTTTGCTGCCAGGTGGGCACCACCTCCAGTCGAACCCGCGGGCGCGGGACATAGAGTGGCCTTGCAATCCGGACGCTAGGCGGACTGCTCCTCGGCCTCCATCTCCTCCTCGGTCACGTCGTCGATCGGGACGAAGAGCGTGAACAGGAAGGCGAGGCCAAAGGCGAGCGCCAGCGAGATGCAGAAGGGAACGAACGCGCGGCTCATGAAGACGGGCAGCGTGGTGAGCGCGGGCAGAGCGAAGGCGGTGCCGGCGCAACCGAACAGGCCTGCCACGGCGGAGCCAATGCCGCCGGCAACGCATGCGCAGACCATGGGCTTCTTGAGGCGCAGGTTCACGCCGTACATCGCGGGCTCGGTGATGCCCAGCAGCGTGGTGAGCGAGGCGGAGATCGCCTGGGAGCGGAACTTCTTGTTCTTGGTTTTGAGGGCGACGGCGAGCGCGGCACCGCCCTGGGCGAAGATCGCGCCGCCGAACAGGGCCATGATGGTGTCGAAGCCGTAGACCGCAACGTTGTTCATGGCAATGGGGAACAGGGCCCAGTGCAGGCCGAGGATGACGAGGAACGGCTGGAACGCGCCGATCAGCGCGCCGGCGACGAGCGGCGAGAGGCTGTAGACGGCCTCGTAGCCCTGCGCGAGCCAACCGCCCACGATGGTGCCGAGGGGGCCGAAGACAGCCAGGGTGAGCGGGACGATAACGATGATCGTGACAGGCGGTGTGAACAGGCCGCGGAAGGTCTCGGGGATGATCTTGTAGCAGGCCTTCTGGACCCAGCTCGCGCAGTAGATGGCAAGAAGGATGGGGATGACGGAGCTGGAGTACGTCGCCTTCGAGAGCTCGAGGCCAAACAGGTAGACGGGCGCGTCCGCCGCCATGATGGTGGTGATGGACGGATACACCAGGATGCAGCCGAGAAGGACGGCGGTCACCGTGTCAACATCGAAGCGCTTTGCCGAGGTGTAAGCAAGAAACACCGGGATGAAGTAGAACAGCGAGTCGGCCATCGCGTTGAGGATCGCATACGTGGTCGAGTCGTCGGTGACCATGCCCGAGACCTGCAGAAGCGTCAGGATGCCCTTGAGGATACCGACGGAGACGAGCAGGTTGATGATCGGGAGGAAGAACGAGGACAGCAGGTCGATGACCGCGTTGACGCCGCGCTGGAACGCGTTGGGCGTCTTTTCGGGGGCTTGCGTGGTTGTCACGGTTTCTCTCCTTTCTGGAGCGTCCTGTCAGACGCTGGCCTACATATAGTTGCAGATGTGCGGAAGGGCGGTCTCGGTATAGCCAAGGGCCTCGGCGCAGACCTTGCGGCCGTTGCAGACGGCGATGATGTCGTCGAGCATCCTGTCGCGCATCTCCTCCATGGACTCGGGGCCGTAGATCGTCGGGCTCGCGTCGAGGTCGGTGTTGTCCCTCATGGCCTCGTAGGTGCGCTTGTTGGCAGTCAAGCGATACACGGGCGCGATAGCGTTTCCGGTGGGGGTGCCAAGACCGGTCGAGAAGACCACGAGCTGGCAGCCGCCGGCGATGATGCCGCTCACGCTGGAGGGGTCGTTGCCAGGGGTGTCCATCACGACGAGGCCCTCGTGCGGATTGAGCTGCGCCGCGTACGGATAGACGGCGTTGAGGGGGCTGTGGCCTCCCTTGTGCACGCAGCCGAGAGACTTCTCCTCGAGGGTCGTGAGTCCGCCAGCCATATTTCCAGGGCTGGGGTTGCCCTCTCTCATCTCGGCGCCAAACATCTGGACGTACTTCTCGTAGTCGTAGACGATCTTGAGGATGTCGTCCGAAACCTGCTTGTCCTTCGCGCGGCGGGCGAGGATGTGCTCGGCGCCAAAGAGCTCGGGCGTCTCGCACAGCACGGAGGTGGCACCATGGTTGACGAGCCAGTCGGAGACCTCGCCGATCAGCGGATTGGAGCCAAGGCCGCTCGAGGGGTCGGAGCCGCCGCAGTTGGTGCCGAAGATGAGCTCGGAGATGTCAGTGGGCTCGCGGACGCACCGGTCCGCCTCGGCGACCATCTTGCGGGCAAGGCGCGTGCCCTCCTCGATTGCCCTGATGGAGCCGCCGACCTTTTGGATGACCAGAGTCTCGATGGGCTTGTTGGTACGCTCGCGAATCGCGTCGACCACGATGTCGTTCTGGCAGCCCTCGCAGCCCAGGGAGACGCAAACGACGCCATAGATGTTCGGGTTCGCAGCGTAGCCTGCCAAGGCGGCAATGGTCACCTTCTGGTCGCAATCGACCTGCGAGCAGCCATTCTGGTTGTGGAAGGAGACGCAGCCCTCGACCGCGTTCGCGATTCTCTCTGTGGTGTCGGAGGCGCAGATGCTCGTGGGAAGGATCAGGACGTGGTTGCGGATACCGACGCGACCGTCCGGGCGACGGTAGCCCATGAAGGTGCGCGTGCCCCCTACGGACGAGGGGGTCTTGGTGGCGACGGAGCCGGTGTCGGCGACGACGGAGTCCTTCAGGTCGTCGGAGCTGGCGCAGTTATGCGTATGAACATGCTGCCCGCGTTTGATGTCCGTGGTGGCCACACCGATGAACTCGCCATACTTGACGACCTTCTCACCCTTGGGGATGTCTACGAGGGCGATCTTGTGGAACAGCGGGATGTCGTCGGTCACGGTAACGCTCGCCAGCGTGCCGTCCGGCATGGGGTAGCGGGCCTCGGCACCCGCCTCCAGTTGGTAGGTGGCGACGGCGACGTTGTCCCTCTGATCGATGACAACGGCGTTTTGGCCTTGGCTTACAACGTCTGACATGTTTCCTCCCTATGTCCATTTGAATAACGTTCGTATTTACGAACGTTATTCGTTATACGGAACAGTATAGAAGAAACGCAAAAGACCTCACACGGGCCCGCCGCGAATGGTTTTGGTTGGCCGGTGAACGGTTGCTCTAAGGGGCACGCCGCTATACTTACGGGGAAAGTCTGGGCGTTAATGAACAAGGAGAGTTGCCATGCCCTCGCGATATAATCCTGCTGGCCACCGTTCTACCTTGCGGGTTCTATCAATCTTTGAAGCCCTTTCGGCTACAAAGAGCGGACTTACCATGGCAGAGATATGCCGCATTGTCGGCGCTCCAAAGAGTAGCCTCTTCTCGATTCTGCACACCATGGCCGATTCGGATTACGTTAGTTATGACGAGACTACCGGTAGGTATTCGATTGGGCTTAAGACGTATCTGCTGGGCAAGGCATTCGATCGTGAGAGTGGGGGATTGTCTTCTTTTGAGACGGCCATGCGAAAGGTTGTCGCATCGTGCGGAGAGACCTGTCAGCTCGGTGTGCTCGACCACGGTCGTGTTCTCTATATTTCGCGCGTTGATTCCCCCCAGCACATCCGTCTTTCATCGGAAATCGGTAAGACCCTTCCTGCACACTGCACGGCGATCGGAAAGGCGATTCTATCTCGATGGGATGAGGAGTCGGTTCGCTCGCTGCTTCCTGTCCCATTCGAAAAGACGACTGAGCATGCGGTAAAACACATAGATGACCTGATGCGGCAGCTCGAGGAGGTCCGACGGTGTGGTTTTGCATATGATCATCAGGAGATGGCAGAAGGGGTTGAGTGCATCGCCGTTCCCATAGAAAAAGGCGGGCGTCTCTATGGTTTAAGCGTTTCGGTCCCAGCGTATCGTTTTGACACTGAGGTGCAAAACGGGGTAGAACACGTGCTTTCTGATGCAAGGGACCAGTTGGAGCGCGTTTCGTAGGCTTTGATGCCGCAGTGTGCGGTACGCGATTGCATAGTGATAACACGCCGCATCCATATTGCCCCCTTGAAATGCTCGGTATATACTATCCAAGCATTTAATTTATCCCAATGCGCAATTGCGGGCATCGCCAAGTGGTAAGGCATCAGCTTCCCAAGCTGACACTCGCGGGTTCGAGTCCCGTTGCCCGCTCCAGAAAAAGTAAAAGCACGACACCATTTCGGTGCCGTGCTTTTTTCAATAAAGTGCCGGGACTCGAACCCGCCAGGGTGCGAGCGTTAAATAAAAGCGAAGCGTTTATAGCGAGCAGGCGAAGGCGCCGGCAGGCGCCTGAAGCCGGCGCGTATTTGCGAAGCAAATACGCGGACGTCCCGTTGCCCGCTCCACCGAGCACGGGGGACCTCGGGAGCGGCAAATCCAGCAAAGTATTCCCCACCGTCTCCGTGAATCCGAGGGGCTCGACCGCAGCCGGTGCGGATTTGCGAAGCGAATTCGCAGACGTCCCCATGGCCGCTCTATGCTACAAAATGTTAGGTTAATGCCTGCTGCCCATACTCGCACCCGCGCACGGTACAATGGTTGGGTTACGACCAACGTGCCAATAACCAAAAAGGAGCCGCTATGATCGATCGCTATACCCGCCCGGAGATGGGACATATCTTCTCCCTCGAGAACAAATACGCCATTTGGCAGGAGATTGAGGTCCTGGCCTGCGAGGCTCAGGCGGAGCTCGGCAAGATCGGTATTTCTAAAGAAGAGGCCCAGTGGATTCGCGACCACGCCAACTTTGAGAAGGCGAAAGTTGACGAGATCGAGGAGGTCACGCGCCACGATGTCATCGCCTTCCTGACCAACATGAAGGAATATATCGACGCCGATGTTCCCGAGGGCGAGCCCAAGCCTAGCCGCTGGGTTCACTACGGTATGACCAGCTCCGACCTGGGTGATACGGCTCTGTGCTATCAGCTTACCCAGGCGTGCGACCTGATTATCGAGGACGTCAAGAAGCTCGGCGTGATCTGCAAGCGCCGCGCCTTCGAGGAGCGCAATACGCTCTGCGCAGGCCGCACCCACGGCATTCATGCCGAGCCGATGACCTTCGGCATGAAGTTCGGCTCTTGGGCGTGGGAGCTCAAGCGCGATCTTGATCGTCTTGAGGACGCTCGCAAGAATGTTGCCTTCGGTGCCATCTCCGGTGCCGTCGGCACCTACAGCTCCATCGAGCCGTTCGTCGAGGAGTACGTCTGCGAGCACCTGGGTCTGGTCCACGACCCGCTGTCCACGCAGGTCATCTCCCGCGACCATCATGCCTACCTCGCCGGCGTCCTCGCCACCACGGCGGCCACCTGCGAGCGCATCGCTACCGAGGTTCGCAATCTGCAGAAGACCGATACGCTCGAGGCCGAGGAGCCGTTCCGCAAGGGTCAAAAGGGCAGCTCCGCCATGCCGCACAAGCGCAACCCGATCACCATGGAGAAGGTCTGTGGCCTGTCGCGCATCGTGAAGTCCAATGCCCAGGTCGCTTTCGACAATGTCGCCCTGTGGCATGAGCGCGACATTTCGCACTCCTCTGCCGAGCGCGTCGCCCAGGCCGATAGCTTTATCGCACTCGACCACATGTTCCAGTGCCTCATCCGCGTTATCGACGGCCTGCAGCTGTATCCGGCTCGCATGATGGCCAACCTCAACAAGACTCGCGGCCTCATCTTCTCCTCCAAGGTCTTGCTGGCCCTCGTCGATACGGGCATCACCCGCGAGGATGCCTATGCCATCGTGCAGGAAAACGCCATGGCTACCTGGCACGAGGTGCAGGATTGTGTCTCCGGCCCCACCTTTAAGGAGCGTCTCGAGGCCGATCCGCGCTGCACCGTCAGCCAGGAGAAGCTCGACGAGATCTTCGATCCGTGGGACTTCCTCACCCGCATCGACACGGTCTTCGATCGCCTGGAGCAGCTCGAGTTCTAACTGATCGATTGGGGACGAAGTCAAACCGATCAGTTTACTTTCGGCCTCCGTTGAAGCTCGGCCTTTCAGCCCAAGCCCCGTTGGTAACGCGTTTATCAACGGGGCTTTTGCGTGGGAGCGTCGGGAAAGTCACACTTCAGCGGATGATGGTATATTGCAGAAATGTCGCTTGCCGTTAATTTGCCCCTTCTGGCAAACATTAGCTTGCAAGTGCTCGTTGGGGGGGGGTATCCTTAAGCCAATTTTAAGGTGTGGGAGAATGCTGCGTTTTTTCACGAGAGATTGGACTTAGGGGAATGAGAAAAGGGTTTTGGAGGATAGCCGCTGCATTTTGTGGCGTTTTGGCTGCCGTTACGGCAGTTTCAATCGCTACGCCATCAATAGCGGTCGCATCGGAAACTAAGGGAGGAGAGGTTCTCGTTTCTGTTTCACAGGACAGTGTTTTGAAATATTGTTCTGTTGCGGTCGGGCAAAGACTGAATGGAAGTGTCCGCTTTTCGCTTCCGGGAGCTCCGTCCCAGGAGATAGCTCAAGCGGCGCAAAACCCCGAGAATTACACGCTAACGATTTCGAGTGATGATGCAGAGAATATCTCGCTTTCAAACATCTATGGACAATGGGAATATACGTTGTCCCCAGTGTCTGTTGGAGACGGCAAACTTCGGATAACTGCTGAGTTCAATTATGAGGGTTACAAAGCGGAGGGTTATCTTGAAATAAGCCTTGCTAAGTCTCAAAACAAAATAAAAGAAATAAAGTATGCGAACAATTCGGACAAGGCAAAGCCTGTGTCTTCTCTGACGTTGTTATATATCGAGAAGTGTCCTGTTTGCGGAAAACAACACTATGGCTCCGAGAAAGGGAAAGTGCTGCTCGCGTTTGAGCGGCCCGATGAGGAGCCGACGGCGTTTGATATCTATGGAAATAGCTCTTATGACGATGGGTCGGGGCTTTATACGCAGCTAAGCAGTGATCAGATAACGGAGTGTAGCAATTCTGCCGATTATCAGCTGCAGGCTCCTGTTTATATTAATCCGCACAGCAGCAGCGCTAGTGAGCTCCGGATAGGCGTGAGTGACTACGCGCAGGATATTTATCAGAAGAAACGACTCTGCGACGTGGTGATGAAGGAGCAGGGCCCCGCTTTTGTTGACAAAAACATGAACGGAAAAATGGCTATCGGCTCTAATGCATGGATCCGTTCGGATGATTTACTTGATGTTGAACTGAATTCAACCGGGCAAGCTTGCAGAGATTCATCGCGTGACTACCAATCTCAAACGTGGCAATTATCCTATTCAGTTATAAAAGGACAAGACGTTGTTTCGATAGAGGGAGATTGGGTCACCGCAGTCAAGGTGGGGACTGCAACTATTGAGGTGACGGATTCGTTCGGCGGTAAACATGTCGGCACCATAGATGTGATTCCCTACCCATCCGTAAAGCCTTCGATTGCATTCTTGAAGGAGAGCGAAATCTCAATCGAAAGTGAGTTGGCTCCAGACCGTGCCGGTACGGACGATTATCTGCTTGATCCGACCAGAAATCGCGATTACTTTGGAACTGTGATGACGGAGGAGGCCGTAGACCTTCTCGATGAGTATCCATATTCTGAATATCGATTCGTGTCATCAGACCCTAGCATCGTTAGCATCGAGATGTATGCTGTGAGCTCAAGTACAGCAGGATATTTCGCGCATCCGAATGGCTACGGCACTGCAAAGATAAACGTCTATCTCGGTGACCCCGATAATGGAGGCCTTCTCTGCGACACGATGACCGTTCATGTTGTCAAGCCTGGCGAGGAGCCTGCAAAGACTGCGGTTTCCATTGCGGACAGCTACTCAACCTCCATGGATAAAGGCACGACTCAGCAGCTGAAGGCAAAGGTCTCCCCTGATGACAAGGCCAGCCAGGTTGTTTGGTCCTCTTCCAACGAGAGCGTCCTTACCGTCGACGCTAACGGTCTTGTTACCGCTGTCGGTGACGGTGATGCCACGATCACGGCAACGGTTGATGGGGTCTCTGCAACCACGGATACAATTACGGTAACCACTCCGGTCGTAAAGGTCTCGGGCGTCAGCCTCAGCGCGTCGAATCTTAAGCTTGCTGTGGGCGGTGAGCCCTCGACGTTGACCGCAACGGTTGAGCCCAACAATGCAACGAATAAGAATGTGTCCTGGTCTTCGAGCGACCCGGAGGTCGCCACGGTTGCGGACGGCGTCGTGACCCCGGTCAAGGCCGGTGCTGCCACGATCACCGTTACCACTGAGGACGGCGAGTATAGCGCCACGTGCAAGGTGACCGTTATTCAGCCTGCTACGGGCATCACGCTCGATAAGCAGAAGGTCGCGCTTGCGGGCGCTGCAACCGAGCAGCTTAAGGCGGCGGTCGTTCCCGCGGAGGCTAACCAGACAGTTGTTTGGAAGTCCAGCAATGAGAGCGTCGCTACGGTCGATCAAACCGGAAAGGTGACGGCTGTCTCCAAGGGCGCCGCAACCATCACCGTTTCGACTGAAGACGGCGTCTATTCTCAGGATTGCGCGGTGACCGTCTTTAATCCCGCAACGAACCTTACGGTCGACCAGACCGCTCTTAACCTTAAGAAGGGCGAAGAGGGCACCGTGAAGATTTCTCTTGCCGGAGCCCTGGCAGGTGAGGTCGACGAGACCAAGCTCGCTCTGGATGACACGGGTGCCTCGAAGACATTTAAGGTTGTCGACAACGGCGATGGCTCCTACACCGTCACTGCCCTCAAGACTGGTTCCGGTTCATTCGTCATCACCGCGGGGTCGCTCTCCCAGACCGTTTCGGTGAGCGTGACCAATCCCGCCCAGAAGGTTGAGCTCAATAAGACGAGCCTGTCCTTTACCGTCGGTGATGCCTCCGCAAAGCTCTCCGCAACGGTGAGTCCTGCCGATGCAGACGATACGACGGTGGGCTGGGCCTCCAGCGACTCGTCGATCGCTACGGTCAAAGACGGCGTCGTGACGCCGCTTAAGGCCGGTACCGCCACGATCACCGTCACCTGTGGTGACAAAACAATGACCTGTACCGTTACTGTAGCGGCGAGGACCATTGCGGGCGTTGCAGGTAGCGACGGAACGGACGTTAGCGTAAGCGCCGAGAACAATGCCGCTGCCGGCATTGCCCAGAACAACAGCATCTCTCTTGTGGTCGAGGAGCCGACAAATCTTACCGACGCCGCCAATGCTACGATTTCCGGCCTTGAGCAGGGGGCTACCAAGGTTGCCGAGAAGCTCGATATCAAGCTTCTCAAGAATGGCGAGGTTATCGAGGACTTCGATGGCATGTCCTTCATCGTTCGTGTCAAGATGACCGCAGCCATGAAGGCGCTCACCAATCTCAAGGTGCTCTACGTTGCCGAGGATGGTTCCACTCAGGCTATGGATACGTGGACCGAGGGCGACTACCTTTGCTTCCGCACGAGCCACTTCTCGGCGTACGTGGTGACAGGCGAGGAGGCCAATGGTGAGCCGGTTCAGCCTACGCAGCCCGTGACGCCGTCCCAGCCTAGTCAGCAGACGACGACTAAGGTGACCAAAAAGTCTGTTAAGGCTACTAAGGGCGCGCTCGCCAATACAGGCGACCAGGCCCTTGCGGTTGCCTTTATTGCTACTGTCGCAGGCGTTGCGCTGATCGCTTTCGCTCTTATGCGTAAACGTTTCGAGCGTTAGGGTACCCCGCTCGTCACCCGCATCGATACGGTCTTCGACCGCCTGGAGCAGCTAAGCTTCGAGTAGGGTTAACCAAATTCGACCGCTTGCGGACGCATTTCAACCTTTGGCGCCTTGCCCATCTTGGGCGAGGCGCTTTTTTACTGTCGTATAAGCCCCCGGGTAATAAAATGAACTCTCACTGCTGTTTCGATGAAAGGAGCCGCGTGCCCAGACGTATCAAACGAGGCGCCATCGTCTTGTCCGTGCTCATACTCCTTGTTGCTGTCTGTGCAGTTGCCCTGACGTATACCGTCCGAAGCAGTTCTACCTCATCGAGTGAATCCGATAAAGATCTCCCGGTGCTCAAAATCGGCGTTACGGATAACGATCCCTATGTGTATACCGATATCGCGGGCGATTACGCCGGTATCGATATCGATATCGCCCGCGAGGCTTGCAAGCGTGCGGGAATCAAGCCGCAATTCATTGACATATCTTGGAATGATCGTGACCGCCTGCTCAAAAACGGCGAGATCGATTGCCTGTGGTGCGACTATTCGCCCTGTTATCGCGAAGACGAGTATTACTGGACTGAGCCGTATCTAACCTTGACGGTTTCGGTTGCCACCAAGAAAACGAGTGGTATCAAGTCCTTGGCGTATCTCGATGGCAGCAAGACTGTTGCGGTGATTTCCGGTTCGGTGAGTGAACGCCGATTGCTTGCAGGCGATCTGGAAATCTCGTCGGACGTGCATATCAAATCATATGGCTCCGCCGAACTCTGCAAAGCCGCCCTCGTCAAGGGGTATGTTGACTGTTGGATGGCGGACGTTCAGTCGTTTGATTGTCTGGTCGCCCAGTATCCCGGCCTGTATCGTGTGTTCGCCGACAACGTTATGACGGTTGACCTTGGCGTCGCGTTTAAGGACGGCTATGAGGGGGAGTACGTCAAAAACCTCAATACCGTGCTGTTCGAGATGGATCGAGATGGCACGATTGAGCGCATTGTGGACAAGTACAAGGCAGGGGCGACGACGGACGGGCAAGGAGCGGAATCATGACAAATGATGAGCGCCGCTTGCGCCGAAAGGCATTAGTCACCGCGGCTATCTGCGTTGTGGCCAGCGCTGTTTTGTTGGGTCTGCTGTATGTGGTCGGCACGCATCGCTGTCTCGATAAAACGCTTGGGTTTGGCCAAGAAACCATGGTGTTTTTAAAAAACGCCTGCGAAAAATATGACCGATATGAACAGGGAAGAAAAACCGAGGCGACGTACAATTTGGATGCCGTGCTCGAGTCGTTTTCGACGTTCTTGCCGCCTGATCACGTTGAAGTCAACGATGATCTCGTCGAGGAGTACGTCCATACCGAGCACCTTTCGGGAATGTTGGTCATGGACGCCGACGGCCATATGGTCGCTCATTACGATATCGACGGTCGCGATCCGCTGATGCTGTGGCGAGAGGAGCTTGCCTGTTCGTCGGTCGCATCGATGTATCGAGGATCCAAGGTGTCCTACTCGACGGTCGTTGAGCGTCGCGATGTCGATTTTGCCGTGAGTGCCGTTCCGTACAGTGATGGCGTAGCGCTGGGGTACCGATCGCTTGCGCCCGAGCCCGCCGATGATTATTCGTACACGATCGCCGACGTGCTCGTGAACAACACATTCCATCAAGATCCAACGGTGCTTGTGATGCGCGATATGCAGATTGTTTCCTCAAACGATTCGAATGTCGATCTAACCCTTGCCCGGCTTCTTGCCGATAGCGGAATTGATTGGAAAGACGAAGGCTTAACACGTATCGAATATCGGGGAAGTACCTGGTATGCCGTGCGTGCGGCGTATAAGGACTATCGCCTGTTTGCGCTCTATCCCAAATCTGAGGTCATGTCGGGCAGGATTTCATTTATCGCTGTCGGCGTACTGGCGTGTCTGGTGTTTTTGGTTGTAGTGCTGTTGGTGCGTATCATCGCCGATCGTCGCAATTTGGCCGAAAAGGACAAGCAGCTCGGTATCATCAATGCTATCAGTTCCACATATGAGTCGACCTTCCTGCTACATCTCGATACGCTCGAGATCGAGGGAATTAACATGTCGCCATCGGTGGCAAAGATATTTGCCGAGCATGCCGAGGCGTATGACTTTTTGACAACGGTTTGCCGAGACATCGTGAGTCCCGAAAGCCGCGAGGCGGTCATGAAGCTAATAGATCTAAGCACGCTTCAGGATCGTATGGAGGGCATGCCGTACTTGGATGCCGAGGTACGAGATTGTCGAGGTACGTGGTATTCGCTGCAGGTTGTTCCACAGCGCCGCGATGAGCAGGGTCGACTGGAATCGGTCGTCGTGGCGACGCATAACATCTCGATGACAAAGCGCGCCGAGGAGCTTTCTTTCCAGGACAAGCTGACGGGGCTTCGCAATAGAAATTACCTTGAGTCCCTTGGCGACGACCTGGTGAACGAGTCCCTGCCCGTGAGTGTGATCATGATGGACTGCAATTTCCTCAAGCATACCAATGATCTCTATGGTCACGAAATGGGCGATGAGCTGCTACGGCGTACGGCGTTCGTATTGAGGCGGGCGGCAGGCGAGAAATTTGTACCCATGCGCATTGGTGGAGACGAGTTCTTGCTGATTTGCCCTCACACCGATCGCGAATCCGCATGCGAAGTGGTGCAAGATCTTCGCCTCCGCCTTGCTGCCGCGAGCGATGAAGTGCTGACAGTTAGCGTGTCGTTTGGCGTCGCGACGGCAGAGACACCCGGATGTACGCTGACCGAGATGTACCACATCGCTGACCACAACATGTATCAAGAGAAACGAGAAGTCCACGCTTGGGAAGCAAATTGCTAGTATTGCTGTCGCCGGTTTTCGCATTGGGGAATGTTGAATCGGTGCCCGCGATACTTTATCGGTTCGGACGGGGATAATAGACGTCTGAAATTGCTTTACGAGAGGGGAACGCAATGATTAGTTTTGATTACAAGCCTCAGGGTGTATGCGCTCGCAATATCCACCTTGATCTTTCTGATGACGGCAACAAGGTGGTGGGCGTTGAGTTTACCGGTGGCTGCAACGGCAATCTCAAGGCTATCTCCAAACTGGTCGAGGGTGCTCCTACCGATCGCGTCATCGAGGTTCTCGCTGGTAATACCTGCGGTATGAAGAAGACTTCTTGCGCCGATCAGCTCACGCGCGCTATCGAGGCCGCTCGCGCCGAGATCGCCTAATGAGTATCGCCGACCAGATCAAGAACGGAATATCGCGCCGCGGCTTTGTGCTCGGAGGGGCTGCCGCGGGCGCTGCCACGGTGCTTGCCGGATGCTCAAAGAAAACAGGTACCAGCGACGACGCTGCCGGCGAGCCGCAGGTTATCAAGGACGATTCGAAGATTGTCTCGATCACTGATGAGTACGAAGCTGTTGATATCGATCTTGAGCCCACGGCCTCGTGGACACTGCCGCTGGGCACGCTGCTGTACTACTGCGATGGCGACTATGCTGCCGCGATGATGGCGCCTGCTTCTGCCCTGCATGCCAATACGCTTGGTGTGCTCAACCTGGGCGATGGCTCGCTTACCACACTTATTGAGGATCCCATTGAGGGAACCGGTTATGCGTTTTACGACGTTCGCGCGGGTGATGGCGTGTTCGCGTGGGTCGAGATGAACTTTGCCAATGCGTCTTGGAAGCTCTATGCGCAAAACCTTGCAGGCTCCTCCCTTACCGGCAACGCTGTCGAGCTCGACCGCGGTGGCGAAAACTACGATCCGCCGCTCTTCACGGCGTATGGGTCGTCGGTCATCTGGTATAAGATGCCTTCGTCCGGCGGCACCAAGACGAGTAACGATTCGTACTGCTACCGTCAGTCGCCCAGCGAGTCCAAGCCTGAGACTATTTGGAAGTCGACGGGCCGCTTCGCATCCGCCCCGCGTGTGAGCGACGGCATCCTGACCATCACGCCCCGTGTGCACAATGATGAGGGCGTCTATTACGGTATGACGGCGATCGACCTGACTGACGGCAACAACACGAAGCGAGCTCAGCTGGTGCTTCCTTCGTCGGTTTCGCCTTTCGAGGCTGTGTATATGGGCGACACCTTCGTGTTCTCCATTGAGGCGACGTATAGCGGTGTGGGTAGCCTGGGCAATATGGGCACCTATATCGGTAACGAGGGTGGGCCGTACCTCTTCCTTTCGCGTGAGCCTCTCGCGTGCGCTGCGGGAAGGAAAAATAAATACCTGGTTAAAGTCCAGGCGTCGCATTTTTTGATTGACACTTCGGCTAAGACCTACGGCTCGCTTCTGTCGCCCGACCGAGCCTTGGAGTATGGTGATTATCCTGCTACGGCGGGTAAATCGAACTCGTTCTTAACGTACGCAACGGTGCGTAACAGCCAGGGAATTCCCGAGACGGTTACCGCTCGCTTGTTCTCTCTTTAGTCTCCGAGGGGTTAAAAAGGGCTCGGCAGGGGAATAAGCGCGTTGTGACTATGAGTACCGCCCGCCGAGCTATCGCACCCATGCGATACCCGGTGGGCTCAGGTGCGTTAAAATGAGCTTGTTCTTAGCTAATTGAGACAGGGGGGCCGTGTTATGGCTTCAGATGCAAAAAAGATTCTGCTGGTCGAGGATGAGAAGGCAATCCGTGACGCTGTCGCTGCCTATCTCGAGCGCGAGGGCTATTGGGTTGTGGGCGTGGGCGACGGCCAGTCCGCTATCGAGGAGTTCGAGAAGCATCAGTTCGACCTGGTCGTGCTCGACCTGATGCTCCCCAAGATTCCCGGCGAGCGCGTTTGCCGCACCATTCGCGACACCTCGGATGTCCCCATCATTATGCTGACGGCCAAGGGCGAGATCGAGGACCGTATTATCGGCCTCGAGCTCGGTGCCGACGACTACCTGATCAAGCCGTTCTCGCCGCGCGAGCTTGTCGCGCGCGTACGCGCCTTGTTCCGCCGTGCCCACCAGGCCGATGAGCCGGCCGTCGAGGTGCTCGACTTTGGCGATCTGGTCATTGACATCTCGGGCCACAAGATTTTGGTCGAGGGCAAGGAAGTCGACCTGACGGCTTCCGAGTTCAAGCTGCTCACCACGCTTGCCCGTCACCCCGGCCGCGTCTACAACCGCATGGAGTTGGTCGAGAAAGTGCTCGGCTACGACTTTGAGGGTTACGAGCGCACCATCGACAGCCACGTGAAGAACCTTCGCGCCAAGCTGGGCGACGACCCCAAGAAGCCCAAGTGGCTTTACACCGTCCACGGTGTCGGCTACCGCTTCGAGGCTCCGACCAAGACCGATAAGTCGGACGAGAAATAAAGGAAATCACATATGACACCTGCGCGCTTTGAAATCGGGCAAAAGCATAAGCAGGAGAACGAGGCGGGTTCCAAGGCTAGTTGGAACACGCCTCGTTCCGATTCACGGCCAACGATGAGCTATCCCTCGCGCATGGCCCTGGCTTTTGCCCTGACATCGCTCATGACGGTATTGGTGCTGGTGGGCGTAGTCTCCGTTGTATGGGGCACGGTTTTTACGGATTACACGCGCTCCAATATTGTCGAAATCGCCAATTCCGCTGCCGAAAAGTTGGCAACGTCATATGAGGAAAACGGTTCTTGGACTGCGGGGGAGCTGCGTACGGTCGCGACATCGAGTTTGGTGTCCGACGATCTTGGTATGCAGGTCGTCAATAAAAAGGGCGTCATCGTCTACGACGACTCGTGGCCCTCGGCAAGCGCTACTGCCGATGTACGCGAAAATCAGGCGACAACCGACGGTACGAGCGGAAAGAAGGCATCGCACAGTCCAGTCTCGTCTGCTCCCACCGATTCCAATAGTGTTGCCAACGTTGAGATCGTGACGTCCTCCGGCGAGCACGTGGGTCAGGTCAAATTGTGGGCGATTGGCTCCGATGCCCTGCTCACCAGGGCAGACTCAGCATTCAGAGAGAAGACCTTTAATGCCATGGCCCTTGCCGCGGTTGTGGCCGTCTGCATCTCGGTCGTTATCGGAGCGCTCATGTCGCGCATGCTCACCAAGCCGATTCATCGTATTACCAGCACGGCCAAGCAGATTCGCGATGGAGACCTGTCCGCTCGTACGGGCTTGCGCGGCGATGATGAGATCGATCAGCTGGGAGAGACCTTCGACGAGATGGCCACCTCGCTCGAGAAGGATATGAAGCACGAGAAGCGCCTAACCTCTGATGTTGCCCACGAGCTGCGTACGCCGCTCATGGCCATGCTTGCAACGGTCGAGGCCATGCAAGACGGCGTGTACCCCACCGACGACGAACACCTGGAGACAGTCGCCTCCGAGACGCGTCGCCTGGCTCGTTTGGTGCAGCAGATGCTTGACCTGTCACGCATGGAAAACAGTACCGCGCCGCTCAACCTGGAGCCGGTGGATATGGTGCCGTTTGTGCGTTCGATTGTGAATGGCCAGGAGCGCCTGTTTGCCGACCGTGACCTGCGTTTGCGCTTTGCAGATGAGACGCAGAGCCACGATGACGTTGTCGAGGCAGATCCCGACATGATCACGCAATGCGTTATCAACCTCATGAGCAACGCCATGCGTTACACCTCCGAGGGGGGTTGGGTCGTGGTGTCGGTGCTCAGCGACCGCAAGCACGTCGATATCGCGGTTTCGGATACGGGCATCGGTATCGCCAAGGATGATCTGTCGCGCATCTTCGGACGTTTTTGGCGTGCCGACGCCAGTCGCGCCCGCGAGGCGGGTGGCCTGGGCGTGGGCCTCGCCGTGACCAAGCAGATCGTCGAGCGTCATCACGGCTACATATCCGTGGAGTCGGAGCTTGGAAAGGGTACGACTTTTACGATTCATCTGCCTCGCGAGCACACGGCGGACGCGGCATCTACTACAATGGAGCACTAGCTTTTCGCTATTCGGTGAAGGAGGGGTTTCGTCCCTGCCGCTCCGAGTTTGCGAAAACATGCGGGGAAGAACCCGCATTACTGTCGTATTTTGGTAAGGAGTGACTCACGTGACAACGATGGAGCGTCGTCCGGATTCCCGTGGCAAGGTTCGTGATATCTATGATGCCGGTGAAAACCTGCTGATGGTCGCCACCGACCGCATTTCTGCGTTCGACTTCATTCTTCCCGACGAGATTCCGTTTAAGGGAGAGGTGCTCAACCGCATCTCGGCATTCTGGTTCGATAAGTTTGCCGACATCGTTCCCAATCACCTCGTCTCCATCGACCCGGCGGATTTCCCCGAGGAGTTTGCCGAGTATCGTGACTACCTCGCAGGCCGCGCCATGCTGGTCAAGAAGGCCCAGACGATTCCTATCGAGTGCATCGTCCGCGGCTATCTGACCGGTTCGGGCAAGAAGACCTATGACGAGAACGGCACCGTCTGCGGCATTCAGCTGCCCGAGGGTCTGACCGAGGCCTCCAAGCTTCCCGAGCCGCTGTTCACGCCGTCCACGAAGGCCGAGATCGGCGACCACGACGAGAACATTTCGTTCGAGCGTTGCTGTGAAATCGTGGGTGAGGACATCGCCACGCAGATTCGCGACCTGTCCCTCAAGATTTACAAGGCCGCTGCCGAGTATGCCGCGACTCGAGGCATCATCATCGCCGACACCAAGTTCGAGTTCGGTGTCATCGATGGCAAGGTTACGCTGATCGACGAGTGCCTCACGCCCGACTCCAGCCGTTTCTGGCCTGCCGCCAGCTACGAGGAGGGCAAGATTCAGCCCAGCTACGACAAACAATTCGTCCGCAATTGGCTCAAAGCCAACTGGGATATGACGGGGGAGACTCCGCACCTGCCCGCCGAGGTCATCGATGGCACGTCCGAGCGCTATCGCGAGGCCTTCCAGATCATCACGGGCTCCCAGTTCACAAGTATGAAGGAGAACGCATAAGTGAGTACCCGTAGCGCCACGAACAAGCGCACGCAATCCCACGAAGTTACCGGGGTTGCGCGCAAGTCCGCCGCATCTGCTAAGCCCGCCCGTCAGGCAGCGAGCTCTGTCCGCGTCGTGCCAGCTTCGTCTAAAGCTCGCCGCAAAGAGCTCGAGAAGGGCGAAAACCTGGAAGGTCTTTCCAAGGAGGAAAAGCGCGCCCGCAAGGCCAAACAGCGCGCCCGCGAGGATCGCATCTACACGGTGTCGAATATCCTCCTTAAGCAGGATGAGGACTACACCAAGCGCCGTCGTATCTGGTGGGCCGTGCTCGCCATCGGCATGGTACTCGTCGTGGCAATTTGGGCTTCGCTCTACTTCGCTCCCGGCGGCACGGTGTCCAGTCCCGTCCAGATGGTCGGCATCGTTTTGTCCTATGTCATCATTCTGGGTGACTTTATCTACGACTTCGTTCGTATTCGTCCCCTGCGCAACATGTACCGCACGCAGGCCGAGGGCATGTCCGAGAACAAGCTCAACGCTCTTATCGAGCGCTCGGCTGCCGAGGAGGACAAGAAGGACTCCAAGAAGAAGTAGCGTTTGTATCCATACTTATCGCTAAGATATAAGGCGCGTCGTTTTTGCGGCGCGCCTTTTTACTGTTCTATAGATAGATGGAGTGGCACATGATTCGAGCTGCCCTGACGGTCGAAGAAGCTCTGGAGGGCATGAAGGCCCTGGAGCCCAAGATTAAAAACTACGCTCGCCTGGTCGTCCGCAAGGGCGTAAACGTCAAGCCCGGCCAGGAAGTCGTCGTTCAGTCTCCGGTCGAGTGCGCGTCATTTGCGCGCGTGGTGGTTGCGGAGGCTTATGACGCTGGTGCCGGTCACGTGACGGTCATCTGGGCCGACGACGCCGTGACGAGGCTTACGTACGAGCATGTCGAGAAAAGTTACTTTGAGCAGACGCCCGAGTGGAAGCGCATGCAGTTGGATTCGTTGGCCCAGGACGGTGCCTGCTTTATCTTTATCGAGGGTGCCGATCCTGCAGCCCTCAAGGGAATCGATCCAGCCAAGCCGGCCGCGGCATCCAAGGCGAGGAATACGCAGTGCAAAGTTTTCCGCCGTGGACTGGATTACAACATCAATCCGTGGTGCATCGCCGGCGCTCCGGTCGTGGCTTGGGCGCGCGAGGTGTTCCCGGGAGACGCCGATGAGGTTGCAATCTATAAGCTGTGGAATGCGATTCTGCACACCGCTCGCGCCGATGGCCAGGACCCGGAGAGCGACTGGGAGCTTCATGACGCGGCGTTCGAAAAGAACTTGCGCTTCCTGAACGACAATCGTTTTGACCGGCTGCATTACACCGCGGCAAATGGAACCGATCTGACGATTGGCATGACGAAGGGTCACGAGTGGGCCGGCGGCAAGGGTAAGACGCCCGATGGACATCCCTTCTTCCCCAACATCCCCACCGAGGAGGTCTTCACCTCGCCTGATCGTATGCGTGCCGACGGTATCGTGTATTCGGCTATGCCGCTCATTCACCACGGTAACAAGGTTGACGATTTTTGGATTAAGTTCGAGGCCGGTCGCGTAGTGGACTACGATGCCCGCGTGGGCAAGGCGACGCTTGCGAGCATTATTGACACCGATGAAGGTGCCGCTCATCTGGGTGAGGTCGCGCTCATTTCCAAGAACACGCCAATTCGCGAAAGTGACGTTCTGTTCTATGACACGCTCTATGACGAGAACGCCAGCTGCCACCTTGCGCTGGGTGTCGGCTTCCCCGAGTGCATCGAGGGCGGGTATGACATGTCCAAGGAGGAGCTCCTGGAGCATGGCGTTAACGTATCGAGCACGCATGTCGACTTTATGATTGGCACGGACGATATCGATATTACGGGCATTACGCCTGATGGACGTGAAGTTGTGATTTTCCAGAACGGCCAATGGAGTTGGGAATAGTCCCAGACCGTGGTACAATGCCACCCGCGGGCCGTTAGCTCAGCTGGCAGAGCAGGGGACTTTTAATCCCAAGGTCCAGGGTTCGAACCCCTGACGGCCCACCATAGAATAGAAAGCGATCGACTCCGGTTGGTCGCTTTTTTGTTGCCAAGGCATGGGTTCGAACCCGTCGGGGGGCGCGGAGCTGAGTAAACGCGCGAGCGTTTGCCAGCGCAGCGCGCAAGGCGCGAAAGCGCCGCAGCGGCCGCCTGCGAAGCAGGCTGAACCCCTGACGGCCCACCCAAAGTAAGGAATACGAAATGAAAACAAATAGATACGGAATTAGCGGCAGCACATTAAAGATAATAGCAGCCATTTCGATGGTTCTCGATCATGTAAGCAGGATCGTCCTGACCAATGGAATCATGACTCACGCATCGTACAGTCAGATATCAGACGAACAGTGGGCGATTCTAAGCGAGGCTTCGGATGTGCTTCATGTTCTTGGCAGAATTGCATTTCCCTTATTTTGCTTTTTGATAGTTGAGGGATTTTTGCATACTCATGACTTAAAGAAGTACCTGCGAAATATGCTTGTCTTCGCAATCATTGCGGAGCCCATATACGATTTCGTCCAAACCTGGCAACTATTTGACCTTCGGCAACAAAATGTTATGTGTGAGCTCCTGCTTTCCTTGGTCTTTTTGATTGTTCTGGAAAAGATACAAAGTCTTTCAAAACGGAAAAGATACATCGCAGAAACTGCTCTGATTGTTTTGACAGCACTGGCAGCTGAATACACTAAACTAGATGGCGGTGTGTATGGCATTATGCTTGTGGCTGCATTCTATTTATTCCACGACAGCAAGGCCAAGATGTTCTTTGCTGCAGTATGTGCAGTGCTCCTTTCGTCATGCCATATAGTTGGCGGCGGATTTGAGTTTGCTACAGCTAATGTATTTAATCCTGATGTTGCTGCCGCGGTCGTTTCGTTGCTGCTTATCAATCTTTATAATGGTAAGCGAGGGCTGAAGCTCAAATATTTCTTCTACATTTTCTATCCGGCACATCTTGCTCTGCTTTATGGTGTCTCACTTATTGTTTTGAACTGTCTTTAAAAACTCTCAAACAAGTCTCTGAAAACGGAAACAAATTGACTCTAAGACTGCTTGTGAATTTCCGGAAGACCTGAGAGATGCGAGGATAGGCAACGAGGGCTGCAGAGAGATGCTTCTCAGTTCTCTGGCGGATCGCACGTATCTGTATGAGGATCACTTCCACACACTCATTAATAACAGTGATAAACACGGCAGATCCTCAAAACATGAGGCTGTGGAGGTCGAACGATGCTTCGAAAGCATGAATGGCAGCGAGAAAATGAGTTCGGAAGCGCCCTCTGGATGATCCAGCATAGAATAGAAAGCGATCGGCTCCGGCTGGTCGCATTTTTATTGCCGGTGCACGGGCTCGAACCCGAACTTCTCTATATAAGAACGCTTGGCGAACAAAACCTGCCTTTTACCGACGGGAAACAAATAGCTGATGCTTTTGGAGTAAAGTGGCGCTCCAGAGATGACCGATGTCTCAATATTCATAAAACAGCTGGTCATCGCCAATATCAGAAGCCAATGCTTCAGTTTTAACCTCAGTGATGCGACTGAGGGACCTATTCATTTGTGAACAAAATATGGAGTGCGCGATTCCCGCCCCCGGGGGCCCTCCGGTCTGGCAATATATCTCCTTGCCGCGCGGCCCGGTCGGACCGGATCAGCCGCAAAGCGTGCACCTTGAGAACCGGATACTGCGAGGATGGACACATTCAGTGTCGCATCCGGGCAGACATCGAACCATTTGAAATGGTCTAACTTGGATTTGTTTTTCGCAAGGCCGCCGAGAGGCGGCCCCGAGAAATTCCTTTTCCTATACTTAAACCATATGAATCGAACGGAACCGATCAGCGATGGACTGAGAGGACCGGACGGGCTCGAAGCCCAAATATTTTGGACGGAGAGTTCGATCCTGGCTCAGGATGAACGCTGGCGGCGCGCCTAACACATGCAAGTCGAACGG
>CAJJTG010000009.1 GCA_905194675.1 uncultured Collinsella sp. | reverse complement strand
TAACGTGCTCATGCTTCAGTTTGCCAAGAAGCTGCACTGCGCCGAACACGATGCCGCACCACGCCTAGGGCTACGAATTGTACAGGCCGACCGCGACACGCCCGAGGCTTGCGCCGCACAGATCATGGAGCTGGCGCGCGAGCAGATATCACAGGTCGACGTTCTGATTTTGGATGAACTCGGCGAGGCCATGCGACGGGGCTTTGTGACGCGCGAAGATGTCGAAGCGTTGATCGCGATGAAACCAACCACCACGGAGCTCGTGCTCACCGGCCGCGGCCTGCTGCCCCTCGCCGACCTTGCCGACCTAGTTACCGAAATGCGCCCCGTCAAACACTACTTCGACGAAGGCCTCCTAGCCCGCCAAGGCATCGAATACTAAATGATCCGAAGGGGACGGAGGAAAACGGATCATTAGGCGGTGGCGCGGCCGAGCCAGTTGCCGCTGTGGTGGTAGATGGTAAACATCGTGGCCGTGATGAGCCAGGTTACGGGGTAAACCAGCAGCAGGTGCTCAAGCGACGGATCGAACGGCATAATCGCAAACACCCAGATCACCCTGAGCACGACGGTGCCAAAAATCGTGAGCAGCATGGGCTGCAAGCTCACGCTGGCGCCGCGAATGGAGCCCGACGCATTTTCGATAATCGAGAAGATCGCGTAGAACGGCGCGATGAAATGAAGAATCGTCGTGGTGTACGCCGAAATCGAAGCATCGTCGACAAACAGACGCGACAACGGGCCCGAGAACACCATCAGCACGGCAGAGAGGCCACCGATCAGCGCAAACGAAAGCACGAGCGACGTGTGGTAGCCCTTGCGCATGCGCTCGTAATTACGCGCGCCAAAGTTCTGCGCCGAGAACGTAGTGATCGATACGCCGAGCGCCTCGGTCACCATCCAGATAATGCCATCCAGGCGCCCAGATAGACCCCATGCCGTGGTGACATCGGCACCAAACGAGTTGACCGACATCTGGATCAGCACGTTCGAGATCGAATAGGCAGCCGATTGAAAACCGAGTGGCAGACCGCACGAGATCATACTCTTACAAATACCGCGATCGATGCCGAGCTTAGACAGCGAAAGACGCCATGCACCCGGAGCGCGCATCATGCGCAACACGATCATCGTTGCATTGGAGCAAATGGTCAGCGCTACCGCGATGCCGCAGCCCAGCGCCTCCATATGCAACACAGCAACAAAGATGATATCCAGCACCACGTTAACAAGGCAGCCAGAGGCAATGATCACAGCGGGACCGCGCGTATCCCCCACGGCACGCAGCAGTGCGGTTCCCATATTAAGCAGCAGTGCCGCAACCATCGCGGCAAAATAACAGCGAGCATAGGCAACGCCCTCGGCAAGTAGCTCGTGCGGCGTATTCATCAACACCAGCATGGGCTCGACAAAAACCATGCCAAGAATGGAAACGACGATGCCGCCCACCAAAGCAAGCGTCATGGCTGTATGGACCGAACGGCTCAGACGCTCGCTATCGTGCTGGCCAAAAAACTGACCCGTGATAACGGCACAACCGGCGCCAACGCCAACGCAAAAACCAATGCAGAGCTCGGTGAGCACCATCGTGGCTTGAATGCCGCCAAGCGCAAGCTTGCCGCCAAACTGACCGACGATATAGGTGCCGATAAGCGTGTAAGCCTGCTGAAAAAACGAGCTAAAGAAGATAGGGACGCACAGCGAAAGCAGCTGCTGCCAAATGACACCCTGCGTCACATCGATAGCCGTAGATTTCTTAGCCACACGCCCTCCCCACCAGCGTACGTCAAACAATAAAACGGCAATTTAAGACCAAAGCCAATACCAGCTTAGCACCGACCGGGATCGGCCGATACACCCCGAATCAGAGCCCGGTGCGAAATATCTGCCTAGTGATACAGCCCCGGCTGGTAGTGGTACTCGTTGCTCACATGCGGACACAGCTGCCAAAAGGCAACAGCACTTGCCGCGGCCACGTTGAGCGAATCGACCCCATGCGCCATCGGAATACGCACGGCGCGGTCGCAGCCGGCAATGGTCTTGGCGCCCAAGCCGGCACCCTCGGTACCCATAAAAATCGCCAAGCGATCAATCTTCTGCAGCACAGGATCGTCCAGCGAAACGGAATCATCCGTCAACGCCATAGCGGCACACGAAAAACCGGCATCATGAAGCGCGGCCAGGCCATCATGTGGCCACACGCGAGCCTCACTGCCAATACGCGTCCACGGCACTTGAAACACGGTGCCCATGCTCACGCGGGCCGAGCGACGATACAGCGGGTCGCAGCACGTAGGGCTCACCAGAATGCCGTCGACATTGAGCGCGGCAGCCGAGCGGAAAATCGCGCCCACGTTCGTGTGGTCGACAATGCCCTCGAGCACGCACACGCGCACAGGGCGCTCCCCCGCCGCCTCGACAACGCCACCCAAGAACTCATCGACCGGAATCTGACGCGGGCGACGAAACGCCGCGAGCGCACCGCGCGTCACGTTAAAGCCCGTCAACTGCTCCATGAGCTCCATCGAGGCCACGAACACCGGGACCGGACCCGCTCCCTCGCGCACAACCAAGCGCTCAAACAGCGGCATCATCTGGTCGAGCCAGCGTTCACCCAAAAGAAAGCTCACCGGCTCGTATCCGGCACGCACCGCACGCTCGATGACCTTGGCACTCTCGGCGATAAAAATGCCCTTCTGCGGCTCCAGCACGCAGCGCAGCTCACGCTCGGTCAGTCGCACGTAGGCATCAAGCCGCTCGTCCTCGAGCGAATCGATTCGCAGCACCTCAACGGCATCAGTCATAGCAGCCAGCCCGCACCTTTCTTTACAGCGCATCTATACCAAACGAGGCGACGCTAAGCGCCGCCCCATGCATTCAAACAATCCGATGATACCGTTCACGCCGGACGATTTACGCCTCAACGCGACGATACGTTACGAACTCATAATCGACACCCTCGTCGCCCTCGCCCGAGGCAATCGTGGCAACACCGCCACGCCGCGCAATCTCCCACGCGGGATCGGCATCCAGATCGGGAAAATACGTATCCACGTCATGCACGCAATGGTCATGCGTAACCTCGGCCTCGGCGCAATGCGGCAAAAACTGCCGATACACCTCACCGCCACCGATCACCCACGCAACGGGCTCATCGGCTACCGCGGTGAGCGCTTCGTCGACGCTATGCACCACGTCGACGCCCTCGGCAGCAAAGTCCTCATCGCGCGTGAGCACGATATTACGACGGTTCTTGAGCGGACGCCCGCCGGGAAAACTCAGCAGCGTCTTGCGTCCCATAATGACCGGGCAGCCTTTGGTGCGCGCCACAAAATGACGCATGTCGGCGCGATTAGACACGACCATGTCACCCTCGCACCCAATGCCCCAATCGTCACACACGGCGACAATGGCGGAAAGCTTACACGTCATGCGCGTCACCTACACCGCAATGGGGATGTTCTTGACCTGCGGGCCGTGCTCATAGCCCTCGACGATCAGATCATCGGTCGTAAACGCATAGAAGTCATGTACATCGGGGTTAAGCGTTACCTTAGGCGCGGCAAACTGCGGACGCTCGATAAGCTCGCGGACGATATCGACATGACGGTCGTAAATGTGGGCATCGGCGATCACATGCAGCAGCTCGCCGGGAATCATATCGACCGATTGCGCGACCATCATCAGCAAGATGGCGTACTGGCACACATTCCAGTTGTTCGCGGCCAAAATGTCCTGGCTGCGCTGGTTGAGAATCATGTTGAGCGTCGGTTTGTCATCCTGCGGGCGCTGCGTCACGTTATACGTCACGCTGTAGGCGCACGGATACAGGTGCATCTCGGACAGGTCGCTAAACACATAGGTATTCGTCATAATGCGGCGGCTGTACGGCGTGTTCTTAAGGTCGTACAGAACGCGGTCCATCTGGTCGAAATCGCCCTCGGCATAATGGCTCTTCTGCCCAATCTGATACCCGTAGGCCTTGCCGATGGAACCGGTCTCGTCGGCCCACTCATCCCAAATATGGCTGTTGAGGTCATGCACGTTATTGGACTTCTTTTGATAGATCCATAGGATCTCATCCATGGCAGATTTGAGGGCCGTACGACGCAGGGTAAGCGCCGGAAACTCCTCGCGCAGGTCGTAGCGTGCCGTGACACCAAAGTTTTTAATGGTATAGGCAGGGGTGCCGTCCTCCCACACCGGACGGACCTTTTGGCCCTCGGTGGTGGTGCCATGGTCCAGAATATCGCGGCACATGGTTACAAACTGTTGATCAGCTTTGCTCATTGACCCTCCTGTCAGTCGCCTAAAAGCGAGATTCATTGTATCCCAGGCACATGCAGCCCCACAGCCCAAACATATGCCTTCATTTTCTGGCATATGCCAGAAATTCCTTGCGTAAATCTGCGCGTTCGCTATTCTATTATTGACATATGTCAGATAAGGAGCACGTATGGCAGGAAGACGCGAGAAACTGCGCCGCGTCGGGATCATCCCCGAATACCGCGGCTTTACCCCTGACGGCCTAGTCAGCGGAGACGCCATCGACATGACGGTCGACGAACTCGAGGCGCTGCGCCTGTGCGACCTGGAAGGCCTTAACCAAGAGGCAGTCGCAAAGCAGATGGGTATCGCGCGCGCCACGGTGGCGGCTATTTGCAGCCGCGCGCATCGCAAGGTGGCAAACGCGTTGGTCAATGGTCGGGCGCTCATCATCGAAGGCGGCAATATCGCGTACTCCCCCATTACCACGGCAACGGCCGTATGGCCAGCAAAGGAGATCGACACCATGAGGGTGGCAACCACGTACGACAACGGCAACATCTTTATGCACTTTGGCCGCAGCGAGCAGTTCAAGATCTACGACATTCAGGACGGCAAGGTACTCAACGAGCAGGTCGTGGGCACCGGCGGCACCGGCCACGGTGCCCTTGCGGGCCTGCTCGCCAACGGCGGCGTGGACACGCTCATCTGCGGCGGCATCGGCGGCGGCGCTATCAACGCGCTTGCCCAAGCCGGCATCACGGTATACGCAGGTGCCCAGGGCAGCTGCGACGCTTGCGTCGAGGCCCTCATTGCCGGCACGCTCGCGCAGACCGGCGAGGCCACCTGCGACTGCCATGGCCACGGCCACGACCACGAGCACATCCATGAGCACGGCGGATCCTGCGGTTGCCACGGCCATCACGAGAACGAGGGTCACGAGGGCTGCAGCTGCCACTAACAGCAGGCAAACGATGCCATCACGCGTCTGCTCACACAACATATAACGCACCAACGGCGAAGGCCGCCTGGAATACCATCCAGGCGGCCTTCGCCATACACAACTCTACCAGTCGCTACTTTTTATTGCGCATCTGCGCTTCCATCTGGCGCAGCAGGTCCATATCGGACTTAGGACCACCTGTTCCCAGGCCGCCCATGCCGCCCAAGCCCATGGCATCCAGACCGGGAATATTGGGCATGCGCATCTTTTTGCCCTTCTTACCCTTTTTGCCCTTTTTGCCGCCGGCCTGTGCCTGATTGGCCATCGTGCGCATGCGGCCCATCATCTTATTCATCTCGCCCCACTGCTTCATAAGGCCGTTGACCTCGGTGGGGGTTACGCCGGCTCCCTTGGCAATGCGGGCGCGGCGCTGGCCGTTGATGATGGAGGGGCGCAGGCGTTCCTCCTTGGTCATCGACATAATGATGGCCTCGTTCTTGTCGAAGATGCCCTCGTCCAGGTTGCCGCCCATCTGGTTGAGCGCGCGCTGGCCACCGGGGAGCATGCCGAGAATGCCCTTCATGCCGCCCATCTTCTTAACGGCTTTCATCTGGTCGAGCATGTCGTTCATGGTAAAGCCCTCGCGCAGCATGCGCTCGGCGGCCTCGAGCTGCTCGGCATCGGCGGCCTCCTGGGCCTTCTCGATGATGCCGACGACGTCGCCCATGCCCAAGATTCGCTTGGCCATACGGTCGGGGTAGAACGGCTCCAGCGAATCGGGCTTCTCGCCCATGCTCACGAACTTGATGGGCTTGCCGGTCACCTGGCGCACGGAAAGCGCGCCGCCACCACGGGCATCGCCGTCGAGCTTGGAGATGATCACGCCGTCAAAGTCGGTGCGCTCGGCGAAGGTCGAGACGACGTTGACGATATCCTGGCCGGTCATGGCATCGACGACCATCAGCACCTGATCGGGCTTGACGGCCTTCTTGATGTCCACGGCTTCCTGCATCATCTGCTCGTCGATCTGCAAACGACCGGCGGTATCGACGATGACCACGTCACGCAGGTGGTCGACGGCCTCCTGAATAGCGCCCTTGGCGATGTCGACCGGGTGCGCACCGTCGCCGCGGAAGACCGGTACGCCAATCTCGCCACCGAGCGTGCCCAGCTGGTCGGCAGCGGCGGGACGGTAGACGTCGCACGCTGCGAGCAACGGCGAGCGGCCCTGCTTCTTGAGCAGGTAGGCAAGCTTTACGGCTGCCGTGGTCTTACCGGAGCCCTGCAGGCCCACGAGCATGATGACATTAGGAATGCGATTGCTAAAAACGAGCTTGCTCTCGGTTGAGCCGAGCATCTCGGTGAGCTCGTCGAGCACGATCTTGACGACGTTTTGCGCCGGCGACAGCGACTCCATGACCTCGGCGGTCATGCAGCGCTCCTTGGTCTTGGCAACGAACTCCTTGACAACCTTAAAGTTAACGTCGGCCTCGAGCAGCGCCATGCGAATATCGCGCATGGCCGAAGTAATATCGGCCTCGGTCAGCTTACCCTTGCCGCGCAGGCGGTCAAATGTGTCGTTGAGGCGATCGCTCAGAGAATCAAACACTAGTCACTCCTTAATTGGACTCGCCCACCAGGGCGCGGCAGAAATCTTTTGCATTAAACTCCTGCAGGTCATCGACCTGCTCGCCGACGCCGATGCGCAGGATCGGGAGCTTGAGCTTCTCGGCCACGGCCATGGCGATACCGCCCTTAGCCGTGCCGTCGAGCTTAGTCATGATAATACCGTCCAGGCCCAGCGCCTCGTTAAACTCGAGCGCCTGGTTCAGACCGTTCTGACCAGTGGCGGCATCGATCACAAGCACGACCGAAACCGGCATGGGACCGGCGGCCATATTGGCGGCGCGCTTACGCGTCACGTTGACCACCTTGGCGAGCTCGCGCATGAGCTCGGGGCTCGTGTGCAGACGGCCGGCGGTATCGATGAGCACCAGGTCGCTGCCGCGCTTATCGGCCTCGTCGAGCACGTCATAGCACACGCTCGCCGGATCGGAGCCGCGGTCACGCTTGATGACGGGCACGCCGGCACGCTGGCCCCACACATCGAGCTGCTCGATGGCGGCGGCGCGGAAGGTGTCGGCCGAACCGATCACCACGTTCTTGCCGCGGGCGGCCATGGCGCTCGCAATCTTGCCGACCGTCGTGGTCTTGCCGGCACCGTTGATGCCGACAAACAGCACGCAGCTCGGCGTGTCGGAAAACGGATCGCGCTCAACAGGCACAAAATGGCCCTCAAGCTGCTCGGCCAGGGCACGGCGAAGCTGCGGGGCGGTCTTAAGGTTCTTCTTGGCAGCGGCGTCGCGCAGGTCATCGGAGACCTGAATGGCGACCTCGGCACCCATGTCACCCATGACGAGGGTGTCCTCAAGGTCCTCCCAAAAATCCTCGTCGACCTCGCCGCCAAAGTAGAAGACCTCGTTAAGGGCCTCGCGGCTGCGCTCAAGTCCACGCGAGAGAGCATCGAAGAATCCCATTATGCATTCACGACCTTTCCGGTTTCACGATCGAGTTTTTGCGAGACGACGCGACTGACGCCGTCGGCTTGCATCGAGACGCCGTAGAGGACGTCAGCATCCTCCATAGTACGGCGCTGATGCGAGATTACCAAGAGCTGCGTATCGGAACGCAGCACATCGAGCGCGCCGATGAGCTTGGACAGGTTGGCGTCGTCGAGCGCAGCCTCGACCTCGTCCAGCACATAGAACGGCACCGTGCGCGTACGGTATACGGCAAAGAGCAGGGCGAGCGCCGTCAGGCTCTTCTCGCCGCCCGACATGAGCATCATCTTGGTGATGCGCTTGCCGCGCGGTTGGGCCACGACCTCGATACCCGTCTCGGCCGGGTGCTCGGGGTCGGTCATCTCCAGATGAGCCTGGCCTCCCGGGAAGAGCATGGCGAAGATCTCGCGGAAGTTCGCATCGACCTTCTCAAACGTCACCAGGAACGCCTTGCGCATCTTGCGGTCGATGGCCACCGTGATCTTGGTGAGCGCCTTGCGCGCGCTCTCCAGATCGGCAAGTTGCTCCTCGATGTAATCGGCACGGCGCTTGAGCTGCTCGTACTCCTCCATGGCAACCTGGTTCACAGGGCCCAGGTTGTTGATCTGGCGCACGAGCTGGTTGAGCTCGCGCTCGGCGGCGTCGCGGTCGGTAGGCGCAGGAAGCATGAGCGCTTCCTCGAGCACCGTGGTGCCATCGGCGGTAATGGCCTTAATGGCGGCCTCTACCTGCACCTCGAGCTTGCCACGCGCGACCTTAAACTCGTTTTGCGTGGCGGTGGCGGTATCGACCTTCTCCTTAGCGCGGGCAACCTCTGCCTTGGCATCCTCGATGGTCTTCTTGAGCGAAGCGGAGTCCGCCTCCTCCAGAGAGGCCTGGTCACGCAGACGCGCTGCCCAATCCGACGCGCGCTCCAGCAGGGCCGAATAGCGCTCGTGCATGGGATCGACGCGCAGGCGCAGCAGCTCGAGTGAGCGCGAGGCCTGGCGTGTTCCGCGGATACGGCGGTCGATGCCCTCCAGGCGATGCTCCAGATCGGGCACGCGGCCCTTCAGAGAACGAAGGCGCTCGCTCGTCTGGGCCAGGCGGACCTTGGCATCGGCGAGCTTGCCGGCGGCCTCGGAATCGTCACGGCGAACGCGGTCGAGTTCGTCGTTGGCTTCGGCAATCTGAAGGCCAAGATCGCTTGCCTGCGCTCGGGCCTCGTCACGCGAGCGGGTGAGCTCGTCCACGCGCGGGCGCGCAGCGCGAACGGCCTCGGCGGCCTGCTCGCGGCGCTTGGAGATGCGCACGCGCTCGACCTCGGCGTTGTTGGCGCTTTGCTCCAGGCGGCCAATCTCGGAGAGCAGCGAGCGGCGCTCGCCCTCAAGACGGGCGATCTCGCCGGCGGCATCGCCCTCAGCGGCACGCGCCTCTTCGACGGCCGCATTGGCCTCGACGACCTGATCCGACACATGCTCAAACACAGCAGCCAGATCGGGCTCCAGGCCCTCCAGCTCGCGAATGCGACGCTTGCGCTCCAAGGCACCCGACGCCTCGCCGGCGTCGAGGCCCACACGCACCAGGCCGCCGCAGGCGACGCGGGCGCCATCGGGGGTCACGTAAGTCACGCCGTCAACGACAGGCGCGGCCAGCGCAGCCGCCAAGTCGTCGACAACGTAATAGCCGCCGAGCAGCGCTTCGACAACCGGGCCATAGCCGGCGCGTACGGACAGGCGATCGACCAGGCGGGAACCGGCAGCGCCCTTAGCGGCAGCAGAGGCGCTCACACCGCGCGCGACCAGCAGCGCCTCGCCCGAGGCCTTCTTCTGGTCCAGAGCGGCACGACCGGCACGCTCAAGTGTGGCTGCATCGTCGAACAGCAGCGCATCGATATCGCCGGCGAGCAATTGCTCAACCAGGCCCTCAAGCTCACGCGGGGCCTCGAGCACGTCGCCCAGACGACCCGAGACATCGTCGCCCAGCGCACCCATCAGACGGCTCACCAGCGGCGAGCTGTCAGCCATGCGGGCATCGAGCTTCTTTTGGCTGGCAAGCTCCGAGCGCACCTCGGACAGTTTGTTGCGCGCCTCGCTCTCGCGGGCACGCAGGTCCTTAAGGGCTGCACGGGCGACCTCGGTAGCCTCGCGAGCATCAATCTGGGCTTGACGGGCCTGATCGAGTGCACCCTCAAGCTCCTCGGCGCGGTCGCGACGGCTCTCGAGTGAGGCCGTGACTTCCTCGAGCTGCTCGTCGATCTGCTCCAGGCGTGAGGCGTACATGTTGTCCTCGACCTCGGCGTTGCTCAGCGAGTCCTTCACCTTGGCGAGTTCGAGCGCCGCGTTATCGGCCACCCGCTGCACATCGCGTTGCTCACGCGTAAGCTGCGAAATCTGATTGTCGAGCGCCACGCGCCGCTCGTGGAGCTCGGCGGCGGCAGGACCAGCGGCGTCAACGTCCTCCTGGGCCTGCATGTGCGCGCCGGTCACTTCCTCAAGCTGCGCACGCGCGTCCTCGAGCTCCTCTACCACGCGACGACGCTGATGCTCGGAGCTCGAGATCTGGCCGCGCATGTCGGACAGGCGCGACACCATGTTGTGGCCCTTTTCCTCGAGCAGGCGCATATCGGAGTTAATGCGGCCGACCACGTCTTGCATATGGCGGCGCTGCTCGCCCAGATCGCCCACAAACAGGCCCTTTTCCTCGAGCATGACCTGGAGCTTCTCGAGCTCGCGTTCCTTTTCGCCCAAGCGGTACTGCGCAAGCTCCAGCTCGGCGGCACCTTCCTTGGAGCGGCTCTCCAAGTCGTTCCACTGCGACTGCAGCGAACGCAGCTCGTCGACGGCTAGCATCTGCGTAAGCTCGTTCGCGCGCGAGGACAGCTCTTTGTACTTGCGCGCACGATCGACCTGACGCTCCAGCGGCCGCAGCTGACGGGCGATTTCCTTATTGATGTCGCGGGCACGCGTCAGGTGCTCGTCCATCGACTTAATCTTTTTGAGCGCACGCTCCTTGCGGCGTTTGTGCTTGGAAATGCCGGCGGCCTCCTCGATGAGGGCGCGGCGCTCCTCGGGGCGGCTCTGCAAAATGGCGTCGAGCTTGCCCTGGCTGATGATGGAATGTGTATCCTTGCCCAAGCCCGAATCGTGCAGGATGTCCTGAATGTCCATCAGGCGGCATGGACTCGAGTTGATGAGGTACTCGCTTTCGCCCGAGCGATACATACGACGGGTGATGGCGACCTCGTCAAAGTCGACGGGCAGCATATGGTCCGAGTTATCGAGCACCAGCGTGACCTCGGCGACACCCACCGGCTTGCGCGCTGACGAGCCCGAGAAGATGACATCCTCCATGGCCTGGCCGCGCAGCTGCTTGGCGCTCTGCTCGCCCAGAACCCACAGAATCGAGTCAGAGATGTTCGATTTTCCCGAGCCGTTGGGACCGACGATGACGGTCAGGCCCGGCTCAAACGTCATATGGGCGCGGTCGGCAAACGACTTGAACCCTTTGAGCGTGAGGGACTTGAGATACACGGTTCCTCGCTTAAACAGGCTTCTTGTTGAGAATCACGCCGTTGGTGGTGTAGCCCATGCGGTCAAGCGCCTCGAGAGCAGCGGCTCCCTCGGCTTCCTTCTTTGAGGAGCCGGAGCCGCGACCCTGGCGAATACCATCGATCAACACCACGGCGGTAAAGGTGGGCGCATGCGCCGGGCCCTCGGAGCCAACGAGCTTATACGCCGGGGGTTCGTGACCGTCGGCTTGCACGCACTCCTGCAAATACGACTTGGGGTTCGCAGGGTGCTCGGCACGCTCGGATGCCAAATGAGGCTTGAGCGTGCGGTGGATAAACTCCGCCGCAACATCCCAACCGGCATCCAGGTACAGCGCACCCACGAGCGACTCATAGACGTTCTCGAGCGCCGAGTGCAGGCCGCGCGCGCCGGTACCGGTCTCGGAGGCACCAAAGATGATGATGTCATCGATACCCAGCTCGTGCGACACCTCGGACAGCGTGGCGCCCGAGACAAGGGACACCTTCAGGCGCGTGAGCTTGCCCTCGTCAAACTCCGGATAGGACACAAACAGGGAGCGTGCGACAACGGCGCCCAAAATGGAATCACCCAAGAACTCAAGGCGCTCGTAGCTTGCCGAGACTGGCTGGCCTTCGACGGCCGAAGGATGCGTAAGGGCCGCGCGCAGCAGCACCTTGTCATTGAACTCGTGGCCCAGAATCTCCTGGGCGCGCGTAAGTCGTTCGGATAAAGCCAAGACCTAAGCCTCCCTGGCGTTTTCGATCGCGTCGACGGCGTCGGCGACAGAGTTGAGCGAGAGCAGGGTCTCGTCATCGATCTCGAGATTGAACTCGTCCTCGATAGCCGTAACCAGTTGCAGGCGCTCGAGCGAGTTGGCATCGAGGTCGTCAAAGGTGGTCTCATCGCTAATTTCGGCAACATCGACGCCCAGAACGTCAGCAGCGACCTCGGCGATCTTGTCGAAGATTTCGGAGCGGTCCATAGCGCTTCCTCTCATAGTGCATGAATACCAAAAGAATGGTACCGCCCGGGCGGTACCAAGACACGGTTCTGATTCTACCCCACGAAGCAGGCCGCGAGGCACATAACAGCGCTCTAACTCGCTCTTACAAAACGATGCCGTCCATGGAGTTGGCGACGTTCTCGACCAGCCCCGCGCGCACGGCTTCGGCCGCCGCAAGCGTACCGTTTTTAACAGCCTCGACCGAGGTGGCGCCATGGCCGATCAGGACCACGCCACGCAGGCCCAAAAGAATCGCGCCGCCCTTGGCATCACCAGAGAGCTTGGCCTTAATCTCGCGCATCTGCTTTTTGATGAGCAGCGCGGCGATCTTGGTGCCGAGCGAGGCCATAAAGGCGCCCTTGAGCTCCTGCAGCAAAAACTTGGCAGCGCCCTCGGTAGCCTTGAGAGCGATATTGCCCGACATGCCGTCGGCAACAACGACATCGAAATTGCCCGAGGTGAGGTCGGTGCCTTCGCAGTTGCCCACAAAGCCCGGAACTGCGGCCTTCATAGCAGGGAAGCAGGCCTTGGTAAAGTTAGAACCCTTCTCGTCCTCGGTGCCGTTACCAAGCAGGCCCACGCGAGGATGTTCGATGCCCAGGACGACGCGGGCATAGGCGCTACCCATCTGGGCAAAACGCACCATGTCATCGACCTCGACATCGGGGTTGGCGCCCATATCGCACAGCACCGTCAGACCGCCGGCGCGATTGGGCAACGCATTGGTCAGACAGGGGCGCACCGGCTGCTTCTTGCCTTCGGCCTGATACCTAAACGGCGTCACGTATGCGGTAGCAGCGGCGGTCATGGCACCGGTCGAACCGGCAGAGAAGAACGCGTCAGCATTGCCCTTCTTGATAGCGCGGCACGACAGCACGATCGAAGACTTGCGTTTGGTCATCACGGCGCGAATGGGATCGTCATCCATGGCGATAACGTCGGGTGCCTCAAGGGCCTCAACACGTGCGTGGGAAGCAGCAAAGGGATTGACGATTTCGGCGGGGCCAGCTGCCAAGACCTCGATATCGGGATCGACGGCAAGTGCAGCCTCGATACCATCGAGAACAACCTGAGGTTTCTCGTCTCCACCCACAACGTCTACACAAACGCGAACGTTACTCATATACATGCTCCTTATACAAAAATGGCCGACTCATTGAGCCGGCCATTGTGGTTCCATTTGGAACGGCATCGCATCCAGAGTATACCGTTACTCGGTAACGATAACCTCGCGGTCCTTGTAGAAACCGCAGCTGGGGCACACGTGGTGCGGAAGCTTGACAGCGCCGCAACGGGGGCACGTGGACTGAGCCGCAGCCGAGATCTTCATGTTAGCGGAACGACGGGTGTGAGTGCGGATACGACCCTGCTTTTGTTTAGGTACGGGCATAGTGACCTTCCTTATGAACTATCCAGTGTGGCGATTACGCGCAAGTAGCGATACTACCACAGTTTTACTCATCGAGCTTGAGATTCTTCAATGCTGCAAATGGATTTTCCGTGGCAGCGGCCCATTCTGCCTCTGCCTGGGCGGCGCAATCGCATTGCTCGACGTTGAGATTGCAACCGCAAGTGGGGCACAGGCCGCGGCAATCGGGCTTGCACAGAACGACAAACGGCGTGTCCATAACGACCGCGTCGTTGATGGGCTCACCCAGATCGACGATGCGGTCCTCACCCAGGAGCTCGTAGCCGTCCTCGTAGGCCTCGGGATCCTCGGGCTCCTCGAAGAGGTAGAACTCCTCGATCTCGCCGGCGATATCAAACGAGGCAGGCTCCAGGCAACGGTCGCACTCGCCGGTGGCGTGCGCGCGGACCATGCCCGTGAGCAAGACACCGGTACCGGCATTGGTAAAGACAACGTCGTAGTCGATGCCGTCCTGTAGCTGGTACTTCTTCTCGCCCACCGTGTAGGTGGCAACATCGACCTTGCCGGTCAGCGGATACGAATCACCAGGAAACTCGAGCTGCTCAGAAAGATCGACGGTAACGCTCGGGAACTCAGCCATTACCACTGACCATTCTGTTGGGCGGCACCCTCGTTGAGCTGCTGACGGCAACGGGTAACGGTGCCGGTCAGGCTCTTGAGGTTCTCCTCCAGGTGCGTAAAGACCTGCTCTGCGTAGTCCTCGGCAGCATAACGCGTCTCGCGCTCGTACTGCTGGGCACGATCGCGGATGTCGTCGGCCTGCTGCTGTGCCAAGCGGACGATCTCCTGCTCACCGGCAATGGTGAGGGCCTGCTGCTGAGCGTCGGCGATGATGGAATCGGCCTGAGCGGCGGCGGAAGCCATAAGCTCCTCGCGCTCCTTAAGGATACGGCGGGACTTCTGCCACTCCTCGGGATAGCTCATGCGGATCTCGTCGAGGATGTTGAAGAACACGTCGGCGTCGATGACCTTGAACTGAGCGTTCTTGCCGAAAGGCGGCTTGGCTTCCTCGATCAGCCCTTCGAGCTCATCGACCAAGCTGACGATCCTATCGCCAGGAAAATTCTCGCCCGGCATCCGGTCTCCTTTCATAGGTAACATATCATCGTGCTAGTTTACCACATGCCACCAGGCAATAAAAAACGTCACGAAAAGCGGTGTCTGAGCGCTTCGACCACGTTGGGCGGGACAAACGTCGATACATCGCTGCCGAGCGAGGCGATCTGGCGAACGACCGAACTCGAGATATAGCCGTACTGCGGCGCACTCATGACAAAGATGGACTCCAGCTCGTTATCCAAGCGATAGTTGAGGTCTGCCTGCTGCAGCTCGTACTCAAAGTCGGTCATGGCGCGCAGGCCCTTGACCACGGCCCCCGCCCCCTGCTCGCGAGCGAAGTCGACCAAGAGGCCGGTAAAGGGCAGGACCTCGACGCCGTCGATATCACCGAGCGCCTCGCGAGCCAGCGCCACGCGCTCATCCAGCATAAACGTGGTGCCCACACCGTTTTTACCCTGCGACTCGGCGACAGCGACGATCACGCTGGGAAAGATGCGGCGGGCGCGGCGGATGACGTCGATATGGCCAAACGTGATGGGATCGAAGGTGCCCGGGACGATCACGCGGTTGATGGTGTCACTCATGGGCGTTCTCCTGAACCGTCATGGCATCGTTGTTGTAAGCATCGGTGCCGGCGCAATCTTCCTCACTATCGTCATCGCCGACCCAACGAAGCAGGTCGACCGAGGTAATGCCGTAGCGCTTCTCGCGCACGATCTCAAAGCCTGCCGGATGCGCGCCCGCATCGGCGGCGGCATGCTCAAACAGGGCATAAGCGCCAGGTGCAAGCAGACCCTGCTGAGCCAGGTTCTGCAGCAGTATCTCGACCGGCTCGGCACCAAAAGCATAGGGCGGGTCGAGCAGGACCAGATCAAAGGGGCCGCCCGGCACACGACCGCGCGAGGCGCTCGCCAGCATGTCGCCCGTTACCACGCGCCAACGCGCACGGTCACGGCAGAGCGACTCGATATTCTTGGTAATGAGCCGCGCGGCATTCCGATCGATCTCGAACGTCGTGAGTGAGCGGGCGCCACGTGAGAGCATCTCTAACCCTAAGGCACCGGAGCCGCCAAAAGCGTCCAGCACGCGGACCTCGTCCAGATCGAAGTCGAATGCCGACATGACCATAGATGCGCATGCCTCGCGCACGCGATCGGTCGTGGGGCGGGTGACATCGCGACCACGGGGCTCCTCGATCTTACGACCGCGCCATTCGCCGCCGATGATTCTCATCCTCCGCTGACCTCCTTAAAAATGTGTCGATATCGCATGGCGACTGCATCGCGCAGGGGGCGCGTCGCCACGGAGTCAAGGTTGCAAGCATACCGCAAGAGCTCGACTGCGTCCAAATGGGCCCACTCGATCAGCTCCTCGTCGGCATCCAGGTCAACAAAGCGCAGGGTCACTCCGCCATGCTGGCGGTACCCCAGGATTTCGCCCTCGTGGCGCAGACGCAGGTCCATCTGGGCGAGCGTAAAGCCATCCGAGGTCTTCTCGAGCGATTGCAGGCGATCTTGTGCTGCCGAAGCGCCGCCGTTGCCCTTGGAGTGCGTCATGACCAGGCACGTGCCCGACACGCTGCCACGGCCCACGCGACCGCGCAGCTGGTGCAGGGCCGCCAAGCCAAAGCGCTCACCGTTCTCGATGACCATGACGGTGGCGTTGGGCACGTCGACGCCCACCTCGACCACCGTAGTCGAGACGAGCACGTCAATCTCGCCACGCTTAAAGGCATCGATAACCTGGTCCTTCTCCCCCGCTGGCATGCGGCCGTGAAGGCGCTCGATGGCAAGACCCGGCAACGCCAGACGCAGGCGATCGAGCTCGGTTGCCGTATCGTGCAGCGGCACGGGCACGGTTACGCGACCCTCGTCGTCACGGGCGATACCGGGCACATCCTCAAGCTCATCGGCCGAATCGCTCGGCTCCACGAGCGGGCAAATCACGTAGGCCTGCTGACCCTTTTCATGCGCCTCGCGGATGGCGCCATAGGCAAGGTCGCGGCTCGACTCGGTAAGCACGCGTGTCGTCACGCCAGCGCCAGGGACGGGCCGATGGCGGATGATGCTCGTGTCCAGATCGCCGTAGACCGAAAGCGCCAGCGTACGTGGGATGGGCGTTGCCGTCATAACGAGCAAATCGGCACCAGGGCCCTTCGCACGCAGGGCGTTGCGTTGGCCGACGCCAAACCGGTGCTGCTCATCGATGACCACGAGCGACAGATGCTTAAACGCCACGTTATCCGAAAGCACCGCGTGGGTGCCAAAGAGGACATCGAGCTCGCCCGATTCCAGCTGGGCATGGATCCGCTCGCGCTCGGCCGCCGGCGTGGCGCCCGTCAGGAGCGCCCAGGTCATGCCAGCCTGCAAGAGCAAGGGGCCGGTCTTATCGGCATATTGACGCGCCAGCACGCCCGTGGGCGCCATAACGCAGGCCTGCGTGCCGCTATCGGCAGCCACAGCCAGCGCGCAGGCGGCAACGGCGGTCTTACCGGTACCGACATCGCCCAGCAGCAGGCGGTTCATCACGCGCCCGCCATCGCACATATCGCGCAGGATATCTTGGAACGCGGCCTCCTGCTCGTCGCTCAGCGAAAACGGCAGGGCCTGCTTAAGCGCGGCCAGGTGCTCGCCCGCGGCGTGGGCGTAGGGCACCACATCGACCAGGCTGCCGTCGTTGCGCAGGCGCAGCGCCAGCTGCAGGTAGAGGCACTCCTCGTAGGCAAGCCGTGCGCGCGCGATATCGCGCTCAGCCATGCTCGAAGGAAAGTGGATCGATCGAAGCGCACGAGCATCGCTCATCAGGCGACGTTTAACGCGCAAGCGTGCGGGAATCGGGTCGAAGGGATTGCCGACGACCTCGAGCGCGCCACTTACGATGCGGCGCATCCATGCCTGGCTCACGCCGTCACTCACATAATGGACCGGCAAAATGGTGCCCGCAGCACGCCCGTCATCAAGCTTTTCAAAGTGCGGCGAGGCCATCTGCTTAAAACCGTAGGCAAACTCGACCTTGCCCATCACGGCCAGGCGGTCGCCCTGTTTAAGCTGCTGGGCAATCCAAGGCTGACGGAAAAAGGCGACCTGCAGCACGCCCGTCTCGTCAACGAGTGAGACCTCGGTCACCTGCATGCGCGGACGCGGCTTCTTTTGAACGATACGGTCGACCGTGGCGATGATGGTGCACACGGTACCGATGGGCGCCATCTCGATGGACCAGGAGCGCGTAAAGTCCAGGTATCGATGAGGGATATGGAGAAGGAGGTCCCCCACCGTCCGAATTCCCAGACGGCGAAGGGCCTCCTCACGTTTACCCGAAACATATTTGAGTCGCGCGATATCCTCGTCGAGCGCATTGCTCTGGGCAAAGCGATCAGAGACGCGCGGCACGGAGCAGAGCTCGGACATGGGCAGATGCCTACTCGATCGAGAAGATCACGGGATAGAGCGGCTGCTCGCCACGATGGGCGTCGATCTCCAGGTCGGGCTGAGCCTCCTCGATAGCGTCGACGATCTCCTGGAAGGCTTCATCGGACAGCTCCTCGCCGGCCAGAATCGTCAGCGCGTCGCCCTCCTCTTCCTCCTGCATGCGGTTGATGCAATCGAGCGTGACCTGCTTCACGTCGGAGCCGACCACATCGATAGAGCCGGCAATGATGCCCATGACGTCACCGGAGTGAATTGGCGAACCGTCGGAGGCGCTGGAGTCGCGCACGGCGCGGGTGACCTCGCCATCGCGGACCTCGCTGATGGCGTCGACCATAGCGGCGACGGCATCCTCGAGCTCGGAATCGGGCAGGACCGCGAACAGCGCGGAGAAGGCCTGCGGAACGGTCTTGGTGGGAACGACGGCGACCTTCTTGTCGGTGCAGGCTGAGGCAGCGGCCTCAGCGGCCATGCGGATGTTGCCGTTGTTGGGCAGGATGATGACCGAGGTCGCGTTGACCTGGTCGACGGCGCCCAGCAGATCTGCAGTCGAGGGGTTCATGGTCTGACCACCCGACACGATCACGTCGACGCCGAGGGACTTGAGGATGTCGGCCTCGCCGGAACCGGCGGCAACGGCGACAAAGCCCAGGGCCTTCGCGGGCTCGGCGGCCTTCTCCTGATCCTCGTGGATCTTGGCGGTACGGTCGTGGGCCTCCATCTCCATATTATGGATAAAGACCTCATAGATCTGACCAAGCTGCAGCATGTGCTCGAGCACCAGGTTGGGGGTGTTGGAGTGAACGTGGATCTTGTAATCGGGGTAGGCGCCCACGAGTAGCTCACAGTCGCCCATGGAACCCAGGAACTTAAGGCACTCATCCTCGTCAAACGGGGCGTCGGCCTTAAAGAGGAACTCGTTGCAGTAGCGGAACTCCGAGCCCTCCCAATCGTCGTTGGCCTCGATCTCAACGCGGCCAAGAGCGGCATCGCGTGCAGAGCCAGCGGAATCGAACGTAGCGGAGAAATCCTCGACAACGGTGCTGCGACCAAGTGCTGCAGCCACAAAGTTCTCCAGGAAGATGGCAAAGCCGAAGGCGCCGGAGTCGACCACGCCGTTCTCTTTGAGGACGGGCAGCAGGTCGGGCGTGCGTGCGACGGACTGGTAGGCCTCGACGACGATAGCGTCGAGCGCATCCTCGGCCGAGAACTTCTTCTTTTCGCACTCGTCGGCCTTGGTCGAGACATCGCGCAGCACCGTGAGGATCGTGCCCTCGATGGGCTTGCGGACGGCCTGGAAGGCCACCTTGACGGCACGACGGAAGGCGAAGGCGATGTTGGCGGACGTAATGGGCTCGTCGGCGGAGACAAGGCCCTCGGCCACGCCGCGCAGGATCTGCGAGGTAATGACGCCGGAGTTACCGCGGGCGCCCATCAGGGAGCCGTGGGTGATGGCGCCGGCAATGGCCTCCATGCCGGCATCGGCGGGAAGGGCGGAGAGCTCCTTGGTCACCGAGGCGAGCGTGAGCGACATGTTGGTGCCGGTGTCGCCGTCGGGCACGGGGAAGACGTTGAGCTTGTTGATCTCCTCGGCCTTGTCGGAAACGGCAGCCGCAGCGATCGGAAAACAGGTGCGAATGGTCTTTGCAATCATGGGTATTTGAATCTCCGTTTTCGGATGCTAGTTCAGACGGCTCTTGAGCGCGTCGATATGGATGCCGATCTTAAGGCTGGCGGGATCGATCTGGGCGATCTCCTGCAGGGTGAAGGCAACGGAGCTCGAAAGATTGTGGCAGACGGACTTCATGTTGACGCCGTTCTCGAGCACGACGTGAAGATCGACCGTAAGGCCGTTCTCGTCGGCGGAGACAAGCACGCCCTTGCGGAGGCGCTGGCCGGCAAGCAGGCGCACGCTCTCGGCGCCCTGGAGCTGCTCAGCCATACCGACGACGCCATAGCACGTCATCGCGGCATAACCGGCAATATCGGCAATAACGTCGTTCGAGACGCTCAGGCTGCCGTTAATGGTCTCAGACACAAGAATCTCCTTATCTGGTGCTCGCGGCACCATGTCGTGGGAGCAATCATTGCAATATTCTACAACGACCGCGCCATGTTGAGGTGGTGGGTCGCGGGATTACATCCTCGACACGAAATGTTGATATGGCAACGTTCGAGTCAAGTGGTCGCGGCATGAAAAAACCCGCCGCATAAGCGACGGGTTCTACAACCTGGCTCCCCGGGTAGGACTCGAACCTACAACAGCGCGGTTAACAGCCGCGTGCTCTACCATTGAGCTACCGAGGAATAGTTGCGTACTCTCAAGCAACGAAGTTTATTATACGGACGAATCAGCTCAGGGCAAGAACTTTTTTAAGAATTTTTCTCCGCCTAGTCATTGGTGACGTTCTTAAACGACTAGTCATTCAAGAACGTCCCCAACGACTACTCATTTAAGTCTGTCCCCAATAACCACCCCCAAACTGTCGCACAACTGACAGCCATAGCAACGCCGCAGATAGAGGACGGACAGCGAAAACCCGCCAGAGCGAGCAAGGTGCCTTGAAACAAGGCGGCATTGACCTTTTGGTCATGCCGCCGAAGTTGAAAGGCAGATTGCCGCTCTGGCGGGTTTGCAGCGTCGGCCAGTTACGGCGTTCGGTAGAACGCCGTAACCCTAAGACTCGATATAGTCCTTGAGCTTACTGCTGCGGCTCGGGTGGCGGAGCTTGGCCAAGGTCTTGGACTCGATCTGGCGGATACGCTCGCGCGTGACGCCAAACTCGCGGCCGACTTCCTCGAGCGTGCGGGGATGCCCGTCGACAAGGCCAAAGCGCAGCTCGATAACCTTGCGCTCACGATCGGCAAGCGAGTCGAGCACCTGAGTGAGCTGCTCCTGCAGCATGGAGAAGCTGGCGGCATCGGGCGGAACGATAGCCTGGGAGTCCTCGATAAAGTCGCCCAGCTGGGAATCCTCTTCCTCGCCGATGGGGGTCTCGAGCGACACGGGCTCCTGCGAGATCTTCTGGATCTCGCGGACGCGGTCGGCGCTCATGTCCATCTCGGCACCGATCTCCTCGGGGGTCGGGTCGCGACCCAGGTCCTGAAGGAGCTGGCGCTGCACGCGGACGAGCTTGTTGATAGTCTCGACCATATGCACGGGAATACGGATGGTACGGGCCTGGTCGGCGATAGCGCGCGTAATGGCCTGACGGATCCACCACGTGGCGTACGTGGAGAACTTGAAGCCCTTCTGGTAGTCGAACTTCTCGACGGCGCGAATCAGACCGAGGTTGCCCTCCTGGATCAGGTCAAGAAACAGCATGCCGCGGCCGACATAGCGCTTGGCGATGGAGACAACCAGACGCAGGTTTGCGCTGATGAGTGCCTGCTTGGCTTCGAGGCCCACGTTCTCAATGCGCGTAAGACGACGCATCTCGGCACGCGTGAGCTCGAGCTCACCGGCATCGGCAGCCTCGAGCTTCTCGGTGGCCTCAAGACCGGCCTCGATCTTCATGGCCAGATCGACCTCTTCGGAGGCGGTCAGCAGATCGACCTTGCCGATCTCCTTGAGGTACATACGAACAGGATCGCCAGTCAGCATCACCGTGGAGGCATCGATGCCACGCACGCGGGAGCGTGAACGGGACGTGCGCACGGTGCGCTTCTTCTTGCTCTTGGAAGAACCCATCTCGGCGTCGGCCTGACGGGCCATCTTGAGCTCGTGATCGTCGAGCGAGCCGGAATCGTGCTCGTCGTCGTCATCGAAATCGTCGGTATCGGTATCGTTATCGTCATCGTCGACGTCCATGGGGGCGTCGTCGTTACCGCTCGCGGAGATAATCTGGATGCCGCTGTTGCGCAGCGCGGAATACACCGCGGTGAGCTGCTCGTCAGAAACATCGATATCCTTCAGGGCGACCTGAATCTCGTCCTCGGTTACCGAAGTCCTGTTTGAGCCGTTGCCCATGAGCTTTGCAACGTAGGATTCCAGCCCAGTACCCGTGCTCTCAGTCTTTTTTGGCACAGATTCTCCCTTCATAGTCCACAGGACTCAATACTTTAGCACACACATTGACATCTATACCCAAAAAGAGGACTGGATATAGGCGAGAATACGCTGGTTGACCACAACATCTAGGTTTGTTCGGTGCCCGCGGCCTCCAGGCCGATCAAACGGAACGGGTCCGCCACGCCGCCGATCGACTTTTGCAGCTCGCGTTGACGCTGCGAATCCTGCGCGGCCTGCACGGTCAGCGCGCGACGGGCCTCATCGTCGAGCGAACGGTCCTGGCGCAGCTTGGCCTGTGCGGCACGCATGCGGCGCTTGATGGTGTAGAGCTCGAGCGTATCGAGCATAAACACGATGTTCGTCTCGGTGGGGTGCTTGCTCGTCGCCGAGATGCGCCCGGCACTCACAAGCGTTGCCGCCTCGGGACACACCGAACGCGCCGCATCCATGCAGGCTGCAGGATCGGTTCCCGGCGGCGTTGCCAGAACGGCCCATGCGATGGACTCGTGACGTGGGTCAACCCACTCGATAGAGCAGATGCGGTCGGCATACGTGCGGAACAGGTCGGGGTAGCTCGTGAGCATGGTCAGCAGCTCACGCTCCCCTGCCAAGGACTTACGCTCAAGATCAGTAAGAACCATCGGCGCCGCCGCAGCCGGAGCACCCGAACCATCAGTCACAGGTACAGCGCCCATACCATCAGGCGCGTCGATCGGCGGCAGGTCGTCGACGACCTCCACGGGCGCGGCGCCGTAGGCATCGAGCGGGACGTAGTCATACGGCTCTTCTTCGACCGGCGCGGACACCGGCGGCGTCGCGCCCGATGCCCAAGCACCGCGAGATGCCCCCTGCGAACCAGACGTCCGACCGCCCGAGCTACCAGAGCGCTCAGCCTGTGCCCGCTGGCGCTCATAGTTCTGCTCACGACGTCGTTCCGCATCCTCGCGCTTGGCGACATCGCGAAACACACGGCCCGAGCTCGCACGCACTGTCTCCAGATCCAAACCCAACAGATCGGCAATCTGGATAAAGTATGTGTCGATCATATAGCTATCGCGCAGCGGATAGATAAGCGTCAGCGCATCCTCCAGCGCCTTGGCGCGACCGCCCGGCGTGGAGATGTCGCTCGACTCCTGCAGCGAACGGTACACGAAGTCCATGAGCGGCTCGGCGGCGTCAATGCGTTTCTGCAGCTCCCCTCCGCCGTGCGCCGTGATGAACTCCATGGGATCGTTACCGTCGGGCAGCACCACGCAGCGCAGGTCCATAGAATCCTGCTCGATAAACTGAATCGCACGGCGAGCGGCCTTTTGACCGGCGGCATCGCCGTCAAACATATACACGATGCGCTTAGCAAAGCGGGTGAGCGTCTTGACGTGATGCTCCGTGAGCGCGGTGCCCAGCGTGGCGACAACGTTTTTAATCCCCGCCTCCCAACAGGCGATGCAGTCGGTATAGCCCTCCACCACGATGGCGGTATCCTGCGCGACGATAAACTCCTTGGCCCAATTAAAGCCGTAGAGGTTTCGCTTTTTATGAAACACGCTCGTCTCGGCGGTATTGAGGTACTTGGGTTGGCCGTCACCCATGATGCGACCACCAAAGGCAATGTTGTGACCCTGCTCGTCAAAGATGGGGAACATCACGCGGTCGTAGAAGCGGTCGGCAAGCTGCCCGCGCCCTCGACTCACGGCAACGTTGGCGTCGATCATCTCCTGCGGAGTAAAGCCCGCCTGCGACAGATGAGCCACCAGCATATTACGACCCGGCGCAAAGCCCAGGCAGTAGCGGCGGCAGACGTCGCCACCCATGCCGCGGCTGGCAAAGTACTCACGTGGACGGCCATCCTTACCGCGCATAAGCATGGTGTGGTAGAACTGGGCGGTCTCGGCACACAGATCGTAGATGCGGGCACGCTTGGTACCGCGCTCGCGGCGATCTCCGGTGTCGTGCAGCTCAATACCTGCACGATCGGCCAAATAACGGATTGACTCGGGAAAGCTCAGGTTCTCGCGCTTCATGATATAGGTGAAGACGTCGCCACCCTCGCCGCAGCCAAAGCAATGCCACACCTGCGTGGCGGGAATAATGTGGAAGGACGGAGTCTTTTCGCCATGAAAGGGGCAGCAGCCCCAAAACTCATGGCCGCGGGGCTTGAGCTCAACCGTTTCCTGCACGATGGCAACTAGGTCGGACGCAGCGCGTACCTGGTCTTTTTCCTCATCGCTAATCACGGATGCCCACCCCCTGCTCACCCAAGTTGTGACGAATGTCCTCGATATTACCCTCGACGGTCGCAATCAACTCATCCAGCGAATCGAACACACGCGAGGGACGCAGCCAGCGCGTAAACGCCAGCGAAACGGAAGCGCCGTACAGGTCGCCCGTATAACCAATTAAGTTAGCCTCGAGATGCGATGAAGCGGCATCGTCGGCATACGTCGGCGGCAGGCCGACGTTAACGGCAGCAGGCCATACGGTGTCATCAACGAGCACCAGGCCCTCATACACGCCATCGGCAGGCACCTGAATGCCGTCGGGAACCTGCAGGTTAGCCGTGGGAAAGCCCATGTCAGAACCCTCGTGACGGCCACGAATAACACCGCCACGCAGCATATACGGGCGGCCGAGCAACTCAGCAGCAAGCTCCACATGGCCCTGCCCCAGCTCATGACGAATGCGGGTGGCGCAAATGGCCTCACCGCCCTCGCAAAGCAGGTCGTGCCCGTATACGTCAACGCCGCGCTCGGCACCCCAGGTGCGCATCTCGTCAACACCAGAAGCACCGCCACGACCCAGCCTAAAGTCGCTGCCAACGCGAATCGAACGAATGTCGACCAGACGCGACACCAGCGAGAGAAAAGCAACATGGTCGAGTGCCGCAACCTCAGGCGTAAAGGGAACGGCCACCACCGCATCGACCCCGGTCTGAGCCAAGGCATGTAGACGGTCGGCCGTCGTCATCAATTTTTGAGCGGGCGAAGGACTCACCACAACGTCCGGATCGGGATCGAAAGTGACCACGACCGCCTTGCAATCATGGGCGCGCGCATCGCTAACAAGCGCCGCAATGAGCTCCTGGTGTCCACGGTGAACGCCGTCGAACACGCCGATGGCAATCGATGCGGCACCCAAGTGCTCGCACTCATCAAACGTATCGGCAGCAACGATGCGAGCCTCGTCCGACTCGCCCTCGAAAAAGATACGCGCGAGCTCGCGAGCGGACAACATCATCGAACACCGCCGATTGCCTGCGGAAACACGTGCTCCATGACAAAGCGGCCACTCTCAATGCGGGCGAGCGCCTTGAGTCCCCCATCGAGCACCAACGCAAAAGGCGACTTCGAGGTATCGAAATCGGCAAGCGCACGCTCAACGGGAATGCGTCGGCCGCAGAGCAGATCGTCGGCAAGATTGCCCGGCAAGTCAACACGCGTGGCGCCCAGGGCCGCAATGGGATCCAGGGCAAAGCCAGCCGCGGACTCGGGAGAAAGCTCCTCGACCGTATGACAAGCGCCAATGGAAACAACACCGGAGGCCGTGCGGCGCAGCGCGGAAATGTGCGCGGCGCTCTCGCAGGCGCGGCCCAAATCGCGAGCGAGCGCACGGATATAGGTACCCTTGCTCACTGAGAACGCCACGGTCCACACACACGTATCACCTTCGCCTCCCACGGCGATCAGGTCGGCGGCATAGACCTCGACGGGGCGCGGAGGTAGGTCCACCGCATTGCCCTCGCGAGCAGACTTGTAGGCGCGAACGCCATTGACCGAGATAGCCGAAAACGCCGGCGGCACCTGCATCTGCGGACCCAGCATAGCGGCCAAGCGCTCACGGGCATAGGCAGGATCGCGGAGCTCGTTGGCAACAGCCACCGTGCGGACCGCCTCGCCCTCCGCATCATCGGTATTGGTCTCGGCGCCAAACGAAATGTCGGCGACATAGCTTTTGGTATCGAGGGTTAGCATGCCCAGCAGACGGGTGGCCTGGCCCACACCCACCACCATGACACCCGATGCCATGGGGTCGAGCGTGCCGGCATGGCCGACGCGCCGCTCATGGAGGGCGCGCCGGCATTTCGAAACCACATCGTGGGACGTGCAGCCCACCGGCTTATCGACGGCGAGCAGCATATTCAGTTGAGAAGGCGTACGACGAGCCATGTACCATCCAAAAAGTTAAAGCTCGACGGTCACCGAAGCGGGATCCTCCCCCACCAGCTCGGCCAGCATGGGAAGTGCCACGGTAAGCGTCTCGAGAATCGTTCCGTTGTTGGAGAAACCGGCGGCAGCGGGATGTCCGCCTCCGCCAAAGGTAGCAGCGATCTCGGACACGTTGAGGTCGCCCTTGGAGCGCAGGTTGCCGCGCACCTTGGTATCGCCCTCAATGCCCTTCAGGAACAGACAGACCTCGACGCCCATCACCGAGCGCACCACGTCAACCAGACCGTCGCACTCGTCCGAGGTGACACCGCAGGCCTCAAGGTCACTCTGGTACGCGTAGCTATACGCGACGCGCCCGTGGGCCACTGTCTTAATGCGGCCCATAACGATGGACTTGAGGTGCAAAAACTCAACGCGCATGCTCTGGTAAACCTCGAGTGCCACACGCGCCGGATCGGCACCGTGGGCAACCAGACGCGAGGCTGCATGGAACGCGGCTGCATCGGCGTTTTGGTACTGAAAACGGCCGGTATCGGTAACCAAGCCACACAGCAGGCAGGTCGCAACGCCATCACGTGCGACAATGCCGCAATTGTCCAAGAAGCGGTCGATGATCATGGCGCAGGCTGCAGCTTCGACGCGCCTCAGGCTGAGCTCGGCAAACTCCTCGCGCGCCGGATGGTGATCGAAGCACACCACATGCTTGGAGCGACGAAGCACCTCGGCGGAATTATTGAGACGCTCGACGACCGGCACGTCCACCGAGATGAACAGGTCAGGATTGCCGGCATACGCAGATGCCGGTACCAGGCGATCGGAGCCTTCCATAAAGCGGTAGATGCGCGGAACCGGATCATCGTCTGCCAGCAGCAGGGCAATGTCCTTGTTAGGGAAAAACTTCATAAGCGAGAGGCCCAGACCCAACACGGAGCCCAGGGCGTCGCCATCGGGAGAAGTGTGTCCCGAAATCGCAATGGAGGACGCACCCTCGATGAGCTCGAGGATGCGTCGCTGAATATCTGCAGACTCGCACGAGGCGAGGTCGGCGGAATTAGTCATCTAAAGCTGCCTCCTGGGCGGCATCCGCTATCGGATAGCCGTCCTCGTCCTTTTCGATCGCAAGCGTGGCGGGAACGTTTTCCAGCGCACGCGTGATGCGCTCGGCCTCATCGGTCGAGCGATCGATGCGAAAATCGAGCTCGGGCGTAACACGCCAATCGAGCGAGCGAGCCAACAGGCTGCGAATACGGCCCTTAGCGCTTGCGAGCGCCTCCATGACCTCGTCGTAGCGGCTCGCATCGCACGACACGTACACACGCGCGAACGAACGGTCCACCGCGACCTCAACCGCGGTCAAAGTAACCAGGTCGAGACGCGGATCGGAAACCTCAAAGAGCAGGATATAACCAAGCTTCTCGCGAAGCTGCTCGCCCAGACGGCGGGTTGCCTGCGTTTGCTTCATAGCGCTACCCCCTACTCGGTACGGGCAACCTGGTCGATGCGGTAACCCTCGATCTGGTCGCCGGGCTTGATGTCCTGGAAGTTCTCCAGGCCAATGCCGCCCTCGGAACCGCTCTTGAGGCTCTTGGCCTCGTCCTTGTAGTGGCGCATCGAGGCGATCTTGCCGTTGAAGACCACGATGCCGTCGCGCACCAGACGCACGGAATCGGTCGCGGCGATCTCGCCCTCTTCGACACGGACACCGGCGGCGATACCGACTTTGGGCACCTTGAAGGTGTCCAGGACGGTCGCGGTACCCGTGGAGACCTCGACCTCGGTGGGCTTAAGCATGCCGATACGGGCAGCGTCGAGTTCCTCGAGGCACTTGTAGATGACGTCGTAGCAACGGATCTCGACGCCCTCACGCTCGGCGGCGGAGCGGGCCTTACCGTCGGGACGGACGCCAAAGCCGATGATGATGGCGTTGGAGGCGTCGGCCAGGACGACGTCGGTCTCGTTGATGGCACCAACGGCGGAGTGGATCGTGTTGATGCGAACCTCGGACTGATCCATCTTGTCGAGCGAATCCTGAAGGGCCTCGATGGAACCCTGGACGTCGGCCTTGATGATCAGGTTGAGCTCCTTGACCTCGGCGTCGGCAATGGTCTCGAAGAGGTTCTCGAGCGTGACGTGCTTGACGCGGCTCTGCTCCTCGATACGGGCCTTGAGCGAACGCTCGTCGGCAAGGGCACGAGCCTCGCGCTCGTCCTCGAACACGCGGAACTCGTCACCGGCGTTGGGCACGGACTGCAGGCCCAGGATCTCGACAGCGTCGGAGGGACCGGCCTCGGTGACGGCGCGGCCCTTGGGGTCGAGCATGGCGCGGACGCGGCCGTAGGTGAGGCCGGCGACCAGCGTATCGCCCACGTGCAGGGTACCGCGGGTCACGAGCACGGTAGCGACCGAGCCGCGGCCCTTGTCGAGCTTGGCCTCGAGGACGTTGCCGGAGGCAAAGGTGTCGGGGTTGGCCTTGAGCTCGAGTACATCGGCCTGGAGCAGCACGGTCTCGAGCAGATCGTCGATACCGATCTTCTGCTTCGCGGAGATGTTGACGAACATGTTCTGTCCGCCCCACTCCTCGGGGATGACGCCGTACTCGGTGAGCTCCTGGCGCACGCGGTCGGGGTTGGCACCCGGCTTATCGATCTTGTTGACGGCGACGACGATGGGTACGCCGGCGGCCTTGGCGTGGTTGATCGACTCGACCGTCTGGGGCATGACGCCGTCGTCGGCAGCCACGATCAGAATAACGATGTCGGTCACCTTGGCACCACGGGCACGCATAGCCGTAAAGGTGGCATGACCCGGGGTATCGATGAAGGTGATCTTGCGGTCATTAATCATGACCTGCGAAGCACCGATGGCCTGCGTGATGCCGCCCGCCTCGCCGGCAGCGACGCCGGTGTGACGGATGGCGTCGAGGAGGCTCGTCTTGCCGTGGTCGACGTGGCCCATGACGGTGACGACCGGTGCGCGCGGCTTAAGGTCGGCGGGATCGTCGTAGAACGAGAAGGTGTTCTCCTCCTCGGGGGTGATGATCTTGATCTGACGGCCCAGGTCGTCGGCAACGAGCTCGACGAGGTCGTCGGACATGGACTGTGTCATGGTGAGCGGCGTGCCCAGCAGAAACAGGCGCTTGATGATGTCGTTGGCCGGAACGTCGAGGGCCTCGGCGAGCTCCTGGACGGTAACGCCCTGGGAGACCTTGATGGCGTCGAGCTCCTCGGGGTTCACGCCCTGGGCCAGCGCCTCCTCTATCTTGCGCTCCTCCTGAGCCTTGGCAGCCTCGCGCTCGCGCTTCTCCTTGCGCTTCTTGCGGCGACCGGTGGACTCGCGAGAGGCCTCCTCGACGGCAGCACGAGCCTCCTCGAGCACCTTCTCGCGGCTGTACTCCTCGGCCTCGCGAGCCATGCGGCTATAGTGGTCCTCTTCGTTGTTGTGACCGCCCTTGCGCTTCTTGCCCTTGCCCTGCTTATCGGGGTTGGGGAAGTCCATGCCAGCAGCGACGTTGTTGCTGGCGTTGGTGCGATGGCTGTGCGGACGACTCTCGGAGGCGTTGCGCTCGGAGTTGTTGTCGGAGGCGTTGCGATCGTTACGACGGCCACCGCGGCGGTCATTGTTGCCGCCACGACGGTTACCGCGCTCGGCGGCGCGCTCGGCCTTGGCCTTGTCCTCGGCGTCCTTCTTCTCCTTGAGCACGGTCTCCTGTGCGGCGATCTGGTCGAGCAGCGAACGGAAGCGCGAACCGGAGTCGGAAGCGGGAACGGCACGGCGCTGGGCCTCGCGGGCAGCCTCCTCCTTCTCGCGAGCAAGGCGCTCCTGCTCGGCCTTCTTCTTGGCCTCGGCCTCGGCGCGGGCAGCCTCCTCGGCAGCCTGGGCTGCGGCAAACTGGCGGCGCTCCTCCTCGCGTGCCTTCTCGGCGGCGATGCGCTCGCGCTCGGCCTCGGCGGCGCGGGCGGCCTCCTCGGCGGCAGCTGCCTGCTCCTCGGCCCGCTTGGCGGCCTCGACTTCCTGAGCGCGGGCCTCGATCACCGAGGCGAGCTGCTTGCGGACCATGGCGACATAGGCGTCCTCCAAAGTGGAGGAAGCGGACTTAGCGGGAATCTTCATATCGGCGAGATGACCCATCAGTTCCTTGGAGGTCATGCCGAACTCTTTGGCCAGGGTGGACACACGGACTTTTGCCATATGACTTCACCTACCCTTTCTGGCACCTTGGGTGCCTAGAGACTGAACGAGCGTGGGAGATGCGCCGGGACCTGCCCGGCGCGACCGCGCGCTAGATCAGGTCCTCCGCATCATCGAAGGCGTCGGTGTCATGGACACCGCAGAAACGGGAGCCGGGACGAGCCTGGTTGCGGCACTGGATGCCGTCCTCGGATACATACTCGCAGCGGCGGACGTCCTCGTCCTCCTCGTCACCGATCAGGTCGGCGGCGGGCTCCTCGTGAACGGGAACATTCTTGAGGATGTCGGCGGCAAGCGTCTCGGACTTGATGTCGATGTGCCAGCCGGTCAGGCGCGCGGCGAGGCGGGCGTTCTGGCCCTCCTTGCCGATAGCGAGGGACAGCTGGTCGTCGGGCACGATGACGCCGGCGTAGGCCTTCTCCTCGTCGATGAGGACGCGGGTGACCTTAGCGGGCGACAGGGCGTTGGCGACGTAGACGGCAGGATCGGCATCCCACAGGATGACGTCGACGCGCTCGCCACGGAGCTCGCCCACGACAGCGCGAACACGGCTGCCCTTGGGGCCGACGCAGGCGCCCACGGGATCCAGACGGTCGTCGAGCGAGTGGACGGCGACCTTGGAGCGCTGGCCAGGCTCGCGGGCGATCGACTTGATCTGGACGGTGCCCTCATAGATCTCGGGCACCTCCTGCTCAAACAGACGACGCATGAGCTCGGGGTGGGTACGAGAAATGACAATCGGCGGACGGCTGTGCTCGCCACGAACCGGCTGCAGGTTGGAGTTGGGGTCGCGAACGTCGATGATCACGGCCTTTATATGCTGGTTGTGCAGGTAGCGCTCGCCCATCGGACGCTCGTTGCGCTCGTTCTCGTAACGGCGCTGATCGAAGTGCGGCAGCTCGGCCTCGACGCCCTCGCGGATCTTGACGATCGTGAAGTCGGGCGTGGACTGCAGCACGGTGCCGCTGATGAGGTCACCGATGCGGCCGGAGAACTCCTCGTAGATCTGCTCGCGGGCGGAGTTGCGCACGATGGCGTTGATCTCGGCCTTGGCGTGCTGGGCGGCGATGCGGCTCGTGTTCTTGGGGGTGACGTCGATCTCCTCGAACTCGGTGAAGTTGCCCTCCTCGTCCATGGAATCGTCAATCGGCTCCAGGCGGTAGACGTAGATCTTGCCGGTGGTGCGGTCGATGGTCACCTTGGCGCCCCACTCAAGATGCAGAATCTCGGCATAGCTCTTGGCGAGCGACTGCTCCAGGCGGTCGATCAGGTAGAGCTGGTCGATGTGCTTCTCCTGGCAAAGCTCCATCAGGGCGGACATCATGTCGGATGCTGCCATCTTACTTTCCTTCCTTCGCGGGCTTGAAGTCATAGGTGGGCTTCAACTTGCACTTTTTAACATCAGAGAAATCGAGGGTAACGGACTCGCCGCCCTCGAGCTCGAGGGTCACGTCGGTCTCGGTTGCAGCGGCAATCTTGCCGGCGTACTTGCGACGGCCCTCGGTGGCGGTGGAGGTGAGCTCACAGTTCTCGCCCACAAAGCGGGCAAAGTCGCACGGGCGGCGCAGCGGACGCGCCATACCCGGGCTCGACACCTCGAGCGTATAGCTCGAAGAGATGGGATCGAGCTCCTCAATCACGTCGCCGACCCACTTGGTGTTGGCCGTGACGTCATTGAGCGACAGGCTCTGGCCCTCGGCACCCTCGATACGCACGCGCACGCAGGGGGCCTTGGTGGCACCCACGAGCTCGACGTCAACGATGTCGACATCGTGCTGGGGAGCAACGGCCTCGAGCGCGTCGATGATCGCCTGCTCGGTCTTAGTCTTGACCATTGCGGCACCTCCATCCATACAAAAAAGAAGCGGGGCCGAAACCCCACTTCTTTCAATTACAACTTCATTTGCAAGCAAACTATACCAATAGCTGCGGAAACGTGCAAGCACCGTACGAATCTGCAGGTCAGCGTGCGCACAGCTTCTCCACAAGAATAGGACAATTGGTCGAGGAACCCCATGCGGCGCACCCTCAACAGCCCCAAAACGGGCCATGCGTCCCAATCCACAGGCCCGTTCGAACCCCAAGGGCATTCCTCCCCGAGCCCCTATCGACCAGACTTACGCTAAGGGACATTCTGTAACAAGCCGGCCAGCAAGTCGCGCAACGACGAACCTTTCCAAATCCTCTACGGCAAGGAGGCACACATGAAACGCCTAGGAACCCCCTGCATGACTGCACTCGTCATCGCAACGTGCTCGTTGGCCCTCTTGGGCTGCGGCAACACGAATGGCAAAACCGGAACATGCGAGCCGGATCTCGGCAGCACAAAAGCCATCGAGAAAACGACGCTATCGGAGAGCTTCGACAAAATAAACGAAGACACCGTCGATCCCCAGGGTCTGGGTCCCGACCCCCAAGAACAGTTCCCCATCGACCTTGAGGCAGACGAAAACGTCCATGTTACCTGCGTGGGCAAGGACACCGACGGCTACGGAGACGCGGCGCTCGTCTTTACGGTGACCAACAATACCGATGTCGACATGATGTTTGGCGATGTGGACTCCTATGCCTACGTCAACGGCGTGGTCCGCGATGTGCGCATGCGCCAGCAGGTCGCAGCGGGCGAGGAAACGTGCGCCATGCTCGCCTTTGTAGGCACCTTCGACGACCCGGACTTTGATGTGAACAACGACCTCAACGACATCTACCTCAACATTTGGATGTTCGAAGAGGCAACGGGCAACGTTTACTTTAGGGACCTGGTACACATCCCGTAGAAGACGGTGCGACGCACTGACTAAGCAGGGCAGACAACACAAAACGAGGGACGACCCAACCGGACCGTCCCTCGTTTATTGCATGTCAGCTTTACGCGCAGCGCTTACTTGACCACCAGGTTGACCAGCTTGCCGGGCACGCAGATGGCCTTGACGACCGTCTTGCCCTCAAGCCACTTGGCAACGGCTTCCTCAGCGGCAGCTTGCATCTCCTCGTTGGAGGCGTCGCGGGCGACGTCGATGCGGCCACGGACCTTGCCGAGCACCTGGACGACGATCTGCACCGTATCCTCAATGGACTCGGCCAGGTCGAACTCGGGCCAGGCGGCGGTGTAGGCGTTGCCCTCGCAGCCGAGGGCCTCGTGCCACAGTTCGTCGGCCCAGAACGGGCAGATGGGGGCAAGGACGCTCACGATATCCTTAGCCACGCCGTAGCACAGCGCCTTGTCGCGGGCGGCATCCTCGGTGGCGTTGAGGTAGGCGCTCGCCGCGTTGACGAGCTCCATGACGGCCGAGATGGCGGTGTTGAACTGGCCACGATCGAAGTCCTCGGTGCACTTGGCGATGGTGCGGTGACGCTCGCGATAGAGCTTCATCGCGACCTCGTCGAGCGCGGACTTGTCGAAGGCCACGTTGGCGTCGCCGGACCGGACGAGCTGCCAAACGATACGCCAGGCGCGCTTGATGAAGCGGTTGGCGCCCTCGACGGCCTTGGGATCCCAGTCGAAGTCCTTCTCGGGCGGGGCGATAAACAGGATCGCCAGACGCATGGTGTCGGCGCCGTAGGGCTCAATGACCGAGCTCGGGGGCACGACATTGCCCTTGGACTTGGACATGGTGTCGCCGTTCTCGTCCTTGACCATGCCCTGGCACAGCAGGTTGGTGAAGGGCTCGTCCACGCTCAGCAGACCCAGGTCGCGCAGTGCCTTGGTAAAGAAACGGCTGTAGAGCAGGTGCAGAATGGCATGCTCGATGCCGCCGATGTAGTTATCGACGGGCATCCAGCGGTCGGCGGCCTCGCGGGAGAAGGGCAGCTCGGTGTTGTGCGGGTCGGTATAGCGCAGGTAGTACCAGCTGGAGCAGGTAAAGGTGTCCATGGTATCGGTCTCGCGCTTGGCCGGGCGGCCGCAGACCGGACAGGTGGTCTCGTAGAACTCCTTGCACTCGGCGAGGGTCTCGCCGGCGCCCAGGTCCAGGTTCTCGGGCAGCGTCACCGGCAGCTGATCCTCGGGCACGGGCACGATGCCGCAGTGCTTGCAGTGGATGGCCGGGATGGGGTTGCCCCAATAGCGCTGGCGGCTGATGAGCCAGTCGCGCAGACGGAACTCGACCTTACGACGGCCGCAGCCCATGGCCTCGAGGTCGGCCACGATCGCAGCCTCGCCCTCGGAGTGCTTGCCGCCGCGCATACCGGTGTACTTGCCGGACTGAACGAGCGTGCCCTCGGCAGCGTGGGCGCAATCCCAGTCGACGGTCTCGGCATGGAAGGTATCGATGGTCTCGCCGCTGGCCTCGACGGCAGCGCGATCGTCATCGTCCAGGATGATCGGCACGATCGGCAGGTCGTACTTGCGGGCAAACTCAAAGTCGCGCTGGTCGCCGCAGGGAACGGCCATGACGGCGCCGGTGCCGTAGTCGGCGACGACATAATCGGCAACCCACACGGGGACCTTCTCGCCGTTCACAGGGTTCACCACGTAGCGGCCGGTAAAGGCACCGTGCTTCTCGAGGGTGCCCTGGGCACGCTCGACGGCAGAGATATGCTTGGAGTCCTCGACGATCTTGGTGACGGCCTCCTCGTACTCCGTGCCCTCGACGAGCTCGTACAGACGAGCGTACTCGGGAGCCAGGACAAAGAAGGAGACGCCAAAGAGCGTATCGGCGCGCGTGGTGAAGACGGTAATCTTGCCCTCGTCGCCCTCGATGGGCTCGCCATCCTGGTCGCACAGGGTAAAGTCGACCTCGGCGCCCTCGGAGCGGCCGATCCAGTTGGCCTGCATCTGCTTGACGCGCTCGGGCCAGCCGGGGAGCTTCTCCAGGTCGTCGAGCAGTTCCTGAGAGTACTCGGTAATCTTGTAGTACCACTGCTCAAGGTCGCGTTTCTCGGGCTCGGTGCCGCAGCGCCAGCACTTACCCTCGGTGACCTGCTCGTTGGCCAGAACGGTCTTGCAGGTGGGGCACCAGTTGACCGGATTCTTCTTGCGGTAGACCAGGCCCTTTTCCCACATCTTCTCAAAGATCCACTGACCCCAGCGGTAGTAGTCGGGGCTGCAGGTCTTGACCATGCGATCCAGATCGTAGGAGAAGCCCATGCGCTTCATCGTGGTGAGCGCCTGGTCCATGTTCTTATACGTCCAGGCGGCAGCCTGCGTGTTGTGCTTGATGGCGGCGTTCTCGGCAGGCAGGCCAAAGGCGTCAAAGCCAATGGGATGCAACACGTCAAAGCCGCGCATGCGGGCCTGACGGGCCATGGCATCGCCGATGGTATAGTTGCGCGCGTGGCCCATGTGCAGGTCGCCCGACGGATACGGGAACATCTCGAGCACATACTTTTTAGGCTTGCTGTCGTCGGTGTCGACGGCAAAGAGGTTGGAATCCTCCCAGGCCTTCATCCACTTGGACTCAATGGCCTGCGCGTCGTAGGCAGGAATTTCGTCCTTATGATCTGTGCAATCGCACATATCAGCTCCTTTAATCTTAGCTGGGGTCGGTCGGCTTAGCTTTATTCGCTACTGCGGACAGTCCTGCGCAAGACGAAGAGCACATTTAGTGCTCTTCTTTGCGTGCGGAACTTGTAGAGAACAAAGCTAAGCCGCCCGACCCTAAGGTTGACTCGACTGATAATAGCAAATACGACAAGCGAGATGCCTGCAACTTGCTGGCATCTCGCTTTATCTAAATAACGTGGTTGATACTCAACCTTTATGTGCAGCTCTTATCCTATCGATAAGACACAGACTGCTGAGAGTCTTTCACGACAACGTCGTGGGCGCCGCCTTCGACGATCGAGGTGGAGCTGACCAGCGTTAGGCGTGCCTTTTCCTGGAGCTCGGGAATCGAGAGGGCACCGCAGTTGCACATCGTGGACTTGACCTTGTAGAGCGTGCCGCCCACGCCGTCCTTGAGGGAGCCGGCGTAGGGAACGTAGGAGTCGACGCCCTCGACGAAGCTGAGTTTCGCGGCGCCACCCAGGTCGTAGCGCTGCCAGTTGCGGGCACGCGCAGAACCCTCGCCCCAGTACTCCTTCATGTACTGACCGTTCACATTGACGCGCTCGGTCGGGCTCTCGTCGAAGCGAGCGAAGTAACGGCCCAGCATCATAAAGTCGGCACCCATGGCAAGGGCGAGCGTCATGTGGTAGTCGTAGACGATACCGCCGTCGGAGCACACGGGCACGTAGACGCCGGTCTCCTCGTAATACTCGTCGCGAGCGCGGCAGACGTCGATCAGCGCGGTGGCCTGGCCACGGCCGATACCCTTGGTCTCACGGGTGATGCAGATGGAGCCACCGCCGATACCGACCTTGATGAAGTCGGCACCGCAGTCGGCCAAAAAGCGGAAGCCCTCGGCGTCGACGACGTTACCGGCACCGACCTTGACGTCCTCGCCGTAGTTGGCGCGGATCCACTCGATGGTGCGCTTCTGCCACTCGCTGAAGCCCTCGGAAGAGTCGATGCACAGGACATCGGCACCGGCCTCGATGAGCAGCGGCACGCGCTCGGCATAGTCGCGGGTGTTGATACCAGCGCCGACCATGTAGCGCTTGTCGTTATCGAGCAGCTCGTTGGGGTTGGTCTTGTGGCTGTCGTAGTCCTTGCGGAAGACGATGCCCATCAGGTGATCGTAGTCGTCGACGATGGGCAGCGCGTTGAGCTTGTTGTCCCAGATGACGTCGTTGGCAACCTTGAGGCTGATGTTCTTGTCGCCCACGATGAGCTGCTCACGCGGGGTCATGAACTCGGAGACCTTCGTCTGGTGGTCATCGCGACTGGGACGATAGTCACGGCTGGTGACGATGCCCAGGAGCTTACCCTTGGGAGTGCCGTCGTCGGTGACCGGCATGGTGGAATGACCGGTCTTCTCCTTGAGCTCGATGACCTGCTCCATGGTCATGTCGGGGGTCAGCGTGGAATCGGACTGAACGAAGCCAGCCTTGTGATCCTTGACGGCCTTGACCATAGCGGCCTCGGACTCGGCGCTCTGGGAACCGTAAATGAAGGACAGGCCACCCTCGGTAGCGAGCGCGACACCCATGTCGACGCCCGAGACGGACTGCATGATGGCGGAAACCATGGGGATGTTCAGGGTGATTGCCGGCTTCTCACCGCGCTTAAAGCGGGTTAGCGGCGTCTTAAGAGAGACGTTGTTGGGAATGCACTGCGAGGACGAGTAACCAGGGACCAGCAGATACTCCGAAAACGTGTGGGACTCACCGGGAAAGAACGTAGCCATGTTTCTCCTTTTTCCATGCGACCGGTCGGCTGCAGGCCTCGTAGGACCCAGCCCAACCTTGGGCGCCCAATACTGGGGAAGTATCTTAACGCACTTTGACTGCTACAATGCATGATTTAAGAAGAGCACACGAGGGTTTGACGCAGGCTTTGCGTTTGCCCAGCAAACACTTTAGCGGGGAGACGTGAAGCATATGAAGTACAAGACGACGGCAAAGTTGGTCATTCAAGCGTGCGACAAGGATTTGCCGGGCGTCTTCGGCCACGGCTGCGTCTTGCTGCTGCAAGGTATCGCCCGCGAGCACTCGCTGAACCGTGCCGCCAAGAGCATGGGCATGGCATATTCCAAGGCATGGCGCATTGTGAACGAAGCCGAAGGCCAGCTGGGCTGCAAGCTCATCGAGCGCGACGGAGCCCGCGGATCATCGCTCACCCCCGCCGGCGAGCGAGCCATAGCGGCCTACGAGGAGCTGCAGGCCGACATCAACAACGTCATCGCCAACAAAGCAAACGACCTCATCGCCAGCATCAACGCAGGATAGTCCTTTTGGGACTGAATTGTTGTCCAGCGCGCCCTCGGATTGAGGCTCGCGCCACAAAATGGGCCCATCTACTACGTTTAGTTGAATACCCTCGACCATACCGGACATAATAAAACCGCTGGTAGACAGCTTGGCGATTTTCAAAATAGGCGGGTATGGTCGACCCCTACGGCTTAAACGTAGTAAATAGGCCGTTTTCGTGGCACAGACCCCGATTAGCTACTTGCGGAGGGCGTTGTCTAGGGTGGCGGCCACGATCAGGGGGTTGTCGGTGCCGGCGAAGAGGCGGATGGTGCTCCCCTGCTTGCCGCGTGGAGCCGAAAGGCGCGTCGTTGCGCCGCCGGCGGGCGATGTGCGGAACTCCTCAGGCAAAGCATCGAACAAATCACCCGCACTGCGCTCGATAAGGTCAAACTCAACTGCCGGACCAAAGCCGTGCTCGAGGATTCCAGTTGCAACCGCATGGTCGGGATGCGAGCTCAGTCCGGGATAGCGCACGGCGTGCACCATCTCATTGGCAGCCAAGTACTCGGCCAGCGCACGTGCGCGGTCGAAATGTGCCTGCATGCGGGCATCGAGCGAGTCCAACCCGCGCTCCAGCACACCGGCCTCATCAGCAGGCAAATCAAGTTTGACCAAACCACAGCCCTCAAGCAGAGCATGCGCGCACTCGGCGGCGGCATCCGCGCGATGGCGTTTGAGCTGCGAGCGCGCGACCGATATGGCAACCAACTTGTGCGGAGCCTCACCGGCACACACGCGGTCAAGTGCCTCGAGCGACAGCACGGCACCCAAGCGCAACGGATCGCACCCAAAGACACCAGCCACGGTGCTATCCACCACGAGCAGCGCATGAGCCTCACGCGCGGCACGTCCTAACGCGCGCAGATCGGGCACGCGCAATCCAAACCCGCCAATAGAGTTGACGAACCACCACAGGTGCGGCCCCTCGACCTCAAACGAAGCATCAAAGCCCTCGGACGCAGCAGTAAACGCCGCAACCGACGGCTCCCCCACCATAGCCACGCCGCATCCATCAAAGCCGCGCGCAAACGCATCGGCAAAGTCATCGGCAAACACAACCAGGCGATCGCCGGGACGTACAACCCCCAACAGAGACAGCGCCGCCGGCACATGCGAGGCCGCAACCAATCGCGCCTCACGCGCGCCGGCCCTCAAAGCCCAGGCCTCTTCTAGCTGCTGTACGTCCACGCGGCACCGTCCCTTCATAAGCAAAAACCCACGATGCGGGTGTTCCCCGCATCGTGGGCAACGGCTGCAGTATAGCTCCGATAGGCAACGAATCGCCTAGATATCGAGCGTGTGATAGGTCACACTCGCACCCGAAGCGTCAACGGTCACGCCATAGGCCTCGGGATAGATGCGCGTCGAGAACACAAGCGCACCATCGTTCACAAACACCTCGACCGACGAGACATCGCCAACAATGCGCACGTTACGAACCTCGTCGACGGGCTCCCAACGCACGGTACGACCCTCTTTAAACCAATCGAATACCCAAACCCCTCTTAATCGCTTTGTTCCAAACGTCGTTAAGCCTCTTAGGCCAATTTGCAATAAAGAAAAGGCAGGTGCAGCATGCGCAAAATGAATCATTGTTCAGACGATCAATCTCATTGAGCAGAAGTTCAGAATGATTGATTCCCGCCACGGTCGCAGCTAAGTCAGCCAGAGGCTCATTTGCAATTGGCATCACCTGCTCATTAGTTAACCAAAGCGACCTCAGGGCATGGACGGCAATAATGCAAGCAAATGTAAAACCATCAATACGCCCAATATCCGCAAGCGAATCTCCCCTCCTGGCAACCCAGTCCTTATAAGATCGCTGACCAAAAATCACATTTGAAGGAACAAGGGCGTCATCCAGAGAGCGATACTTCAGGGGATCAAAATCACGATATGCTTCAACCGATGGATAGCTTAGATATAGTTGACCCATATCAGTACTATCGCAGTAATAGTCTTGCATTAGCTCAAGCCGCTTAAAATCGTGCCGATTGTCCTGAGGATCTAAGTCAAATATGAGCAAGGTGTCAGTAAAACTGGATTCGAGAAGCTCTGTCGCATCATCTTTATCCGGAAGAAGCTCGGCAACAAAGGACCTAAGATCAACGGCCTCAAAATCGCAACCGTATTCTTGAAAGAGCTTGTCTAGAAAGTCATGAACATTAATCTCGACATGAACAATTTGATGATCATCTGCGAGGCTAAAAGAATCAAACATGCGCTCCATCAGCTGCGGCTCGCGTTTAGCACCTTCGACAATGAGCAGGACGTTCTTTACGGACGCATTGTTCATGACTAGTCAAACTCTCCGGCACGGAGGAGCTTCTCAATGTTGTTGCCAAGCCTCAACTCGCGATCGGTGGAATCGGCCAAAGTTCGAATGCCCCCTTTTGCAGAGATTTGATAAACGCAGTCAGGCCTCATTACGCCATTCTTAACAAGCGAGGTATTGTGGGTCGAGCACAGAATCTGACACGATGCCTTTGAAGCAAAGAACTTCAAAAGGCTCTCTGCCATCTCAAAGTGACAAAAAGCGTCAAACTCATCTATGAACAAAAAACTGGCCGACTCGTTAAGCTCAAGCTCAGAGAACAACTTAACCAGGGTTCTTGTACCGCTAGAACATGCCTCGACAAACGGGATGCATCGAATAGGGTGATTGAAATACAGAACAGGCGAGCCGTCGGACTCTTTAATAACGATCAGAGACTCATCGACTCCAAAATTGCGAATAAATGACTCGAATTCCGCAACTTTGTTCTCGCGTATGATCTTGTCGATCACCCTTCTTGTTTCAAACCCTTTTAATCGAAAAAAGTCCATGCGAATCAGCCTCATGCGCGAGACAAATCGTCGCAACTCCGCCAAGACGCCTAAAACATTAGTTGGAAGACTGCTCGTTATATATGAAAGAAGGCTCAACGAAGTATCGGAGAATTCAAAATTGATCCCAGCAGCACCAATTCGTTCAAGATGGTTCTCTTCGAAAACGCCGCGTGCGTTATTGAAATCGAAAATGAGACTCTCATCAATCGATAGGCTCTCATGAAGCCAAGTAGTCGGAGAAGTCTTCTCATAGCTGTAATTGATTTCGCGACCGTCAAATTCAAAGACATAAGTGAACTGTGCCGTGCCTCGCCCACAATCAGCATTCAAAAACAGACGATCATCCTGGTCAGAATAATCGAATGCCTCTGGAAAGCCGAGTGTAATGTCGAATAAAGCTGAACCGAAATTCGATTTACCAGACGCATTTCTGCCGATCAAAAGTGCGGTTTTCACGGTTCCGTTTTTAACGTTATTTTCTGCAAACTGGTAATCACGAGAAGCAGCAAAATTAAATAAAACCCGAGTCGAAAAATTCCTATAGCCATCAACAGTAAAACGCTTAAGCATGAGAGTCTCCTATCTCTTGCCGTAATTATATTACGGCAAGAGATAGGAGACCTGCATCAATTACGTCACTGCGGGAAAAGTCGTGTAACCAAAGCCCATCCGAACCATGAAAACCTACTGCGAGAGCCGCTCAAACCAGAAGTATGCTGCAAATACTAGACATGCCGACCACACTGGAAAGCGGCAACGCTTCTACCAGCGGTTTCTTTTCATGAAAAAAGCGGTGTGCTCGAGGGTACCGAAATTTGCCGCATACTTCCGTTCGGCGTTTCCAAAAGTTTGGTGAAAACCTGAGATCGGTCGACCTAACCGCTGTTTAAAACTATCGTGACCTGCGGTTTTGTTGAGCACCTCCCTGGCGCCGCGCGGGCTATCGTGTTCTGCGACGGGCCGGACGCACAGAATCTGAGTGGCATCTTGGCTCATATCCTTCTCGCCATGCTGTACCTCCTTGGTCTCGGCCGCATGGACAGCCGGAACGCACCAGCGGGCGATGCCGATGAGAATATCGCGGTGCCGAAAAACAATTTTCTAGATGCGAGTGGACGGTTCTTAAGCGCAATATTGACGTTGTCGATGAGGGCGATTACTCACTTCTGCCCCACAAGCCCTCACCCACTCGTTCTTCAACGTGTTTATTATTACTCATGAGAGGCCTATCGTTATAAAGGACAGGTGTGCACACAAGCACACAAGCGAGAAACACCTAAGGGGTACCCGAGCTTGAAAGAAGCCCGAATACCCCTTAAGATAAAAGTGACTGGTCGCAGTCATTTATTTGTCAGGCCTTAGTCAGCCTCTAGGGCCTGACCACTAACGGTTCTTCACGTGAACCTTTTTGGTAGTACTCCCCACCTTTACCAGACGTCCGGTCTTGGTAACGCGGTATTTGGGGATAGTAATTGTCACGTACATTCCTTCACCTCCTTCGAAGAGATATCGCATTGCTTAGCGATGCTTCGCGATTTGGTGCTTGACCAAAGTCTTTGCTGCCAAAGACTTCTGCTTTGAGCTAGAGCTGGAGCTTGCAAGCTTTTTGGCAGCCGCACCGACTTTACCGCCGTGATGGACAGGCATACTTCCCTCCTTTCAACGAATCGCTACGAACATCTGTACCATAACGTATGAGGTTCTCAAAGTCAATTCAATATTTTATACGTTTGTCTCATTCTGTCTCATGTTATAATTCTCCTAGAAAGGAGAGGCCATGAAACGTGCCGATATAATTGATTTAATCCGCTTCCATTCAGAGGACAACGAAGTCGCTTTCAATGAAACCGCCTCGCGTATCGCCAAGGAATTCGAAGATACCGGCTATGGAGATCTCGCGGGCTATATAATGAGTCTTCTCGCTCAGACGAGGACATTTATACCTCAAACGCTTGAGCAGCCTTATGAGTACCTACAGCAGGTCGTTATAAACAACGATCCTCTACCCCTTCCCGAATGCATCTCCCAAGAAATACATGGACTGATAAACGCCCTAAACAGAAACATGGGAATCAATACCGTCCTTTTCTACGGCGCCCCTGGAACCGGTAAAACCGAAACAGTCAAACAGATCGCAAGAATACTGGGAAAGAAGCTTTTTTCTGTTGACTTCAATCTCATTATCGATAGCAAATTGGGCGAAACGTCCAAGAACATCAACAGGGTCTTTAGCGAGATCAAAGACACCGGCTCGGAATCTCTGTTTCTATTTGACGAAATCGATGCGCTCGCTCTCGATAGGATTGGGCAAAACGATGTTCGTGAAATGGGACGAGCGACAAGTTCTCTTCTTAAAGAGCTCGATGGGCTTGACGGTTGCGCAAACATAATTGCAACAACGAATCTTCACGACAAGCTTGACAAGGCACTCTTGCGCCGATTTGACGCACAAATTAACTTTGACAAATACAGCCATGAGGACTTGGCAGAAATAGCCCTGCTGATCATTAAGTCACAAAGCAAACGCTACGACTTCATAAAATATGATTCTCGGACTTTGAAAAAAATATTTGATACCTGTATCTCAATTCCCAATCCCGGAGAATTGAAGAACATCATAAAAACCTCAATCGCCTTTTCCGATCCAACCGTCGAGACCGACTATCTAACCAGGCTGTATCTCCAACTAAACGACATGGATAAGGTCGACATTGAAGTTCTAAGAAAACAGGGGTTTACGCTTCGGGAAATTGAAGCATTGACAGGAATATCCAGGAGCACCATCGCCAGAAACCTGAAAGGATAATCATGAATGATTTGCTTCGTCTCTCAGGTGCCTTCGAAACAAAGGGCGCGTCTGGGCCGGGAGCTCCGTCGCTTCCCGCAAAAGCTAAGGTCACTTCTACGAAAATCAAACGGCTAGGCACATCTCTAGAAACGCTCCTTGAAGAATGGAGTGGCGAATTTTTAATTAAGAGCATACTTGTATCAATCGAATACAGGCAGATCGTCGCAAAGAGCAACAGAGTCCGACGTCTCCTCAAGGGCGGGATAGGCCAAGAACCCGAGGCAACCATTAGGGGCGCTCGCTATCTAGATATCGATACTCCCCGCGCAAGGCACGTAATGACTCATTACGTGCCTAAAGAGACTATAATTTCAACGATAAATGAGCTGAGGGAAGCTGCCCGCATTGTGGATAACCACTTCTCAGGATCCATAGACAAGAACAAATTGAGCAGTCTTTGGGATGAAAAGGATTCAGTTGAATCAAAAAAATGGAAACGAGACTACTCGACCATTATCAGTAAAAGCGCCTTTTCTCAGCTAATACGAGACTGCCACTATGTCGAGAAAATATATATTAGCGATGCACCCACCGTTCATACCAAGACAACGTCGACGGCTCCAACGAACTCGTTAGTAACTCTTTACCGAACAGAAGTTGATATCAAAACACTGCTGCAAAAACTCGATCTCAACGTTGCCGCAGCCGATATCCTCGATAACACCGTACAACTTTCAGAAGAGCAATACTACGAGCTAACAAGCAAGGCTCCATACCTTGTAGCAATGAGCATAAACGATTTATCCTCCTATACCCCAATACGGGCCAGCTCTGAAACGGTAATGCGGGAAAGCAATCTACCGCTATTTCCTTCAACCGAACCCGTGATCGGTGTTATCGATACTGCGTACGAACAAAAAAGTTTGCCTTACTTCCACAATTGGGTTGAATACAAGTCGATGCTCCCGGAGGATGTTGAAATAAGACCTTCCGACACCTCTCATGGGACATCTGTCGATTCACTAATTATCGATGGACCGAGATGCAACCCATGGCTGGAAGACGGATGCGGCAATTTTAGGGTCAAGCATTTTGGAGTAGCAACTGGCGGAAACTACAGCTCATTCACCATTATGACGATGCTGCGTAAAATTTTGAGTGAAAACCCAGGCATCAAGGTTTGGAATCTGTCTCTTGGATCTGATGAATCCATCGACCACAATTCAATATCACCCGAAGCCGCCCTACTGGATAAATTGCAGGCAGAATATGATGTTCTGTTTGTCGTTGCCGGCACAAACAATCACGATGGCTCAACAGATCGAATAGGGTCTCCAGCGGACTCCGTCAACGCTCTCGTAGTCAACTCGGTAAGGCGTGATAAAACTCCCGCTTCATATACTCGGAGAGGTCCTGTGCTCCATTTTCAGCATAAGCCCGATGTTTCATACTATGGTGGAGATATAGACGAACCGCTCAACTGCTATGGGAGCGACAGACCAAAAAAGGAAATGGGCACATCCCTCGCAGCGCCCCTTGTCGCAAGAAAAGCAGCTTATCTCATCTACAAAATGCACCTTAGCTGCGAGTCAGCGAAGGCACTCTTGATCGATTCGTCAAAATCTTGGAATCAGCCTTCGGATATGAACTCTCTTGGCTATGGAGTAGTGCCGATTCATATTAACGATGTAATTAAAAGCAGAAACGATGAAATTAAGTTCCTCATTACGGGAACCGTCACCGATTACGAAACATACAACTACAAGATACCGATTCCAGCCGTCAGAAACACTCATCCTTCTGTCGCACGGGCAACCCTTTGTTACTTTCCAAAATGCAATCGCGATCAAGGCGTTGACTATACCTGCACGGAGCTTGATTTACATTTTGGAAGGTTGAACAAAGGCAAGCTCAGTTCCCTCAAAGCAAACACGCAGGGAGAGAAAGAAGACTACACTGACGAAGAAACTGCCAGAAAGAGCCTTCAGAAGTGGGACAATACGAAGTCAATATCTGACTCCCTAACCAATCGAAGCAGGCCAAAAAAGGCTTATGAAAACCCTCTCTGGGGTTTGAAGATACGCAAGACCTCACGATATCAAGATGGGTCCCATGAACCGCAAAGGTTTGCCGTCGTAATCACCGTTCGCGAGCTCGACGGAGTCAATCGCATCGACTCTTTCATTCAGCAGTGCAACGCACTGGGCTGGCAGGTCAACCGCATTAGAGTCGAAAACGAGCTTAATATTTATGAGGAGAGCCAGGTTGAAGTTGATTTTGAATAAACTCCTTTCATAAATTAGTCAACTAGTTATGTGGCCAACCGAGGTTGATTGCCGTATCTTGGTTGGCCAGTTCTAGCCATTTCGTTGCTAATTTGTACGTATACACCAGAAGTAATTACTTCTAAATTGCCAGTCAAATGCGGCCAGCCTCATCCCCTACAGCCGCAATATAAAGCACGATGCGTCATCGTGCAGCTTAAGCCGTGGATAATGATCAAAGTCTGGGTCCAGGTTTTCTTCAGCGCGCAGACGTACAAGGAGCTCATCAAACGACTCGCGAGTCGCCGTAGCGAGAAACGCCGCAGGATCGGCCAACCCAAACAGATCAAATGCGCGCTCCAGCCCGTCGGACATAGCGCAAACATAATCAACATCCTCGACAGGATACTGCATCACATTGAGATGCTCCAAGGCAACCCCAGACGGATCAAGAATCCAATAGCCATCGGGCTTATTCTTGAGCTGACGGTTCGCAAGCAATATATCGTTGACGGCAGCACGCTTCTGCACCCCAGTCATTGCTCTGCCACGCGAGCGATCGACCATCACGTCCACTGCTGTTTGGTCGAGCTCCGCAATCCGCTCATCAGACATAGTCACGAGCGAGCCGTCTTTAAAACCGATGAACGCTGGAGAGTCACCTAGGGAGACAATATCGACCAAATCGCCTGAAACAGAGACCACCACCAACGTGGAGGAGGGAAACAGTTCCTCGTTGTCCGTCAAACCGTGTTTGCCGATAAAGTCACACGAATCTTCCACCGCGAGGCGTATGGAATCGACAATTCCACGAGACATGTCTAAATACTCACAAATGCGGACGCCAACAAAATGACTGAACCACTGAGCGTCCGAACCAGAATGATGCGGCAGCACACGCGTGCCGGTGATGCCAGAGGCTCCATCGAGTAGCACAGCATATGTCGACCCAACTGCAACGTAATCTTCATTAACCTGATTACCTATAGCAGAGCAGAAAAACTTGGCCTTGAACATGGAATCACCGCTTTCGGTAAACTGGCAAGCAAACGCAAAGCCATATCATCACTATCTAAGCCTGAGCAGACTTCAGGAATTTCGCCTTTGCTTTCTGATTACCATTGAACACAGTATCAACAAGAGATTGACGTGCAGATTTGCTCATATGAGGATGCTCGACAATATATCCAGCAGACAAAACCGTAATCGCCACAATAAAAGGCCACGCGACATGCTCCCGCGCAGTCTTAATGGATTTCTTTGCTACGTTGCAAAACTCCTTCTCGGAGTTCGACCGCAGATATAGCGCGAGCATAAATAGCGAGTAAAAATCGCTTTCGTCAATAATCTTGGAGAAACCCAGAACACTAAGAGGTCCACAGGCATTAGACGCTACCGTGTCCAGCTGTCCGATACAACCCGACAGCGCTACCATAGATAATAACTTTCTAATTTTTGGCCTAGCCTCTTCCGGAGAATCTAGCTGGCCAACAACATCTTCGACCATTTCGTCATAGGAATCATCAACCGCTTCTAAAAGCAAATTGAGAGCAGCGCCAGTTGCGTAGTAGATTTGTTCTCTAACAGTCGCCTTAAGCGGCTCCTTTAGTTTTACCTGCTGTCGATTAAGGCAACGTCCCGCAATAGCAACATATTTCAAAGCAATAATTGCCGACTGAAAGGCACTCCTCGTTTCAGGAACCTCATATTCATAAACGCCAGCATAACTAACCCTTTCAATGGCTTCACAATTTCTTTTCTCTATCTCATCAGTTACGCTGCGAATGGCACCCGCACCTTCTTGAGAGGGCGGAGCAATCTTAATGCCTTCCAACCCACTCAAACTTTTATAGGTTTTTCCCTGATTAAAAATGACATCTGAACTATCCACGGCATCCGATGCCTTTTCGACTAGTTTTTGGGTTAGCCAGGGAATGAATCGAGTTCCCTCAAGCAAAACGAGTATCTCTTCATTTATGGAAAAATCAAGTTCATCCAAAAGGCGCAGTACATAGGATTCTCCCTTGTCCACGTCCTCGTCAAACTCAAGATCAATTGCCTGAGCAACAAAATAGGCATACAGACTTCTCGAGGCAAAAGAGTAGTTAAAGCCATTGTCTTCAACTAGGAGCACGCCAGACTGGACAGAAGCATCCATGATTATTTTTGGAGTTATAGGGATACCGTATTCACTCAGGTAGTTTTCAGCCACTTCAGAGAATGTCATACTCGAGAAAACAGTCGTTCGATCAGAGTGAATTTTAAGAGCCAGTTTCTTCAAAACGGTAATAACCGCATCCGCCAATATATCGAGCATCTGATTCTCGCCATCTGATATGACATTACATATCTTTCTTTTGACGTTTGAATTCATAATTGACGTAAACGGCAAGTCACCCTTGATAAAAGACGCACCGGAATCATAAATGTAAAAATCAATATATTGATTGATGAAGGGCGGAGTCATATCAAACAATTGAAAATGAGAGCCAACAGCTTTATCAACAATGGCAATAAGCTCATCTACCTGTGCATCGGAAAGCCCAGTACCCTTACATCTCTTTTGAATTAACTCATCTCTTTTATTTTTCGTCCAAGGACAGATAAGCAGATGTCGAAAATCGACCTCGACTGTTTCGTCCAACTCAAACGTAAAACTATTAGCAGTAATTAAAACAATATTGCCGGCAGTCTTGAGCATCGATTTAATGACATCGGATTTTTTAGCTTTTCTCTTCAGAGAATCGAAGTCATCAACGAGCAAAAGAACTTTTTCACGAGGAATCCGTCCAAACAGTTCAACAGCTTCCCGAGTATCACCATACTGATCCTTGATAATGGATGACAGCGTTCGTGAAATGGAACCAGTTGAATAATCGGGAGTCAACAATAGAGGCGAATAGCCCATCGCCAACGACTCGCGGTATATGGCTTTAAGTAAAGAGCTCTTGCCCGCACGAATATCACTATGGATTTCAAGCGTTTTAACATCAAGCAGGAACTCCATAAAAGAATGGATATCAGATATTAACTTTTGGTCATTAATTCTTAGTTCACCATCTTTTGTGCCAGTTGCGATCTCTTCTTTCAAAGAAGGAAACACAAATGAGTCCTTAAATGATTCGCTTGAATTATCTTCAGTTTCAAAAAGCTCGTTCACAAAATCTGAGCGCGGTCTGAAGTACGATTTTGATTTTATATAACGCCGATAAGAGTGGGCCTCATCGAGAAGCGTGTGAATTTGTGCAGAGGCTTCCCAGCCATAGACCCTTTCCGCAAATTCATAGCTGCCAAACTCTCCAAAGCGAATTAGTAGCATTTTATAGGAGCTCTGGTCATCATCGCAAAGTGAATAGGTTCCTCCTCGCACGACAACACAGGACTCACCTGACAAACCACCTACGCAGCGGCTTTGTCCCATATGCTCATGTCCCGTAAACGCAAAGTCAAAGCAGTTGGCAAGCATATTCTCCAGGCTAATACGCTCATTATCGCGGAACCACTCTGGACCATGATGCGAAGCAAAAATATGAAGGCCTGTGTCCGGTGTGTTATCAAGTAGAGCGCGCTCAGGGTTTCTCAATACGTGAAACCCTTTATCATCACCATCAAGAGTAGATAAGGGGGCGCTATTAAAACCAGATACCGAGACTTGTGTCCCCTCAACCTCAAAAACAATTGGCTGTGGCTGACCTAAAACAAATTCGTTGTTATACTTGCTGGCAAACTCATAAAATGATGCCATATAGTCGAGATCCAGATCGTACTGCTCGCCAGAAAAGTACTCAATAGACTTACACGGGCCATGCAAATCATGATTTCCCGGCAATATATAAACTTTCAATTGGTATTCAGGTTGGTTCAGTTGTTCAATCAGATAGTCAAAGAACATAGCCGCTGATTGATATTCGCTTTCCTTGCCAGTTCGGGCAACATCACCAGTAACAAGCAGCAATACGGTCCCAGACTTAATACTCTTTTTAATAGTCACGAGGATATCGTCTACCCGTTTTTGATAATTGCCCTGAAGTTCTTTGAAATGAAAGTCCGTAAGCTGGACAATACAAAGCTGAGGATCAAAATCACGGCAATCCACTGCGCGACCTCCGAAATACTACTCCGTCGAATATATTGATTCTACCTACACACGCCGCTCACTTACCAGGCATTAAAGAAACAATTAAAGGGACGGCTCCATACAAGGCAATCGGAATAAAGGCGAAAACGATACCAAAGATAATCAAGCGACGACACAGCTTTTCGTCCCGCCCCGAAATGAGGGAAAACACCGCAAATACCATAATCAATAGTCCAAACAAAGAGCATGCAAGAAACGCAAGCTCGAAAAACTTCAGCAATGATTGTGAAGTAATAGACGCCATGGTAAAAACCACAGAAAGCACGGCGGAAAATAGACCAACAATTTCAACGTTACTTGACACACTTGCTTTTACGTTTTCAATTTCTATAGAAGCACGGTCAGCAATTCTCTTATTCGACGACAGAAAGTCTGCACGTAATCGAGCGGCTTCAATATCGGCGAGATGCTTTGGATATTCAGGGGAAGTCGGATGCAGCAAAGACACGGCTTTGTCAAAATCAATGTATGCTTTATTCAAATCCCCCTTCAACGCATTAAGTCGAGCCCTTGTAACACGGTATTTTGGATAAGATGAATCCAAACTAATTGCACGGTCGACAAACTCAATCGCCTCATCAAGATAAGCCGCATCTACCTCTACCCCGCTCTCCATAAGTGAGGCAACAATATGGGCATATACGTGCAGGCATGATGGCCTATCCGGGAACTGAGAACAAAGAGTATTCGCATCTTCTAGCAACTCGGCATGAGATTTACCAAGAGGATTACAAAACTCATAGCAGCTAAGATATACAAGCTTGAAATCGATGTTATCTTCGAATCGAGTAGCCCCATGCGTAATAAGCGACTGCAGTTTTTGACGATCGCAGGCTCGTCTATAAATCACCGAGAGTAAGTAAAAGCCGGCAAAACCGAATCGGAAATTAGACCCATTCCCTTCATGGAAATAGATATCTTCCAATTCGGAAAGGATCTCATCATAGTCCTTAGACGTAAATACGATATCAGCCAGATCAGTAATAACCGAATCGAATTTCGCAGAGTTCGGCTTAACATCCGAAAGAATCCATTTTAGTTCGTGAAGTAAGTTGCCATGCATGCGCTTCGACCTCCCAGACATGTAAAACGTCTCACGCCATCACAGCGACGACTTTATTTGACGCAGCCCTACAGAGAGTGGCAATAGAATACGGGCTTTGCGAGAACATGAGGATCGCCCATATGCACATAATCGATTGCCGTGAATCGCTACCGCTGCAATACGGCCACACCTAAACGAGCAAATGCTCACTCAGTAAACGGTTAACCAAATTGCAAGGTCAGCGAACAGATATTAACGTCATGCACCAGACAGTGAACGCCTGAGGCAATGGTACTCCCTAACGCTTTAACGGGGCACATTGGTCTAATAATTTTCGTCAAACGGCAGCCTGAAATCGAGCTGTCGTAATACGTCATGGCGTAGACCAGACTCGGGCCTGATATGATTCTCACGACGAACTTCACCCTCCCCCAAAACCTGATATTGTGACAATCTCAAGCTCAGGGAGCGAGTGTGCTGAGCCGGATCAGGACGAACAACGGGATCGAGCGTATCAACCGCGAGATCAGGAGGAGGACGAGGGTCGTCGGGACCTTCCCGGACGGCAGCTCGGCCCTCATGCTGGTGACGGCGAGGCTGAAGTACGTGGCGGAGCGCGAGTGGGGCAAGAGGAGGTGTCTGAATATGTCGAAGCTGGAGGAGATGGACGAACTGAAGGGAAAGGCGGAGGGCTAGAAGAGGACGGGGTCGAGGACAGCAAAATCAATTTGCAAAAGAATCTTGACGGTACCCTTCCCCAACATTCCCCAGAAAGTTCGCTGATGTTGACTGGTGTTCCCGTAAAATTAACCCCAAGAAAATATGTGCGGAGTGCTGGCCTGGAGCTGCCTTCGGACCCTATTGGCTGCTCACCGAGAGGCTCCGCTATGAAACGACCCCTTTACTACCTGCTCTGCGCGATCGCGTGCACGTCCATCGTCGGCGCGACGTTGCCCATGGCAGCCATTGCGGAGGCGATTCAGCCTCAAGAAACCGCCGGGCAGCAGGCGCAAGCCGACGCCACGAACAGCGACGCAGGCAAGGCCGAAGACGGCGCCAACACAAATGCGGCAGCAGATACCGCAGAGGACGGCACCGCAACATCCACCGGCACCAGCGCAGCCAACACGGAAAGCGCTGACACCGCCCCCACCACGCCCGACACCACTGCCGCAACCGGCACTCCCACCCTATCCCTCCGCGCCCAAGCCACCCCCACGCCCGCCGCAATCTCCGCCACGTCACAAACCACCTACGCCCACTCAGCAACGGCAACCCAAAACGGCGTCACCTTCACCGTCTCCTGGAACGACGCCCCCGCGGGCACCGCGACGACCTTCCACGTAACCCAGGCCAACGGCTCGTCCCAGGCCAAGGCGCGCATGGACGTGCCCACCTATTGGGATGGCGGCAGCCAGGAAAGCGTCTGCGACCCGTCGCGCCCGGCATGGGCCAGCTACTACAGCCTGGGCACCGCGGGCCACGACTTTACCTTTGACTTCACGGCGTCGGGCACGTACCGCATCTACTTCTACTTTATGGACAACGACAGAAACGACCCCCAAAACGACAAGGGGATCTACTACCTGCGCACCACGGCGGAGGTGACCGTAAACGACGCCGCCCGCCCGAGCGTCACGAAGATCGTCAACGACGTCGTTGACCTGTGCAGGCAACAGACAAACGGCTCGGAATACGACATGGCGCTGTGGCTCCACGACTGGACGCTCGACCAGCTGGAGTACGACCACAGCCTCAACTGGTGCAGCGCCGAGAGCGGCCTCACCCGCCACCAAGGCACCTGCGAGAGCTACCAGCGCATCTACTCCAAGCTCCTTGACGCAGCGGGCATCGCCAACGGCCGCATCACCGGCAACGGCCACACCTGGAACGCCGTAAAGATCGACGGCAAATGGTGCCAGATGGACCTAACCTGGGACGACACCAGCGACAACTGGTACGGAGACCTGGACCAGCGCCATCTGTACTTTGGCCTGACCGACGAGCTCATGGCAATCGCCCACTCCGACCACACGGCAAACTATCAAAAGGCCGACTACGTCTATCGTTCAACCGACCTGTCCAACAATTACTTTGTGCGAAATGGCAAGGCCGATGAATGGGCCGAGAAATATGCCGACCGCATTCAGCAGCACCTGGATGCCAAGGAAGAGGGCTTTTCCATCAATGCAGATAACCAGTCCTTCCCGCCGAGTATCTCGGGGATTCAGAACGGGATTGTTGCTTATGCGATGAATCAGAGGGAGTGGAAGACCGGTGGCGCCAAGGTTGAGCTTACTGCGGCATCTAGCGTCACAAAAGAATCGAACAGCAAATGGAGCGCCAAGTACGACCTCACAGCAAGCTATGACACCACGTACGCCATAACAACCATGCCGAAGGACTGTGAAGTATACAACGGAGCCCAAGCCGAATTCACCGTAACGGCACCAAGCGCGACATCGTTCCAATGGCAATGCTCCGACAACGGAGGTTCAAGTTGGTTCAACACGGGTATAGGCGGCGAAACTTCCAGGCAGAAAACCCTGAGGTTTGCATCCAATGCCCAGCTCGCGAAGAGGCTCTACCGCTGCCTAGTCTCGTTCCCGAACAGCAGCACCCTCGCAAGCGAGCCCGCACGCCTCGTCCTTGTCGCCCGATACGCCATCAGCTCCCAGCCCGAAGACTGCACAACTGCCGCAGGGTCAACAGCGTTCTTCGCCATCGAAGCAGAGCGGGCTACTTCGTTCCAGTGGCAATGCTCCGACAATGAGGGCAGATCATGGTACAACACGGGGATCGGAGGTGAGACTTCCACGCAGGCGAGAATCGAGTTCACTGCAAGTACGGGATTGTCAAAACGCCGCTATAGATGCTTGGCATTCTTCCCTGATGGGACTAGCTCGGCTTCAAACACTGCGCAACTAAAACTAAGCGCTAACCAAATAACCGGGCAACCGCGAGACACGGCTGCCTCGACAGGATCCGAAGCGTCTTTCTCCGTGCGAGCCCTAGGTGCCATCTCGTACCAGTGGCAATGTTCCGACAATGATGGGAAGGGCTGGTACGACACCGGGATTGGCAATGCCGCCTCAAAGCTGCCTACGCTGCGGTTCACCGCCAGTGCCGCACTTGCGAAACGTCTCTACAGGTGCGTTGTCACCTTCCAGGATGGAACAACAGCTGCGACTCAAAACGCCAAACTCTCGTTATTGTCGAATAAAGAGAGGATCACCACGCAGCCGAAAGATTGCGCAACGAGCGCAGGAATTGAGGCCTCGTTCTCAATCGACGCTGAGCACGCGGCCGCATTTCAATGGCAATGTTCTGACAACGGAGGCAGGACCTGGTACAACACCGCAATCGGAGGTGTCACCTCGAAAAGTTGCACCATAAGTTTCATTGCAACCGAAGGTTTGGCAAAGAGGCTGTTTCGATGCTTAGTCTCCCTCGAAGACGGTTCGACGCAAGCCTCCGAGGCAGCCAGGCTGCTTCTACGGTAAAGGCGATCTCATACTTTGAAGCGCCCGCAAAGCCGCTACCGGATATCACAGACCCCACGGCCACCGGAGACGTACAAAGTGTCGCCAACGACCATGTCGCCCATGGGGCTGGCCAACATCACGGCGAACTCTGCGATCTCCTCGGGCATGGCGAACCTGCCAAGCCTGTTGTCCTCAGCGGAGATGCTGTCGCCCTTCTCGACGCCAAGAAGAGGAGTCGCCGTACTGCCGGGCGCAATCGCGTTGACTACAATGCCATGAGGAACCAGGGAGGATGCCATGCCCTCAGTGATACCCTTCAGACCCCACTTCGACACGCGGTAGGGAGACCATGCGGGCTCGTTGCCGGCCGAGGATGAGACGATAAGGATATGCCCATTGCTGACCTTATCGGAAATCATGCGCTTTGCAACAGACTGCACCATGAAGTAGACGCCGCGCAGGTTGATGTCCAAGATGCGATCGTATTCCTCAACTGAAAAATCGAGAAACCCGCCCATGGAGACGTCCTCGGTGTGAACGCCGGCAGAATTGACTAGGATATTGATGGGGCCGTAGAATGCCACCGCCTCGTCGATGACTTTCGAAAAGGTCTCTGGCTCGGCAAGGTCGACAACAACCCCGGCGCAATTCCCGCCAAGCTCTAACACCACCTTGTCGACCTTCGCGCGCCTAGTGCCGGCGATGACAACATTCGCGCCGTTCTTCAGGAACGCCTTGGCGACCGCCTTGCCGATTCCGCCTGAGCCTCCCACTACGAGGGCGGTCTTCCCCTTGAGCAAGCATTCATCGCCGACGGTCTGCATCACAGGCTGTATATTCTTGGCTTTGAGAGCGACGATGCCCTGCTTGATTGCGTGCTTTAAATTCGCCATGCACCTACTCCTCGACATCCATGAACTTGCCTTTATCGGCCTCGAGCCCCTTCCGATTTCGATCTATGACCAGCTTCGCGTAAAGCACGGGTGCCATGCCGCAGCATGCAATCTTTACTTTCTCGGAACGGCCGACCTCGCTGTTCTTGAACACGGACAGCCAGTTCTTCCTAACGTACGCCGTACATTCTTTCACGAGTTCACCTTCGGAGTCCATTTCATCCGCACCTATTATCTGAGTGAGTAGGAACTCGTAGTTTCGCCAGATATGCCAATTGCATGCGTGGCGAACCATCGGAGTGTCCAGAGTCAAGTTCTCTTTAATGAATTTAATATTTCCAAGGGCGTTCTTGCCATTTTGAACGTTGTAGTTGGTAAGACCGCTACCCATGTTATTCAGACGGTAGTTGTAGACCTTACGTCGACCGATGCCCACATGATTAGAGTGCTGTGCAACCTCGGTAGCAAAGTACAGACCCTCGCCGAACCAAGGAACGGAAAACGAAATATTGTTGTCGACAACTACGGAACGTTTGTACAACTTATTCCAAGGCCCTAGTCGCATAAAGGGATAGATGATGGCAGAGGTAGCGCGCTCTGCCGACCAGGTCTCTCGGACATCCTCAACAATCTGCTCCCTATCGCGCGTTGTAAAGAGATTCACCGAGTAGGACATGTCGGAGCCGGTGCTCTCTGCCAAGTCGACCAAATATTCGACGCAATCGGGCTCCAGCCAGTCGTCACCGTCCACAATCATGAGATAGTCACCCGTCGCAACACCAAGTCCCGCATTCCTAGCGGAGCAAGTGCCGCCATTAGGCTTGTGAATAACAATAGCCCTAGGGTCACGTGTAGCATAGTCATCACAGATTCGACCGCTGTCATCGGGAGAACCATCGTCAACGAGAATAATCTGGAGATTCTTATGGGTTTGAACCTCAAAGGAATGAAGAAGCTTCGGCAGAAATTGTTCAGATTTGTAAACAGCGACGATGATGGAAACAGATGGCTGACTCAAAATACGACCTTCCATTCATTATTCTAGCGAGCAAGACGGGCGGAGAACTCGCCAACGGTGTCACAAAGGAACTCCGAGGAGGACTCACGGTTGACGGCAAGCGACTCATTGACGCCCGCCCAATCAAAATCGTTGAGGCAAAGCTCTTCTGGCTGAAGCTCCGTGCTTATGCGGGAATCCAACCCGTAGCGAGAAAGAATTGCTTTGTTACGCTCCGCATACTGCTCAGGCAGAATATCGACAAAGGGCGTATTGAACAGCAACGAAAAAGCAGTCCCGTGGAATGAATCCGTGAGTACGCAGGTAGCATTGTCAAACAGCCAAAGGAATTCATGAAGCGACGGGTAGAACAAATTCTTCCCCATCGTCTTACGAAGCGACGGACGAATGCTAACGACCTCGAGGCCGAGTGACTTGCATGCGGCAGCAGAATAGCGGTCGAATGCATCGCTTGGATGCAGGTTGTAGATCAGGCAGTACTTCCCATTCACCCCGCGGGGAGCACGAGGCTCAACACGATCAAACCAGGCCTCTTTTGAGAGCAGGTGCACGGGGTCGACAACGGTTTGCGCCTCAAGTCCCATTTCCTCAAGAGTTTTCTGCCCACTTTCCTCGCGCACTGAAAGCCTATCAAAGCGCGCAAACGCTTTGGCGGCACGTTCGCGTTCGCGTGGATCGAGGCCATTTTTACCAAAGGAGGAAGAGAAGGAGAACTTGTAGGCATCGTCTGATGCGCTCTCCAAAAGGTAGGCGCCCTCGATGTTTCCATCAGACATGATGTTCCACACTTGGTCGCCTCCCACACAAAGGACAGGATACTCCGCAAGAAGCTTACCGAGCTCTTCTGAGTCGGTAACCCTACGGCTCTGCCTCAACAAATCACTCCTCATCGCCTCGAACTTACGGGCACCAATCGCTTTTGGAATCGCACGAATCGGACCGAGCGCGCCAGAGGTCCTCATGGCATCTGCTAAAGGAAAGTCTCGGGGGATGCGGTAGTCAACATACTCAGCATTGATACCCATTGAGGCGAACGCATCCTGAAGGGCATATGCTTGCAGAATGGAACCGTAGTTCGGCACTGCATGGCGTGACAATATACCGACACACTTTTTCATTTCTTATTCCTTACCTTTCGCAATCGGCGGTAACACTTCGAGACGGAAACAAGTATCCGCGCGCGAGCCAAATGCGACTCACGCACATAATTGCCTCAGTAAGGCAACGGATGATGCAAATGACCTGCAAACTTGCGACTCCTATTGCAGACACGGTCAAAAGCGAAACAATGCAAAATACAGCAGATCCAACTGTGGTGAAGGTAACCTCAGTGACTTTGCCAGAGGCGCCAAGAATCGGCCAGCCGATCATCGTTGCATAGAAGGAAAACACGAGTACGGGTGAAGCCCAGGCGATAACCCAGGAACCTGATAGATAGTCCTTGCCACCGAGCACGAGCATAACTACATCGGAAAGTGCTGCGAAAGCGATGGTGCCAATGAGCAGGACGGGTATAGAGACAAGGAGCAACTTCCTTGCAAAACCGTAGTCACCCCCCTTGACCATATGGGGGTACAGACTGTTCACAATTGGCGAATAAAGGGACTGGATGGCATTAATTGCAGTCACAGCAAGGGACCAGTAGGAAATCATCGCCTTGTTGGTAATCACGATACCAATCAAAAGCGTAGTGAAACCGGAAAAAACGACGGAGGCCATGTTCGAGAAACAATAGAGCGCGGAAACCTTCAGCTCTGAAAGCGCCTCGCATAGGGGGACGAACGTAATGGTGGTACCGAACATTCGCTTGGCGGAAATGAAAGACCAGGCAAGGGCAATAACGCTCGAAAGGATGTCGAGAATAGGAATCCACAGAATGTCATCGATAGAATGGACAACGACGAACGTCAAGGCAGTAGAGACACCCTTCGAGACAAAATAGCGAGTCGTCAATGGACCCATGTTTTCATGTCCCTGGAAAAGAAAGTCCGGAGCAACTGCCTTACCGAATACAGCAACAAATGCAAGCATGGTATATAGCATGTTCGAATGAGTAATGGGAATGAACCAGGCCACAACAACAACGACAGCGCCGGTCACTACACCAAGCAACAGGCGAGCCTCTGTCACAGCGCCGATAGCCCGGTTCTCCTCTTCAACAGTCTCGGATTTTGCTATGCGTTTAGTACCGGAAAGGTTGAAGCCAAAATCGACGAAAGTCTGGGCGAAAGTCATGAACGACACAACATACGCGTAGATCGCGTAACCCTCCGGCAGAAGCACACGTGTCAGATAAGGCAGCGTAATGAGGGGAAAAATGTACTTAACAATCTGCAGTCCGTACTGCCAAACGACATTGCTGTAGAAATGTTTGTGTTGAGAACTCAAAACTAAACTCCGAACAAACCATGAAGAATAAAGCAGGACATATCGGCGACGCTTGCGAGATAAGCCCACTGAACGACAAAACCGATAACCGCAATAATCGCAAGTGCGATATCTATAAATAGATTTACGGCATCATCCTTATGACTCAAAGAAGCTAAGACAAACAACGTTGAGCAAGGCATCGCATACCGAAAGAAAACATCTGCGGCAAAAAATACTGAAACTGCAATGCATAGGGCAGACCAAATGCCTGAAAAAACAAGCAAACCGGATTTAGAAACGTCGTAACGCCTAAACACCAAAAGGATGCAGAAAACAGCGATAGCTTCAAAATTATATCGGTACCCCATAAGCAACACACTATGTTGAGATGCCGCGGCCCATCCCCAATCGCTGAACTCGCTATATACAGAAAACTTATCCAAAGCGCTCATAAATAGAGAAAGAACAGGTATCGTCCTGAAGGAGGCCGGTAAGGCGGCGGAAAGCATATTTGATAAAGGAAGTAATGCAAGACTGATGCCGTAAATGGCAATCTCATTTTTTACGAAAAGCAGCACAACTCTTAAAGCTATCACTGGTAAAACAGATGAATGAGTAGAGGCGGCAAAGGCGTAAAGCAAAATCAATACAACCGGCCCGGTACGCTTCCCAAAGTCCAAATAGAGCGCCAACAGAAGCAACGAAAAAGCCGGGGTACTTTTTGCATAAGAGAGAACGTTGAAAAACGGTGGGATTGCCACTGAAATCAAAAGGGCGGCACAAGTCCTCCTAAACGACCACCCCTGAAGCACGGCATAATCGTCAACAATAAAGGCCAAGACTGAGTAAAAAGTTGCTGTAACTGCGCTTCGCAGAAGATGGTCATCATTAAATCTCGAAACAATCCAAGCAAAGAGGTTGTAACCATGAGACCCCACAGAGGAATAGACACCCTTGATTGAAAGGAGGTCCCAAAATGATGTCTCACGAAAGATAGGCAGACTGTTGGTATATCGATCAATGTCAGCCATTAATGTCGTATTAACCCCATAGGCAATTGCGCCAGAGCAAAGACCAACCAGAATCGCCAGGCCCACACTCGAATGCTTCTCGGACCTAATATAAAGAATAATGAAGAAAATCGAAGCAAAAGGAAAGAGAAAGCATGATAGAAGGGCGAGGAGAAAATAGGCGTTGTTATATGCACCGGCGTCAGATTTGCGAGGAACAATGCGATGCGAGTTTGTCAAATCAAGCTCGAGTGTATCCATCATCCTACGACCTTTCCGGTCAAGTTGCCGTAAAGGCTGTATACAAGATTATGAAGTGCTGGCGAAGAAGCAAAAAGCCCGCAGCGAAAGCGCCAAGTCTTGCTCGCAAGAGGGTTGCCGGCGACCTTCCTGCAGCGTTTCCTCGCATTAAGGATATAAGCCTTAGCCTTGCGCCTGTCGATGCATTTATTCAAATCCAGCCTCGACGCAACGCGAAGAGAGCAAAAAGCCTCAAAGCAAGCAAACACATCTTTCAACTCAGGTCTATCATCAACCACGTCTCTCACAGTTGACAAAGACGCTTCCATGCCCTCAAGGTGCTTGTCTTCGTATTTCTTATTCGTAGTAATGGAACCCTCGCGGGCAAGATAGCCATAAAGCTCTGCGCCAGAAATACAAGCCTTATCAACACTAGAGAAGACAGTAGCTTCAACGCCAAAGTCCTCGAACAGTTGTCCCTCGGGAAACGCAAGGAGCGGGAATAGTTCCCTAGCATACAGCTTCGCGCAGGCAGAGCCGGACTCACCGTTAAGCAGAAGCAACATTCCAAGAAGTTCGTCGCCAGAAACGATCTTGCCTTCGCCAATCTCTTGACACCCAAAGTCGTCAGTCGAGTCAATCTTCTTATATTCACATGTGACAAGCGGCACGCCCGTCTTCTGGGCAAGGGCAACCATATGCCCCACGGCCCACTTGTCCAGGACATCGTCACCGTCCACAAATGTGACAAAGTCGCCAGTAGCACGGGCGAGGCCGAAGTTACGAGCGGAAGAGAGGCCTCCGTTCTCCTTGTGAACGAGTTTAACTCGATCATCATCCGCAATGGTACGGGCGCATATATCTGCCGTATCATCGGTTGCCCCATCATCAACAACCACAATTTCTATGTTTTTATACGTCTGGCCCATAAGAGAGCGAAGACAAGCCGCGGCGCATTCGCCCACGTTATACATGGGGACGACGATGCTTACCTTTGGGGTCTTACCGTTTTCCACTGGGAAGCCACCCCCCCCCACAAATCGTTTAATGGGTTTAGCGGGAACCCCGGCAACGATCACGTTGTCGGGAACGTCGCGAGTCACCACCGCATTGGTACCGATAATCACACCGTTGCCAATGGTCACACCGGGCATCACCGCTGCACCTTCGCCTATCCACACGTTATCGCCAATGCGCACGGGCTTAGTAACTATCTTTCGATCATCAGGCGCCATATCGGGCAACGAGGGATCGTCGCCATAGGACCCATGACTGTTATCAGATATAAAAATATTCGAAGCCATGAGCACGTTATCTCCGATAACGACACTCTCATGCGCAGAGATATGAACTCGATCGTTTATCTTGCAGTTCTTGCCGACAATTAGAGGGGTGCCGTCACCAGCAAGGTCGAAACGACAAGAATAACCACAGGTGAAACCCTCACCATAAACGAAGCGACACTTGCCACCACGAAGGTAAAAGGGGCGGCGGACAAGTCTCGCACCAGGGAACAACACCTTGGTGAGAAGTAGCGCCCACACATTTTTAAACGTCTCAGAAGGACCATATTGACCAAACATTAGGCTTCACCATCCTGCATGGCGAAAGTCTTGAGGTACTCCCCCAGCTCTTCCTCCCAGTCGGGCATATGGAAGCCTACCGACTCGAGCCTGGAGAGGTCGAGCGCGGAGTGGACCGGGCGCGGGGCGACGGGACCGGCGGCGCTCGCGTAGTAGTCGGCGGTCGACACCGGCACGACCTTCTCCCCGTTGCCGTTGGCGGCCTCGAAGACGGCGCGGGCGA
>CAJJTG010000008.1 GCA_905194675.1 uncultured Collinsella sp. | reverse complement strand
TGATACGTTCGGCACCAGGCGCGGCGGGCTAGATGCATAAAGGAAGCTCCTTCATTTGTTGATTGGTCAACATTTGCTCGACCGATTGTACTCATCGGAGGTCGCACGAGGTCTAGCAATCGTTAATCAATCAACATCTACACATGCTTAAATTGTTTTATTAAAAATCATTCCTAATAGGCTTCACATTCGGTCTCATTTATGGATAATAGAACCCGTCAAGACGCACGTCCGGAGAGGGCCCTTACGGGACCGGACGAGCGCACCATCGCCATCGATCGAAAGGATCGAATCATGAAGTTTGTTTGCCCCGTTTGCGGTTATGTGGAAGAGTTCGACGGCGACCAGCTGCCCGAGGATTTCAAGTGCCCCCAGTGCGGCGTTCCCGGTTCTCGCTTCCTGAAGCAGGAGGAGGGTCAGCTCGAGTGGGCTGCCGAGCACGTCGTGGGCGTCGCCAAGATGGAGGGCGTCTCTGAGGACATCGTTGCCGACCTGCGCGCCAACTTTGAGGGCGAGTGCTCTGAGGTCGGCATGTACCTGGCCATGGCTCGCGTCGCCCATCGCGAGGGCTATCCCGAGATCGGCCTGTACTGGGAGAAGGCTGCCCACGAGGAGGCCGAGCACGCCGCCAAGTTCGCCGAGCTTCTGGGCGAGGTCGTGACCGACTCCACCAAGAAGAACCTCGAGATGCGCGTTGAGGCCGAGAACGGCGCCACCGCCGGCAAGACCGATCTTGCCAAGCGCGCCAAGGCCGCTGGCCTCGATGCCATCCACGACACCGTGCACGAGATGGCTCGCGACGAGGCTCGCCACGGCAAGGCTTTCGCTGGCCTGCTCAAGCGCTACTTTGGCTAAGCCAACTGCCTGAGACATAACCTCTAGCTCGAAGAAGGCCCGGACCGTATTGGTTCGGGCCTTTTCGTTGGCTTATTGCAGTTGCTCCTGAAGAACACTGAGCGGCTGAGAGCTCAGGTCGTCGTATTGTATGAGGACGCGAGATGGAGCGTTCTTAGTCGATGCCCGATCACCCGTCCACAGGCAATCGGCGATGTTGACATAGGAAATACGAGCGTCAGCGAGAGCCTTCGCGAAACTCTCCCCTGCCTTGTCCTCGGCCAGGGCAACAGTGCAGTAAAGGCCCGCGTCTGCATGATCGATCGAAACCTCCCCTGCCGGAAACGCTTTCCGTACAAGCGACGCCAGGCCATCGCGTGCCTCGCGAGCGCGAACGCGCACGCGGTTCACATGTCGCTCGTAATCACCCGATTCCAGCAAACGCGCCAAGGCGACCTGATCAACAGAACTTACCGACGAGGCGTAGAAACCCAGTTTGCGTTTAAACCTCTCCATTAGCTCATCGGGCAGCACCATGTACGCCAAACGCAACGCCGATGAAAGGCTCTTCGAAAACGTGTTGGTGTAGATAACCGACTGGGCGGCATCGATCGACGCGAGCGCGGGAATCGGCTTGCCGGCAAGGCGAAACTCACAATCAAAGTCGTCTTCGATGAGATACCGACCTGGCCGCTCGGCGGCCCAGCTCAGCAACGCATAGCGACGTGCAATGCTCGTCACAAGACCGGTCGGATACTGATGAGACGGCATCAGGTGAAGGACATCGGTCCCGGTTTTCTGCAGCGCGCTCAAGTCCACGCCCTCAGCATCCAACGGGACATGCCGCACTTCGCAACCCATGGCCTGATAGATGCGCGTCAAGCGCAAATAGCCTGGATCCTCGACGGCATACACCTTGTCCGCGCCAAGCAACTGAACCAACATGGTATCGAGCAGCTGGGCGCCCGCACCGATAACGATATTGTCGGGATTGACATTCATGCCCCTTGTCCCGCGCAGATGGTGTGCAATCGCACGTCGCAGTCGAGCGGTGCCCTGCGCCGGTGCGGGCGAAAAGATTTCACGTTCGTCTTCGGACGTCAGCGTCGCCCGTAGCGCACTTTGCCAAAGCCGCGCCGCCTCCAAAGCGGAAGGAGAAAGTGCGTCGAATCGCTCTGCCTGCCCCATGGCATCATGCGCGCTGGGACCAACAGGGACAGCATCTCGGTCGATATCCCCCGCAGCCAAAGCCAAAACCGGCGCATCCGGAAGCTCGCACGCGTAGTAGCCACGACGCGGCATTGAGCAAATATAGCCCTCGGCAAGCAACTGGCTATATGCATTCTCGATGGTAATGACACTGATACCCAGATGACTCGCAAAGGCGCGCTTAGACGGCAGATGCTCCCCCGCCGCAATACGGCCAGCAACAATATCATCGCGAATTTGCTGGTAAACATACTCATAAAGCGATGCTTCGCCGCGATTTTCCAAATTGTAGTCAAGCATGGGTCTATCACCTGACCTTATCGAATCATTCAATCTGACATTAGTCTGACCTTGTTATTATCTCGAAAACTGAGTATTTCGCCATACCCAGCTCCCCGATAGGATGTTCCGTCAAGCAATGTACATGCCAACCAAGGGAGCAACCATGGCAGAACAGACCAGCAAGGCCGATCGCGTCAAACTCAATCGCGAGCTCGCGCAGATGCTCAAGGGTGGTGTCATCATGGACGTCACCACGCCCGAGCAGGCACGCATCGCCGAAGAGGCGGGCGCCTGCGCCGTCATGGCACTCGAGCGCATCCCGGCCGACATCCGCGCCGCCGGCGGCGTGTCACGCATGAGTGACCCCAAGATGATCAAGGGCATTCAAGAGGCCGTCTCCATCCCTGTCATGGCCAAGTGCCGCATCGGTCACATCGTCGAGGCGCAGGTCCTTCAAGCCATCGAGATCGACTACATCGATGAGTCCGAGGTTCTCTCCCCCGCCGACGATGTCTACCACATCGACAAGACCCAGTTTGACGTCCCGTTTGTCTGCGGTGCCCGTGACCTGGGCGAGGCGCTGCGCCGCGTCGCCGAGGGCGCCACGATGATCCGCACCAAGGGCGAGCCGGGCACGGGCGACGTGGTCCAGGCCGTTCGCCATATGCGCAAGATCCAAAAGCAGATCCGCGACGTTGTTGCCCTGCGTGACGACGAGCTCTTTGAGGCAGCCAAGCAACTGCAGGTGCCGGTCGAGCTGGTCCGCGAGGTCCATGCCACGGGCAAGCTTCCCGTCGTGAACTTTGCTGCCGGCGGTGTGGCGACCCCCGCCGACGCCGCGCTGATGATGCAGCTGGGCGCCGAAGGTGTCTTTGTCGGCTCGGGCATCTTTAAGAGCGGCGACCCCGCCAAGCGCGCTGCCGCCATCGTTAAGGCCGTGGCAAACTTCACCGACGCCAAACTCATCGCTGAGCTTTCGGAGGACCTGGGCGAGGCCATGGTCGGCATCAACGCCGACGAGATCGAGATCATCATGGAGGAGCGCGGACGCTAGTCCAGCAGAAAGGATCGCGCATGAGCGATTACGCAGACCATACGGTCGCCGTGCTGGCGGTCCAAGGTGCTTTTGCCGAGCACGAGGCGAGGCTGTCCGAGCTGGGCGCACGTTGTATTGAGCTGAGGCAGGCGGCTGATTTGAAGCAGGACTTTGACCGCCTGGTACTTCCCGGCGGCGAGTCGACCGTTCAAGGCAAACTCCTTGCCGAGCTTGGCATGCTCGAGGATCTTCGTGCTCGCATTGCGGACGGCATGCCCGTCCTGGGCACCTGCGCCGGCTTGATCCTGTTGGCGCGCGATCTTGCCGCCCATGACGATAAGGGCACGCCGCGTTTGGCAACCATGGATGTACTTGTCGAGCGCAATGCCTACGGCAGACAGCTCGGCAGCTTTCGAACCAAGGGGCAGGTAGCCGGCATCGACGGTGAAGTGCCGCTGACGTTTATCCGTGCGCCCCGCATCGTCGAGGTCCACGGCGACGCCAAGGCCTTAGCGAAAGTCGACGGGCGCATCGTCGCCGCCCGCCAAGGCAACCAGCTCGGCGTAACCTTCCACCCCGAACTCGACGAAGACACCCGCCTCCACGAACTGCTCCTACAAATGTAGGAAGAACAGAAACGAGAGTGGATAATCCCCCACCTTGAGCATGAATATGGGCTCATACCAGGAGATTATCCACTCTCATACTATGTAGTCGTTGGGGACGTTCTTAAACGACTACTCAAACAAGAACGTCCCCAACGACTACATTGCGATAGATGACCACGTTTGCCCAGATAAAACCGACCAAAATAAACCTGTCCCTTTTTGGCAGGTTTCGACCAAGGCAATGTCGATGTTTCGGCAACGAAAGCGAGCGCCCACCAGAGCGAACAAATTGGCATGAAAAGAGGACGGCATAGACCTTCTGGTCATGCCGTCCTCTTTGAATGACAAGTTGTCGCTCTGGTGGGCGCGCAGCGTCGAGCAGTTGCGCGGTTTGGTAAAACCGCGCAACCCAATTAGAAGCGGTTGCCGCGGAAGCCGCCACCGTTGCGGCCGCCGCGATCACCACCGCGACCGCCGCGGTCGCCGCCACGGTTGCCGCCGAAGCCGCCACGGTTGCCACCGCGATCGCCATAGCCACCACGGTTGCCACCAAAGCCGCCGCGACCGCCACGGTCGCCGCCACGGTCACCAAAGCCGCCACGGCCACCGCGATCGCCACCGCGACCGCCGCGGTCACCACCACGGCCACCGCGCTCGTCACGGCCGCCGCGAGGACCGCGGTCCTCGTCCAGGCCCATGGCGACGAGCGGAGCGATAACCTTATCGAGAGCGGCCATCAGCTCGGTGGCCTCCTCGTAAGAAAGCTCAGGCAGGAGCTTCTCCTTCTTGTTGGCAAGCTCGACCAGGCCCTCAGCGGCATCCTCGGCAGCGAAGACGACGATCTTGCGCATATCGCCCTCGGCGTCGTCGATGCGGCCGACCAGATCGGCGGCCTCGGCCTCGGCCATCAGGCCATCGAGCTCACGAAGGCGCATGCCCAGCAGGTCGGACATCTCCTTCTGCTCCATCTTGGGCTTGAGGTCAAGAAGCTTGATGGCGCGCTCGATGTTCGCCATGCGCTCAGCCTTGGCCTCCTCCTCCTTGGAAATAGCAAAGCGACGGCTGCGCAGCAGGCGGGCGGCCTTCTGCATCTTGTCCATCAGCTCTTCGTCATCGTAATCAGCGGCGGCCTCGACAACCTCGGCCTCCTCCTCGGCGGAAACCTCGTCAGCAGCCTCAACCTCGGCAGCTTCGGTCTCCACGGTCTCGACTGCCTCGACCTCGGCAGCCATGGTCTCGTTCTCGGTCTCGTTCATGATCTCTTCGTTCTCAGACATGAGACTCCTTCTTGGCCCTCTCGGGCATCATCGCCCCATTCGCGGGGCCCGTCGCGCACTCTTTGCGCTTTAAACATTCATGCCTCTCGGCAAAACGTCCATTAGTTTATGGTGTCGCCATCCAATCTAGCTGCAGAATCTATGTGCACACATTAATGCGACATGTGCGACTCGCGGCGGGCGTACACCAGCGACACCGCGAACCCGGCCACGGCAATCACGGCCGCTACGCGCACGGCAGCCGCAAATCCGATCGCCTGGGCAACGTCCGCCGCAACGCCAGCGGCGCCGGCAACCGCCGCAGAACTCGAGAGCAGGCCGATAAACAGGGACGGGCCAAACGACGCGGCAATCATGTTCCACGTGTTGAGCAATGCCGTTCCGTGAGGATGCTCAGCGGCGGGCAACGTCTCCAGGCCGGCCGTCTGCGAGGGGCTCAGCACCAAACCGACACCGGCATACACCACAACAGTCAGCGCCACGACAATACCAATGTTCATGCTTGCCGCGGTCATCGAAATTGCAGCCTGTCCCACAGCAATCAGGGCAAAGCCGACCGGCAGCAGCGGCCACGCGCCACGGGCATCCATCACGCGTCCGCCCACAATCGAGGTCACAGCGTTGCAGGCAATCGCCGGCAAAATGAGCAAGCCAGCAACAAGAGCCGTCATGCCGTATGCGCCCTCAAAATAGAGCGGCAGCAAAACGCTCATCGAGAACGTCGTCATCATCGACACCACCACAAGCAGGCACGCAGGCCAAAAACGAACGCTTGCCATGGGGCGCACGTTGAGCATCGGATGTCCGAGCTTGAGCTGACGGGCCGTAAAGAGGCCGAGCAGCACAACGGCGGCGAGAAGCGTCACGATACCGGCCATCACATTGGTCGAGAACTCGCCAACGGAATATACAAACGCCGTGATGCCGGCCGCAAGCAAAGCAACCGACAGAATATCAAGCTTAGTGTTCGAGCACTCTCCAACATTTCGAACGAGCTTTGCTGCCGCCGCGGCGACCACGACACCGCCCACCAGCGGCACTACGAACACCGCCCTCCAGCCAAACAACGTGCACATAAGACCACTGATCACAGGTCCAAACGCCGGCCCCAGCGTAATGCAGGCACCGCCCAGACTCAGATACAGACCGAGCTTCTCGCGCGGAGCGCAAGATAGCACCACATTCATCATGAGCGGAAACAAGATGCCCGATCCCGCAGCCTGCAAAATGCGACTTGGCAGCAAGACGGTAAACGTTGGGGCGACCAGGCACAGGACTTCTCCGTTGACCATGCATCCGCATGCGAAAAACAGCAGCCTGCGCGTCGAGAAACGACCGGAAAGAAAGGCCATGATGGCCGTAAAGATCGACGTCACGATCATGTAGCCCGAAACAAGCCACTGCGCCGTGGTGGCACTCACCGAAAAGGCCGCCATGATGTCGTGCAACGCCACGTTAATGATGTTCTCGTTAAACGCGGCAACAAAGGCCGCGATATACATTACGGCGAGAAACGCCGAAGTGGCCGATGGCGCTACTTGAACTTGTTGCTGAGATTTGCTCCCCATGCATTTCCTTCCTCTTGGAACGACAGTCGTATCGCCCCAGAGGAACAGTCCAGGGCGAGGATGAGCCCTAGACTTACGCCAGACGCCGCACGCGACGAGTCTGGCAACATGGTCCAACGTCGAAAGATTGTAACGCGAACGCGCAGCTTTCCTTCCGCGCTATTATTGAAAGTCCACGAAAGCATGAGACATGAGGAGCCCTCCATGATTAAGCCCATCATGAAATCCGAGTTCTTTTTGCGCCTGCCTTCCGAAGACGCGGGACCCGACGATGCCGCGACCGGGCAGGACCTCCTGGATACGCTCCATGAGCATGAGCACGAGTGCGTGGGGCTCGCCGCCAATATGATTGGCGTGCGCAAACGCATCATCTGCGTAAAGGACGGCAGCAAGTCGCTGCTTATGTACAACCCGCAGATTCTTGAGCAGGTCAATGCCTACCAGACGAGCGAAGGATGCCTCTCGCTGATCGGCGAGCGTCCCCGTACCCGCTATCGCCGCATTAAGGTTGAGTATCTGGACGAGAACTTCGTCCACCGCATCAAAAACTTCTCGGGCTACACCGCCGAGATCATCCAACACGAAATCGACCACTGCCAAGGAATCGTGATCTAGGTTACTTGCCGACATGAGGGAACCGGAGGCTACCCTATGGATATCAGCCGTTTTGGTGAGTTCGCCATCTTGGCGCAGTCGCGTACGTTTCTCGATGCGGCGGAGCTGCTCTTCATGTCGCAGTCGACTCTCTCCAAGCACATTATGGCAATGGAGCGCGAGCTCGGCTGTAATCTCATCGATCGGAGTCAACGCCACGTTACGCTCACCGCGCAAGGCGAAGCGCTCCTCCCCTATGCACAAAAGATAGCGACGCTCCAGCATCGCTATCTCGCTGCCATCCAGATAGCCGCAGATGAACCACTCGAACGCATCACCGTGGGCTCCATCCCCATCATGGCTCCCTATGGAATCACGGACGCCGTCATCGATTTCCAGCAGGCGAACCCCTCGTATTCCGTTGAGCTCATCGAGGGCGAAGGCAGCGCACTCAAGCAGATGCTCTTGCGCGAGGACATCGACCTCGCCTTCATCCGCGACGGCGGCGTCATCGAGCCGGAGTTTAAAAAAATCCCCTTTACAACCGACCGGCTCGTGGCCGTTATCCCGCTCGACCATCCACTCGCCAAGCGCAACGCCATCGAGATCGACGACCTTATCGATGAGAATTTCCTTATGCTTCCCCAAGGCTCGTTCGTGAGCGAACTCACCCTCTCCCTTTGCCGCAAGGCAGGATTCAGCCCACGTGTCACGTTTACCGGCAAACGGGCAGAAAACATCATCTCGCTTGTCGCGCGCGATGCCGGCGTCTCGCTGCTCATGCGCAAGCCTGCCGAATCACTCGCCGGCGGCAAGGTGGCCCTCGTGCCGCTCGAGCCTGCAACGACCTCCGAGGTCAGGCTCTACCTCAAACGGAGCGCTGCGTACTCGCAAGCCGTCGTCTCGTTTATCGGCTTTCTCCCCTATCGCCAGCTTCTACAGGGCGGCCGCATGACCTCCGAAGCGCCGCAGTCGTCGTAATCCCAGCACACACCGCCACTTTTGAGATGCCCCACAAACCAACCGGCAACGGTACAAAACGCAAAAGGCCCCGGACAGCACAGCTGCCGTCCGAGGCCTTTTAAATCAAAGCGGGTAGATGGACTAGTCCACCGAGATGTTGAGGGTCTGACCGCCCTCGTCCTTCTTGGTGCCGATCACCATAGCGGCGATAAGCGCCAAAATAAAGGCGACCAGACCGGAGATGACAAGACCGATAAAGCCCGAATCGATGCCAGCGGGGTTGATAAAGCTCGGGAAGCCGAGCGGACCGGAGGCACCGAAGGCATAGAGCTTGGCACCCATAAGGCCGGCAATGGCGCCGCCGACACCGGCGGAAATGAAGGTCGCCCACATGAGACGCTTACGCGGCAGCAGGATGGCGTAAAGCGCGGGCTCGTTGACGCCGAAGATCGACGAGACGAGAGCAGGGATGTTGATGACAGCGTTTTCCTCGGAATCCTTGGTTCGAATGATCATGCCGAGCACGGCACCGGCGATGGCGCACCCACCTGCGTATACGAGAGGGTTGATGAGGTCATAGCCGTAGGTTGCGACATCGATGAACCACAGCGGAATGACGCCCCAGTGCAGACCGAACATGACGAGCAGGCTCCAGAACGTGCCGATGACAAAACCGGCGATGGCGGGCTGGAAGTTGATGAGCGCCAGGATGATTTGGGCAACGATGTTGGAGAGGACCGTCATGACCGGACCGACCACAAGCAGGCCCAGGATGCCGCAAATGAGAAGCGTCAAAATGTTGGAGAAGAACGAGCTCACAAGCGCGGGCAGTGCGCCAGAAAGGAATTTGTGCACCTTCGAGGCGATCCAGACGATGAAAATCGCAGGCAGAATCGTCGATGACTAGTTCTGCATAATCAACGGGATGCCAAAGATATCACCGTAGACATTGGACTCAAGGACCGTACCGGTGCCGAGCGTGTAAAGCGGGTCTCCACCCATAAGGGCAACGAGCGTCGGGTAGACGAGGATGCCGCCGAGGGCCATACCCATAACGGGCTTAAGTCCGAACTTCTTGGCAGCCGTCCAGCCGATGATAAGCGGGAAGTAATAGAAGACCGAATCTCCGATTGCCGAGAGCGTCACATAGGTATTGCTGTCCTTGGCGAGCCAGCCGGCAACCGTGCAGAGGGCGAGCATCGACTTGATGAAGCCACCGGCCATAAGCACGCCAAGAACCGGTTGCAGGATCTCGGAAATGATGGCGAGTAGGCGCGAGAACGGATCGCCCTTCTTGACATTGTCGCCCTCATCGATATCAAGCGCGGGCTTGGCGTCGAACCCGCCGATCTGAACGAGTTCATTGTAGACGGACTCGACGGTGGCACCGATTACGACCTGATACTGTCCACCGGCCTGGATGACGTCAACGACACCCTTCATGGCCTTGAGCTCATCGGTCTGGGCGAGCGATTCGTCCTTGAGGTGAAAGCGGAGACGCGTAATGCAGTGACTCACGTCCAGCACATTGTCTCGGCCACCGACCTTTGCGATGATTCCATCGCAAAGCTGCTGGTATTTCATGGTATTCCTCCTTTTTCTGAGCGGGGCATGGCATTGATTCCAGACCCCCGTAGTCGACGTGGGGAGCCACAGAACCCGCCTCCCCTTTAAAATCCGCGGGCGCATATACGTCCGGGATGGGAGATAACAAGGGAAATAAGAACGCCGATCACACGGCCGCGACCCTCATGGGTCCCATGCCGTGGCGGCAAAACTACAGGCGCGAATCTGGCGCGCCGAGAAGGCGCGCGGTTTGACAGAACTTATCGCATAGGCGCTCCGGTTCGCCTTGGGGAATCTGGGTACGTTCGGTCTCAAAGGAGAGGCCGTATTCACGCGCCGGAAGGAAGTACTCGTAATAGCCGTTGGTATAACCGCAGACAATCCCCTCAACCGGACATTCGCGCTTCATGCGAACGCCAAGGTCGCTGCCGAGCTCGCTCGGAAACACAAAGAGGTGCATACCACCCAAGCTGATAACGGCGCACTTGAGCGTGAGCGAAAAATCGTCATGGGCGACGGTGTGATAGAACGTCTGGGGCTCGATACGGTCGAGTTTAACCTCGCGATCGAGCTTGATTTGGGAAATCGCCTCGGCAAGACCGGTCGACACGCGCTCGACCTCGGGGATGCCACGACCTTGGCGAAAATTGCGATCGCTGCAGTCGCCAGCAGCGCCCACGACCATGGCAGGATAGTACCCGAGGCTCGGGGCGAGCTTTTTACCGGTAAGGCCGGCAAGCTCACTCGTGAGCTCCGTACAATCGGGCCCGACGCAAGCGGAATGCACCGCCCAGTTCACAAAGCCCGCAAATGGCTTGCCTTCGGTATCGAAGAACGAAACGACAATGACCTCATTGTCGGCGAGTTCGCCTGGGATGATGCGGTTGTCATAGAAACCGGTGACGACCTGCTTGCCCAGGCGGCAAATCGCGGGCTGCGCATTGGCGCGGCACTCCTCAAAGCATTGGCAAATGGTATCGAGGAGCCAGCGATAGTAGTTCTCGTCGAATTTTCCCGTCCACCAGCTGCGGTGGTAAGCGACGATTGAAGTATGGTCGTGCGTCGCCGAGAGCAGGACGCAATCACGGTCAATGCCGTAGCGCTCGGCGAGCATTGTCTTGACTTCCTCGGCCATGCTTTCCTCGAACTCGAGGACATCGGCATTAAAGAGAAACACCTCGCGTTCGCCTTGCTGGAAGAGAATGGCGTTGGCGTAGACGTCGTCATGGATGCCCGTCGCAGGCTCCAGGCGGTTGGGAAGATTGCGATAGCCAATCAGGTAGATGTCGCCCTGTGGGGTGATTTTGCGGCGCGCGTGTCCAATGTTCATGCACGTTCTCCTTCTGTGTTACGCCGCATTCAAGGCGGCAATGATGATATCGACGAGGCGCTCATGGGAGCCGGCGGCAAAACCGGAGTTCATGGCCTCATAGGTGATCTTTTCGTACGCGTCGGGGGCCGGTAGGTATTTCTGTCCGCCGTTGACGAGCGTGGCAAAGAGCACAGAGCCGGACCGGGCGACGCGCACGGTGGCGCCGAATGTACTCGAGACCTCGGGCTGCACGCCGACAAGCTCGACGTTTCCCAGCCGAAGCAGATAGACCCTCGTGTGCTGCTCACCGGCAGCATGAAACTCATACGTTCGATGCGGAGCCAAAGAGTAAAAATCGGCGCGTGTCTGAGCGGGCAGGAGGACGTCGACCGTGCGAGCATCGATGCCGGCAGCGCTATCCTCACGTGCCATGCGAGCGGCCTCAATCAAAGCATCGCCCAAGACCTGCCCCTGCTGGTGCAGCATGCGGTATCCGTCCTCATGGGCATCGACCGTCCGCTTCACGCCGGCGGCATCGAACGTGACGTTCATGGCGCGCTCCGCCGGACCTTGGTCGCCCGCGGCGCCCGGCAGCAACAGGGCAACGCCGCCCAGCTCACGCTCGAGTGACATGGCGGCAAAACCAAAGAGATCTCCGCTCGCCACGCGTCTCCCCTCGGAGTCGCGCGACCCGTCGAGCACGGAGGACTGGACGTCCGCCGCCGCAAGTACGGCAACGTACTCGCCCCCGGCATCCCTCATGGCGAGCACGGGCATCGCGTGGTCGGCAAACCCCTCGGGATTCGAGCCCAACCACCAGCCGGCCGGCGTCTCGATGTCGCGATTAACGTTCACGGGGCAGTCGCCCTCCGCCGTGGCGAGTGTGACGGAGCGAATGCCCGCAACAGCCCGCTCGACAGCCGTGCGGGCGGCGGCGATGAGCGCTGCGCGATAGCGCTCGTTGCGATCGCGGGCAGCAGCATCGGCAAGATGCCCGGGAGTGCGAACGTGAGGCATGGAAAACGTGTGGGTAGGAACCACCCAAGAGTAAGCGCCACTGCAGCCGGCGGCATCCTCGACGACCTCACGCAGATCGGCGAGCAGAGCCGGAGCAATCGATGTGACCTCAAGCGAAAGAATGCAGGAGCGTCGCCCCGCCCCCTCGATGACAAGAGCACGGGCAAAGACCTCATGGCGGAGTTCGTCGAAACCGTCAAACGGCAATACGCCCCCAAGATCGATGGCCGCACGGGCGGCCCCAGCCCTCATCTCTCCTTTGTCCATGGCAGACACCCCCTCTGATTGCCGCTCACTCGACACCGTACAGTCGCTGCGCCGTGCCGCCAAGCACAAGATCTGTGTCTGCATTGCTCAGGCTCGCGGCACGAACGCAGGCGACACCCTCGGTGAGCCACTCGCGTTTAACCGGATAGCTCGTGCCAAAAACAATATGGTCTGCACCCAACACGTTAACCGCGCAGGCGAGGAGTGTCTTGCCCCAAGGCTGGGCATGGGACATGTCGAAATAGATGTTGTTCTCGAGGCGCTTGGAAACGGTCTCGGTATCGACCTGAAAACGTCCAGAGGCATCAGGGCGCTTGGGGCCGTGAGGCAGCAGCATCTCCTTGAACGCAAAGTATGCGCCACCGAGCATGGAGTGGACCATCTTGATATTAGGATAGCGCTCGAAGAAATCACCAAAGATCTCGCGGCCGATCGCCGTAGTTTGGTCGACGCAGCGACCATAAGAGCGGCGAAGGTTGTCGTACGCGAGAAGCGACTCGTTCTCGACCGGTACGGGAACATGGTGGACGTAAACGGTGACGTTGCGCTCGTTCAGGTGTTCGAAGAAGCTCGAGAAAACCCGGTCGTCGAGATAGCGCTTGCCGTAGTGAGCGCAGAGCTGCACACCCGCAAAACCATCGTCGAGCCTGCGGTCGAGCTCCTCTAAATTTGCCTTGGTGCCAAAGGGTGGCACAGCGACAAGCGGAATCAGGCGGCCATTTGACGCCTTCGCGTCAGCGGCCATACCGTCGTTGAAGCGCCGACACATCTCGAGCGACATCCACTCGTGGCAGCCGGGGAGCTTGAGGATCGCCTTGTCGACCCCCGCCTCATCCATATCGGCCAAGCGCTTCTCGAGGGTGTAGTCGCCCTCGATGTAATTAAGGCCCGGAGAACCGGCGGGCATCTCGATCACGATCTGTCGCTTGCCGACGGAATTCACGGTCAGATAGCCTTCGGTGTCGTAGGCGCGGGGCACCTCGGCCAAAAACTGTTCGCAGAGCGTCTCGTCATGAAAGATGCGCTCGTCGAACCAGTAGGAATTTGCATCGATAATCATTGGTTGGAACCGCCTTTCATCTTGTTGAGAACATTCTAGAAAAGCGGGTACCCGGGCATCAATTCCAGCTTAAGCCTACTGTATTCCATTTTGGAATAGAACTTACCGCTCACACGCGAACCTTGCTCGCTCAAAGAGACAAAGCGTTAGCAGCACGGGCTTAGACAGAAAACGGCCGGCCCGCATCCGTTGCGGGCCGGCCGTTTTAGTACAGGCTACCTTTGTCGTTACGACTGGCGGTAATGATCGAAGAAGTCGGCGAGATCTTCGAGGGACTCTTTGAGCACTTCCATGCGCGGCAGGTACACGATACGGAAGTGGTCGGGCTCAGCCCAGTTGAAGCCGCCGCCGCGCGTGATCAGGATCTTCTTCTCGTGCAGCAGGTCAAGGGCGAACTGCTCGTCATCGGTAATGTTGAACTTCTTCACATCCATCTTGGGGAAGATGTAGAACGCCGCACGCGGCTTAACCACCGAGATGCCGTCAATCTTGTTGAGCGCCTCATACACAAAGTTGCGCTGCTCGTAGACACGGCCGCCGGGGCGGATGTAGTCGTTGACGGACTGATGGCCACCGAGCGCCGTCTGAACGATCGACTGAGCCGGCACGTTGGAGCACAGGCGCATGTTGGAGAGCATGTTGATGCCCATGATGAAGTCGCTCATGCAGCGCTGGTTGCCCGAAAGCACCATCCAGCCAATACGATAGCCCGCGATCATGTGCGACTTGGACAGACCGCTAAAGGTGACGCAGGGCAGATCGGGAGCGAGCGAGGCAATCGAGACGTGCTCGTAGCCGTCCATGCACAGGCGGTCGTAGATCTCATCAGCAAAGATCATCAGCTGATGCCTGCGTGCAACCTCGACGATGCCCTCGAGCACCTCGCGCGGATAGACGGAACCCGTGGGGTTGTTGGGGTTGATGATGACGAGGGCTTTGGTCGCGCTCGTGATCTTGGACTCCATATCCTCCAGGTCGGGATACCAATCCGCCTGCTCATCGCACAGATAGTGCACGGGATGACCGCCGGCAAGGGTTGCGCACGCCGTCCAGAGCGGATAGTCGGGGCTGGGGATCAGAATCTCGTCGCCATTGTCGAGCAGCGCGTTCATCGAAAGCTGAATGAGCTCGGACACGCCGTTGCCCGTGTAGATATGCTCCATCTGAACGTTGGGCAAGCCCTTGATCTGCGAATACTGCATGATCGCCTTGCGCGCGGAGAACAGGCCACGCGAGTTGGAATAGCCTTCGCAGTCGGGCAGCTGCTGGCGCATGTCCTTGATGACCTCGTCGGGCGTGCGGAAACCGAAGGGCGCCGGGTTGCCGATATTGAGCTTGAGGATGCGCTCGCCCTCGTCCTCCATACGGGCGGCCTCGTCGACGACGGGACCGCGCACGTCATACAGGACGTTATCGAGCTTGGTGGATTTAGAAAAAGTACGCATGGTGGTGCTCCTTGCAATTTGAGCTGAGGGATGGGGTTCGGGCTTGGAATCGTTGCGGGGTGATGATGCCTCGCCTTGATCGGCGTCGCCGGCAAGCAGCCAGGTAACATCGACCTCCAAAATACGGGCGAGCAGCTCAGCCACATCGCGCCGCGGAATCGTCTTGCCGCTCACATATTGGCTCATCTGACTCTTGCCGAGTTTTTTGCCGAGCATCTCCGATGCGCGGATCACGTCCGACTGGCGAACGTCGCGATCGGACATAGTCTGTCGCAGGCGATCGCTAAACGTCTCTTGGGCCACAGGAACCTCCTTGCTGGCAAAGTTCAATTTATAGAACACGAATTGAACCATGGTTCAATTTAGCAAGCAGTATAACGCGGCACCTCATTCGGAAGTTCAATTTCATAAGAAAACGTACCGGACTCCGAGATTTGCCCAAAGCGGACAATGGCGTGTACGCGTTTAGAGGTATTCAAGGAATCGAGCGGCGGCAAGCGAAACGTCAGCCGTGCGATATATCGCATTGATCTGCCGATGGGGATGTCCCTCGAGCGAACGCACGGCAACATCGAACTGACAGCGGCGCAAGATGAGCGCGGGAAGAATGCTCACGCCCAGGCCGTCCTCGACCATGGCCATAATCGCATAGTCATCCCAGGTCGACAGTTTTGAGCGCACCGCCAGCCCCGCCCGACGGAATAGCGGCGTAATCTCATCATCGGTACCCCGTTCCAGCAGAATAAACTGCTCGTTGGCTAAATCGGCAAGAGAAATGACCTCCGCCGTGGCAAGCGAGGAGTCCGCTGGCACCACGGCCATCAACTCGTCTTGCACCAACGGTCGCGACGCCATGCCGGCGCCGCGTGGCTCACGCGGGATAAAGCCCAGGTCGCAGCGGCCTTCCGCCACCCATTGCTCAATCTCGGAGTAATCACCCATCAGCAGCTCGTAATCGACATCCGGATGATCGGCGCGAAAGCGCGCGATCACCGGCGGCAGTACATGAGTCGCCACGCTCGAAAACGTACCGATACAGATCTTGCCGCGCATGAGCCCTCGCATCTCGTCCACGCGTCGCTGCAGGCGGCCAAACTCTTCGCATAACGCCTCGACTGCCGGCATGACCTGCCGCCCGTCGGCAGAAAGCACCACGCCCTCGCGGCTGCGATCAAGCACCTTAAAACCCCAGTCTGCCTCAAGGTCGCCCACCATGCGGCTCACGCCCGACTGCGAATAGCTCAGCCGCTCTGCAGCACGCGTAAAGCTGCCGGCCCGCACGGTCTCGAGCAGCACCTGCATCTTTTGAATATTCGTTTCCACGGCACCCCTCCACCTTTACATGAGTTTTTGTCATGTTATTCATGCATTATATTCGCTTTTCTTCTAAAGCCAGTTCACCCATAGTGAACATGCTCGGATATAGAGGGGATGTCAGCGCATGAACAACGGACTGTTTACGTACTTAGCAGCATTGCTATTGTTTGGCTCCAACGGCATCATCGCCGCTGCCATCGCGCTGCCGAGCTCCGATATCGTACTGTTGCGCACGTTTTTGGGCGCTCTCACCCTTGCCGCCGTCCTCTTCATAACCAAGCGCCATAACCTGCAGGCTCCGTCTCGCCCCCGCGAGGCCGCAGCGCTCATCGTCTCGGGCGCCGCGCTGGGCGCCAGCTGGATTTTTCTGTTCCGCGCCTACCAGACGATCGGCGTCGGCGTATCCTCGCTGCTGTACTACTGCGGCCCCATCATCGTTATGGCCCTCTCCCCGCTCATTTTTGGCGAAAAGCTGACCGGCAGCAAAATCGCCGGCTTTATCGCCGTCGCCTGCGGTGCTTTTCTCATTGCAGCGCAAGGTCTAGGCGGCAATATGCCCATTGCGGGCATCGTCTGTGGAATCGCCTCGGCCTTCTGCTATGCATTGATGGTCATCGCCAGCAAGGGTGCGCCTCACATCGAGGGCCTCGAGAACTCCGCACTCCAAGTGAGCGCCGCCTTTGTGACCGCACTGGCCCTCACGCTCATCACGCAGGGCGCTCCCTCGTTCCTGTCCGCCGGCGTCGCCGCCAGCATTGATTGGCGCGCCGTCGCTATGCTCGGCGTCGTCAACACCGGCATTGGTTGCCTGCTCTACTTTAGCGCCGTCGCCAAGCTGCCCGTTCAGACCGTCGCCGTCGTCGGCTACCTCGAGCCGCTTTCGGCGGTCGTGTTCTCAGCCGCCCTTTTGGGTGAAGCCATAACACCGGTCCGCCTGATGGGCGCCGCGCTTATCATCGGCGGCGCGATTTTTTGCGAACTCGCCGGCAAACGCGCAAACGCCAAGGCTGGCATCGCCCAGATAGCACGTGCTTAAAAGCCCCTGCTTTGAAATGCTACCTGCGTAGATAAATAATCCCCAGCTGAGGATTATTGTCTAAAATAACCCGATGTGCCAAACTGCTCTTGTATGTATAAAGACGGCATAAAGTTTTTTGTCCTAGACAGATAACCGGATGTCTAAGGGAGTCCACGTGGCACACAACAAACTGGAGGCAAACCTCCAAGACCAGCACGGACAGAGCGGGCATGGAGCCATTCCCCTTTCTGCTGGTATGTTGCTCGTAACGCTCGGCGTCGTCTATGGCGACATCGGCACGAGCCCTATGTACACCATGAAATCAATCGTCGCCAACAACGGCGGCATCGGTACCGTCAGCGAGGACATGATCCTGGGCGCGCTTTCGCTCGTCATCTGGACCATGACGCTCGTAACCACGGTCAAGTACGTGCTAATCGCCATGAGGGCCGACAACCACAACGAGGGCGGTATCTTCGCCCTGTTCAGTCTCGTACGCAAAGTGGCGCCGTGGCTGATCCTTCCCGCCATGATCGGCGGTGCGGCGCTGCTTGCCGACGGCATCCTCACCCCCGCCGTCACGGTCACCACAGCCATCGAGGGTCTGCGCACCATCGAGTGGGGCCACGCGCTATTGGGCGACGGCCAGACCAACGTCATCATTATTACCATCATCATTATCTGCGGCCTATTTGCCATGCAGCGCGCCGGCACCTCGTCAATCGGCAAGCTCTTCGGCCCGCTCATGACGCTATGGTTCCTGTTCCTGGCGGGCGCCGGCCTGTTCAACATGCTCGGCAACCTGTCCATCTTGCGCGCACTCAACCCCATCCGCGGCATCATGTTCCTGTTCTCGCCCATCAACCACTCGGGCATCATGGTGCTCGGCTTCGTCTTCCTGTCGACGACCGGCGCCGAGGCGCTCTATTCGGACATGGGTCACGTGGGCAAGGCTAACATTTACGCATCCTGGCCGTTCGTAAAGGCGGCCCTCATCCTTAACTATCTGGGTCAGGGCGCTTGGCTGCTCGCCAACAACTCCAATCCCCAGATGCTCGCGATGGACATCGTCAACCCGTTCTACATGATGCTTCCCGAGCCCCTGCGCCCCTTTGCCATCGTGCTATCGGCCGTAGCGGCCATCATCGCCTCGCAGGCGCTTATCAGCGGCTCGTTCTCGCTGGTATCCGAGGCCACGCGTCTCAACCTTATGCCGCATCTGCGCATCCACTACCCCAGCGACACCAAGGGTCAACTCTATATTCCGCTCGTCAACAACATCATGTGGGTCGGCTGTATCTTCATCGTGCTGCTGTTCCAAAACTCCGAGCGCATGGAGAGCGCCTACGGCCTCGCCATCACCGTGACTATGCTCATGACCACGACGCTTTTGACGAGCTATATCGCCGGCATCCTCAAGCACAAGCTGGGCGCCTGCGTCTTTGCCCTGCTTTTTGGCGCCATCGAGCTCTGCTTCTTTGCCTCGTGCCTCACCATGTTCTTTGACGGCGGCTATGTGATGATCTTCCTGGCCTCGCTGCTGTTTGGCCTTATGTACGTGTGGCGCCGCGGCACCGCCATCGAGCGCACGCAGACGATCCTGCTGCCCGTCTCCAAGTACATCGATCAGCTCAACCGCCTGCGCAACGACGAGACCTACCCCGTGCTCGCCGACAATCTGGTGTTCCTCACCAACAGCCCCGACCCGCTCACGCTCGACCGCGACGTGCTCTATTCCATCCTGGACAAACATCCCAAGCGCGCCAAGGCATACTGGTTCATCAACGTGCACGTTACCGATGAACCCTATACGCACGAGTATTCCGTCGAGACCTTTGGCACGGACTTTTTGTTCCGCGTACGCCTGGACCTGGGCTTTAAGGTCAACCAGCGCATCAACGCCTATCTGCGCCAGATCGTCGGCGACTTGATGGCATCGGGCGAGCTGCCGCCGCAGCATCACACCTACTCCATCTACGAGACACGCGGCAACGTGGGCGACTTCCGCTTTTGCATGCTGCGCAAGATGCTTGCCCCCGAAACGGACATCAACCGCAACGACCACCGCGTGATGGCCATCAAGTACGCCGTCCGCCGCGCCTGCGGAAGCCCGGCACGCTGGTACGGTCTCGAGAACTCGGCCATCATCATTGAGTACGTACCGCTCTTTGCCCGCATGCGCCCGGCCGTCAAACTTGTGCGCACCCAGGTGCCGCTCGAGGTTCAGATCGAAGAGGCCGAGGAAATGGAGGTCGACATCTTCTCGGACGACTTGGTCAACGGCAACGAGGCCGGCAAGAGCATGAACGTCGATCCCACCGAGCTGCTCGAGAGCGTCGCCGATACGCCCGAACAGCAACTCGACGGACTCGAGAGCACCCAGTTCAACGACGCCAACTTCTAACACGCCACCAGCCATTGACGACAACGGCCTCGCATCTCATAGGAGGTGCGAGGCCGTTTTATGTCGCAACGGACCAGTGAACTACGAACGGCGCGGCTCGGGAACCACGAGCCTATCGGGGCTCGCGCCCTCGGCATCCATCAGGCTCACGTAGCGAATCGACGGATCCCCATACATCGCGTAGTAATAATTGCCCGTGCGCGCGCTAAAGCATCCGGTGTAGATAGTCTTCTCGAACTTGCCATCGCCCATCCTGGACGCTCCCTCGATCATCACCACGCCCTCGAGCGAGCGGAACATGCGAACGACGTTTTCGGTCTCGCTCTCCTTTTGCGGGTAATTGGCATTGAGGTACGCCGCCTTTACAAAACGGCTCGGCGAATAGCAATCGCCCGGAATGCCGCGCATGCCGGCACCGGCTCCATAGGGCTTAAGCTCGGCGCCACGCCATGTCGCCGTCTGCGGAAAATCGCTTGTGGCGGTGATATAGGTGCGCAGGTTTTCCATGTGCCACGGGAAGGTCGGCTGGTTGGCAAGGGTGTCGACCGGATCGTCGTATACATGCAGGCCGTCAGCCATCATCTCGACCACGATGCTGCGCTGGCTGTCGCCGATAATCCAATGGAGCAGCGACACGCCCAGCCCCTCTCCGGCAGATTTAGCGACAATCACCGTGTCGCGCAGCGCGGCCTCGACCTCATCGACCGTCGAGAACGTCGCTGCCACCCACAGGGGAAACTCATAGGCCGCGATATTGGTCTTTCCATCAACCGGCCCCTTGGCATACTCGGCATAACCGGGAAAGTTGAGCCCCGCCACAGCCAGACCCGCATCGTTACCGCAATCGAAAAACATGGGATAGTTCTTGTAATCGATGCACATACCGATCACCGCGTGTGCCGCTGTCGCGTCGTCGATAAACGAATACGGAATGTGGAACCCGCGCGGCATCACGCGAACCTGTTGGCCGTAGTCAAAGCTCCAGTCGAGGTTGCGGCCTAGATACATGTGGCCAGAATTATCGGTAAATCGAATGCTCGTACACATAGCGCCTCCTAGCTTTACGTTCCTGCTAAGGTTATTGTCACCAAACAAAAAGGCGCTAAACACAAAAGCCCGGACATGACAACAATGTCACGCCCGGACCATAAGAGACGAAGTGTGGTGCTTTGGTCCCCTTAGACCAACTTTCCAAGACAGTGATCGATCATATGCTGGACCATCTGCGCCTCGAAGCCGACGAAGTCCTGCTTGCGCTCGCGCATCTTGCCGTCAACGATCACGTCATAAGCAACCTTGCACTTGATATAGCGCGTGGACTTGGTGACCTCCTCGTGCGTCAGGCAGCTCTCCTCCATCTTGCTGGCGCCCAGGCCAAACACCAGACGGGGGTTGTAGAGTACGTGGGGCTCGCCGGCGTCGTCCAGATAGACGCAGACCTTCTTGGTGACGCCGATCTGGTTGGCGGCCAAGCAGCCGGCATCATCGAGCGACTTGATGGTATCAATCAGATCCTGAGCGACCGACTCGTCCTCGACAGTCGCAACCTCGCAACGCTGAGACAGGATAGCCTCGTCGCGGCAGAGCTCTTTAATCATACGTTCCTCCATAGGGGTCGTTGTAACCGCTTAAGTATACGGTACCTACACAATTTCATGCGAAAGATACCGCCCGTCCGTTACAAACCGCCGAACATCAACATGTGAGGAACACCAACTTCACAAAGGCGATATAGTGGGTGAGTTCGTGTCAATCGGCCTAAACTCGGGGCCGAACAAGGAAAGGGTATGCATGGACGAACTATTTCACGTCAGTGAGCGCAAGTCCACAATCGGGACCGAACTCCGCGCTGGACTGACAACATTCCTGGCGATGGCCTACATCATCGCCGTCAACCCCGCGGTGCTCTCGGGCGCTGGCATCGATGCGGGAGCGCTCGCCTGCGCCACCTGCCTGGGCGCCGGCATCATGACCATCTGCATGGGCATCTTCGCCAACCGCCCGCTCGCCTGCGCGTCGGGCTTAGGCGTCAACGCGATGATCGCTGGAATCACCACCACCGTCTGCGGCGGTGACTGGCACGTGGCCATGAGCGTCATCTTCCTTGAGGGCGTCGTCATCTTGCTGCTCGTGCTTTGTGGCCTGCGCGAGGCCATCATGGACGCCATCCCGGTTGTCCTGCGTCACGCCATCTCGGTGGGTCTGGGCCTGTTCATCGCCATGATTGGCCTGTGCGATGCCGGCATTATCACCGCTGGCGCCGGTACACTCGTCGGTCTGGGCGACATCACCTCCCCCACCTTCATCGTCGGCATCATCTCCATCCTGGTGACGGTCGCCCTCGCCTGCCGCAACGTCCCCGGCTCGCTGCTCATCGGCATCATCGTCGCCGTTATCGCCGGTATCCCCCTGGGTGTGACCCAGGCTCCGACCGGCATCATCGCCCCGCTCGACTTCTCGAGCATCGGCGGCCCCATCGCCGACGCCGGCGGCGTGCCCGCCATCGTCAAGGTCCTTACCGACCCCACGCTCCTCGTCATCTCGTTCTCGCTGCTCATGAGTGACTTCTTCGACACCATGGGCACCGCGATGGCCGTGGCCAAGCAGGGCGAGTTCCTCACCGACGACGGCAACGTCGAGAATATCAAGGAGATCCTGATCGTCGACTCCGCCGCCGCTGCTGTGGGCGGTTTCATGGGCGTCTCCTCCATCACCACCTTCGTCGAGTCCACTTCCGGCGCCGCCGACGGTGGCCGCACGGGCCTCACCTCCGTCACCACCGGCGTGCTGTTCATTCTCGCCGCGTTCTTCTCCCCCATCGTCACCATCGTTTCCAGCGCCGCCACCTGCGGTGCTCTGGTCTACGTTGGCTACCTCATGATGAGCGAGGCCTCCGAGATCGACTGGTCCGACGTGTCGCAGGGTTTCCCGGCGTTCATGATTGTCGCCGGCGTACCCTTCACCTACTCCATCTCTGCCGGCATTGGCCTGGGCTTTATCGCCTACGTGATCGTCGCGCTCTTTAAGGGCGAGGCCTCCAAGATCAAGCCGCTCATGTGGATTGCAGCCCTTGCCTTTCTCGTCTACTTCTTCGTGGCGTAACGGCACAGTCTGCCAAAGCAGAACACAAAAGCGCGGAGTCGCATCGAGCGGCTCCGCGCTTTTCTTTTAAAGCCAGGCAACGCACGGACGCGCGATGTATTGCTTCCCAAGTTTTGGACATTTTGCCCTCCAAACGGCACTACCGCCGGCTACATCCTGCAGATATGCTGGGCGTAATCGCATAGGCCCTATGAGGATGGGAGCAACCATGGCCGCCCTGTTCACGACCCCCAAGCGCAATGACAAAACCTCTGGAGCCCATTTATCGAGCCCGACGCACGCCGTCGCACGCTGCTCGCACACGGCAGCTGGCGCCGCGTGACACACCGCATCGTCGTGGGCGCCGTATGCGCGCTCACGGCAAGCTCGCTGCTCATGCCGAGCGTCTCACTCGCGGCCGAGTGGGTCAACGTCGGCGGCACTCAGTACAACACTGCAACAGGCGACGAGGCCGGCACCTGGGCCTGGGACGGCGCCGACGACATGAAGCTCAACGGCTATAACGGCGGCGCGATCGAGGCAGCGGGCAAGCTCAACGTGAGCTACGAGGGCAACAACACCGTCACTAACGACGACGGCCGCGGCATCAAGGTTAAGGATGGCGCGAACGAGAACGCCGAGCTTAATATTCAGGGCGACGCGTCCAGCACGCTCAACGTGGCATCTTCTCGTGACGCCATCACTTCCGTCGGCAACATCAACATCGACGGCGCTGGCACTGTCAACGCCACGAGCACCGAGCACGATGCCATCGATGCCGGGGGCGATGTCGCCATCAAGGGCTCGGGAAACGTTAACGCCACGGGCGATTCGGATGGCATCAGGGCCGACGGCAACATCACGATCGACAACAGCGGAACCGTCACCGCCAAGGCCACCGAGGATCAGGGTATCGATGCTAACGAGAACCTCATCATAAAGGGCGGCGGCAAGGTAGAGGCAAGCTCTATCAAAGACAATGCGATTTGGGCCGACGGCAACATCGAGATCTCGGATGGCAGCCAGGTCAAGGCAAGCTCCGAGGAAGACGCCGCCATCGACGGTAAAAACAGCCTCACGGTCACGAACGCTTCCCTCAACGCAAGTGGCGTTGGGTATGGCATCTATGTCTACAAGGGCATCACGCTCGATGGCGCGACCGTGACGGTCCGCGCAAGCTCAGATGGCGGGGAAGTCAGCGCACTCTTCACCGATGAGGACGACATCGTCATCAAGAACGGCTCGACTGTGGATGCGTTCGCAGAAGGCAGGTTCTCGGTTGCAATCTCCACCAGTAATTTCTACTCCGGCGAAGCGGGTGGCCATATCTACATCAGCGACTCCGTTGTCAAGGCCATAGCCCGCTATGCCGAGACCGGCGGCGACGGCCCCGACCACTACAGTGGAGACCAGGATGGCGAGATCGCCCCTGAGCGCAGGGGCGTGAACTTCGGCATCTTTGCCCGGACCAAGGAGGGCATCACGCCCGCGACCATCTCGATTCTCCGCAGCAAGGTCACGGCCGAGGGAGACACGGCGGCAATCTTCGCCCTTGCCATGAGCGCGGATGGTAAGGCGATTGGCACCATCGAAATCGAAGGAGCCACCATCCAGACGCCTGAAGGCGGCAAGGTCATTGACTATCGCAACAAGGAAGAACTCAGCGACGGCATCGTCTACGAGGCGGGTCAAACCATCGGCACGGGCGACGCTGTGATCGACTCCCCCTATAACGAAGCTGTCGCCAAGAGCACGGTCATCGCGCCTCCCGAAGAGACCAAACCCGGGGAAAAGCCCGGCGAGACCAAGCCGGGTTCCAAGTCTAAGAGCGCGAAGACGACCAAGACCGTTGCAGTTGCAGTCACGGGAGCCAAGATCGCCGGCAAACTCGCAGCGACCGGCGACGCCTCGAGCGCAGCCATCGTGGCAGCCGCCCTTGCGGGAACAGCCGCCATCGCCGCGGGCGCCGTGGTGAGCCGCAAGCGTTCATAGACGCCCTTCATACACGAACCGACACTTTTAAAGCCGCCTAGTCCGCGCACCGTTTAGCAACGCCACCGCCGAGCTCCCCTCCGGCGGTGGCGTTTCCTGTTTGCACTCGTATGGCGCACACGCGAGCGGAGTCGCAACAGGCGGCTCCGCGCTTTGTGATTAATGCCCGACAACGCGAAGGTGCGCAGCTTATTCCTCTTCCGGATTTTGGACATTTTGCCCTCCAAACGGCACTACCGCCGGCTACATCCTGCAGATATGCTGAATCTAGCCGTATAGGCCCTATGAGAACGGGAGCAACCATGGCAGCCTTGTTCACGACCCCCAAACGCAATGACACTACCGCCGGAACCCATGTTGCCGAACCCGACGTTCGCCGTCGCATAGGACTCGCGCACAGCAGCTGGCGCCGCGTGACGCGCCGCATCGTCGTAGGCGCCGTGTGCGCGCTCACGGTGAGCTCGCTGCTCATGCCGAGCGTCTCGCTCGCGGCGGAATGGGTCAAGGTCGGCGAAACCAAATACAACGCCGGCACTGCGGCGGGCAACGAGACCGGCACCTGGTCGTGGGACGGCGCCGACGACTTGAAGCTCAACAACTATAACGGCGGCGAGATCCAGGCCGCAGGCAAGCTCAACGTGAATTACTCGGGAAACAACATCGTCACTGCCGACTGGATCGAAGGCATCAAGGCTTCTCATGGCAAGAATGAGAACGCCGAGCTCAATATCCAAGGCGACGCGGGCAGCACGCTCAGCGTGACATCTACTGAGGACGCTATCCTATCCACGGGTAATATCAACATCGACGGAGCCGGATCCGTCAACGCCACGAGCACTGGGCTTGATGCCATCAATGCCGGGGGTGATCTCGCTATCAAAGGTTCGGGCAACGTCAACGCCACGGGTGCATCGGATGGCATCAGGGCAAACGGCAATATCACGATTGACGACAGCGGAGCCGTCACCGCCAGGGCTACCGAGGACAAGGGTATTGGAACCGACAAGAACCTCACCATCAAGGGTGGCGGGACGGTCGAGGCAAGCTCCGAGAAAGACGCTGCCGTCGAGGCCAAGGGCAGCCTCGCAGCCACAAACGCCTCCCTCAACGTAAACGGTGTTGAATATGGCGTCTATGCCCACAAGGGCATCACCCTCGATCATGCAAACGTGACGGTCCGTGCAAGTAAAGGCAGATACGGTGGCGCCATTGCCCTCTTCACCTACCAGGACGACATCGTCGTCAAGAACGGCTCCACCGTGGACGCGTTTGCGGAAGGCGAGGTTTCGGCTGCATTCTCCACCAGAAACGATCGACCCAACGAGAAGGGCGGCCACATCTACATCAGCGACTCCGTTGTCAAGGCCATAGCCCGCTATGTCGAGAACGGCGACGGCCCCATCCCCTACAGCGAAAACCAAGATGGCGAGACGAGGCGCGAACCCCAAGGCGAGAACATCGGCATCATCGCCCAGACCAGCGAGGGCGTCACACCCGCAGTCATCTCGATCATCCGCAGCAAGGTAACGGCCGAAGGAGATACAGCGGCAATCTTTGCCCGTGCCATGAGCGCTGACGGCAAGACAATCGGCACCATCAAGATTGAGAACGCCGCCATCCAGACGCCCGAAGGCGGCAAGGTCATTGACTATCGCAAGCTCCGTGACGGCATCTACGAGGCAGGCCAAGCCATCGGCACGGGCGACGCCACGGTCGACTCCCTCTATATCAAAGCAGTCGCCAAAAGTACGACCATCGCACCTCCCGAGGTAGCCAAGCCGGAAGACCCCAAGCCCGACGAGACCAAGCCCGCAGAAAGCAAGCCCGCGGAGTCCAAGCAGAACCCCAAGCCTGAGGGCTCAAAGCCGACCAAGGCCGTTGCGGCTTCAGCCACGAAAGCCAAGACTACCGGCGTGCTCGCGGCAACCGGCGACACCTCGGGTGCGGCCATCGTGGCAACCGTCCTTGCGGGAACAGCCGCTATCGCCGCAGGCACCATGGCGAGCCGTAAGCGCTCTTAGACGCCTCTGCGCACATGGCAGCTCCCGCGAAGGCCCCGAGCCCCAGCACCGTTTAACAACGCCACCGCCGAGCTCCCCTCCGGCGGTGGCGTTTTCCATATGCGTCCGCAGGGGATGCACGAGATTGTCTTTGGTCTAGCCCAACCGGCATACGCTGGCGTGCGACAATTGGGGCTGCCGATATCACAACACTGAGAGAAGCCCGTCATGGAAGCGCATCAAAAGCAGATAACCGTTCATGCACAGCATGCCGAAAGCGCACCAGTCATCTATCTTCCCGTGGTCATGGGCGACGGCAGCGAGGTTTATGAGTGTTGCCGAGAGCTCGACTGTCCGCCATTCACCCTCGCCACCATTGGCGGGCTCGATTGGAATCGCGAGCTGAGCCCCTGGGCATGCGACGGGACCGTACGCGATGCCGAGCCTTTCGGCGGCCAAGCTGCCGATTTTCTTGATGAGCTGCTGAATCAGATAATCCCCCAGGTCGAGTCGTCGCTTCCTCAGCCGCCCACCTGGCGCGGCATTGCCGGTTACTCGCTCGCGGGCCTCTTCGCACTCTGGTCCCTCTGGCAAACCGACGCCTTTGACCGCGCCGCGAGCGCATCGGGGTCGCTATGGTTTCCCGACTTTGTCGACCGTGCCAGCACGGCCCCTTTTGCCGGCAGCCCGCAAGCCGTCTATCTGTCGCTCGGCAAAAAAGAGACCAAGACGCCCAACCGCATGATGCGGCATGTGCTCGACGACACACGCGCGACGGAAGCGTTGCTCATCGCGCGCGGCATTCCAACAACGCTGGAGCTCAACCCCGGCAATCACTTTGCCCAAACCGATCTGCGCATGGCACGTGGCATCCACTGGATATTGACGCATTAAAAATGGCGCCCGCGCGTACGCATGGGCGCCATTTTTTGATTCAGCTGGACGCAGTTGTTACTCAGCAGCCTCCTCGAGCTCGGAGACATCAAACTCAAAGTCGTTACCCGGCAGAATCGCGTTGAGCACGATACCCACCAGCGAGCCCACGGCAAGGCCGGAAAGCGAAATCGTCACGCCGCCCAGCTCCAGCACGATGGCACCGGCGGTGCTATAGGCAATGCCGAGCGAAAGCACGAGCACCAGAGCTGCCGCCAGCACGTTGCGGTTGTTCTGGAAATCGACCTGGTTTTCGATAAGGTTGCGTACGCCCACGGCACTGATCATGCCATAGAGCACGAGCGACACGCCGCCGATTACACACGCCGGCATGGCCGCAATGACGGCCGCGAACTTGGGGCAGAACGAAAGCACGATGGCGCAGCACGCGGCAATGCGAATCACGCGCGGGTCGAACACACGCGTCAGAGCAAGCACGCCGGTGTTCTCGCCATACGTAGTGTTGGCCGGAGCACCAAAGAGCGAAGCCAGAATCGTGGCAAGGCCATCGCCGAGCAGCGTGCGATGCAGGCCGGGATCGGCGATGTAGTTACGCTCGCAAGTGGAACCAATAGCGAAGATATCACCGATATGCTCGATCATGGTTGCGAAGGCCAGCGGCATGATAGTGATGATGGCCGTCGTGGCGAGGGCGTGATCAAACTGCGGCCCAAAGAGTGCAAACACTGTGTTGTCCCACACGACGGGCAAGCCAACCCAGGGAGCGGCGGCAACGCCCGAAAAATCGACCTCGCCCAGCGCGGTCGCAACGGCATAGCTCACCACAACGCCCAGCAAAATCGGCACAATCTTGACCATGCCGCGACCCCAAATATTGCAGATGACGATTACGGCGACGGCAACCACGGCAACGAGCCAGTTGGTCTGGCAGTTGGCAATAGCGGAGCTTGCCAGGATCAGACCGATCGAAATGACGATGGGGCCCGTCACCACCGGCGGGAAGAAGCGCATGACGCGCTTGGCGCCAAACGCACGGAAGAGCGCCGCGAGCACCGGATAGAGCAGGCCGGCACAAGCTACGCCCAGGCAAGCATAGGGCAAAAGCTCGGCCTCGCCGTTGGGCGCGATTGCGGCATAACCGGCAATAAAGGCAAACGATGAGCCCAAAAATGCCGGCACCTTACCGCGCGATAGGAAGTGGAACAGCAGCGTGCCCAAGCCGGCAAACAAAAGCGTTGCCGACACCGAGAGACCGGTGAGCATGGGCACCAGCACTGTGGCGCCAAACATGGCAAACAAGTGCTGCAGACCGAGTAGGAACATGCGCGGGCGGCCGAGCGATGACGCATCGTAGATGGCATCGGCGACAGTGGGCGTCGAGGACTGGGACATGGATGTCCTTTCGAATGGAAGGACGATCGGGCATATCGGATAACCTGCCCGAACGATACGATCCGAACCATTGTACGCGATACGCAGTGCCTCACACGCGCCGCCACCTGCGAACGGCATCGTTATTTCCAGACACGCTCCGCAATGCGCTTGACCAGCGCAATCTTTGCCCACTGCTCGTCCTCGGTCAGTTTGTTGCCAATCTCGCAACTGGCAAAGCCACACTGCGGAGACAGATACAGGTTCTCGAGCGGAACATACTTTGCAGCCTCGTGAATACGCTCGACGATGGCATCCTCGTCCTCAAGCTCAGCGGCCTTGGTGGTCACCAGGCCCAACACGACCTTCTTGCCAGGGGCAACATACTTCAGCGGCTCAAAACCGCCGGCGCGCGGCGTATCGAACTCCAGGTAGAATGCGTCAACGTCCTCATGCGCAAACAGGTACGGCGCGATGGGGTCATAGCCGCCCTCGAAAGCATAGGTAGAGTGGTAGTTACCACGGCACACGTGCGTGTTAATGACGAGGTCGTCGGGCTTGCCCTCGATGGCGGCGTTGTTGAGCGCCACGCCCAGCTCGCTCACCTTTTGCAGGTCAACCGGGCTCATGCCGGTCTTGGACACAAAGTCGGTATCGCAATAGATGCCCCAGGTGCAGTCATCAAATTGAATGTTGCGGCAGCCTGCGGCATACAGGTCGGCAATCACGGTGCGGTATGCTGCGGCGATGGCATCGGCGAGCTCTTCGTCGGTCTTGTAGACGGCGCGCAGGCTCTCCTGCTGGCCATCGCAGCGGTCGAGCGTGACTTCGGAGAACGTCTGGATCGGCGCCGGAATGGTTTGTCGCGCGACCTGGCCCTCCCCCTCGAGCGCCTTGACAAATTTGAAGTGCTCGACGAACGGATGATTCTCGCCGCTAATGAGACCGGTTACCACGGCGGTGTCGGCGGTAGTCTCCTCATCGTGGAACATATAGCCTGTACGCGAGGTGCGACGCTCGACGCCGTTCAGCCCCCACATAAAATCGAGGTGCCAGTAACTGCGGCGAAACTCGCCATCGGTAATCACCTGCAGGCCGGCGGCCTTTTGCTTGGCCACCAAATCGCGAATGGCCTCATCCTCGACGGCTTTAAGCCCCTCGGCATCGAGCGTGCCTGCAGCGTAGGCGGCACGGGCGTCCTTTATGGCCTGTGGGCGAAGAAAACTGCCAACGATATCGGTACGAAACGGCGCGTTCGGTTGAATCGAAGTGCTCATAGATATCTCCCTTTTGCATTGGTTGCTTTACTGGGACAGAGTATGAGCGTTCATATGGCCATCGTAAAATATACGTTTATAACAGTTTGATATAGATGCTTCCTATATCAGTCTGGACTGCCATAAAGGGGCCTGAACCGTGGGGAGCACAGCAGCCTAGATATGCTGACGAATCGCGTCGATATAGGCCCGACCGTAGCGCGTAAGCGTCGTGTTCTTGCGCGTGATGATGCCGATCTCCATGTACTCATCCACATCGAGCGGAATCGAGATAATGCCGGGGCCGTTGAGTTCGTGGCTAATCACGCCCGAGCACACCGTGTAGCCGTTGAGGCCCATGGCCAGGTTGAACAGCGTCGCGCGGTCGCGCACGCGGATATTCTTGCGACGCTCAAACGTCGAGGTCAGCTCCTCGGAATAGTAAAACGAGTTGTAACTCCCCTGCTCGTAGGACAGGAACGGGTGGTCTTCCAAGTCCTCGAGCGTCACGCTGGAGCGGGCCGCCAGCGGATGGTCGGCGCAGACGAAGACATGCGGCGTGGCGCAGAAGAGCCCTTCGAACACGAGCTCGTTGGCCACCAGCATGCGCTCGATGACCTCGCGGTTGTGCTCGGACAGGTACAAGATGCCCAGCTCGCTTTTCATATGCGCGACGTCCTCGATAATCTCGTGAGTCTGCTCCTCGCGCAGGGTAAAGTCGTAGCGCGCGGCATCGAACTCACGGATCACATCGACAAACGCGTTGACGGCAAAGGAATAATGCTGGCAGCTCACACTAAAGTGCGGCACCTGCTCGGACTCGCCCTTGTACTTGCCTTCGAGCAGATCCGCCTGGTCGAGCACCTGGCGCGCGTAGCCCAAGAAGGTCTCGCCCTCCTCGGACACAATGACACCCTTGTTAGTGCGCTCAAAGATGTGCACACCCATCTCGTTTTCGAGATCGCGGATCGACGCGGTAATCGAAGGCTGCGACACAAAGAGCCGGCGCGAGGCCTCGGTGATGCTGCCGCATTCGGCAACTTTGACGACATATCTGAGCTGCTGAAGCTTCATGGCTTTCTCCCTAGACGTTCGTGACGTCGAAACCCGTCGTGCTCATCTGACGCATAAACGACGGCATCTCCCCCGTCGCGGCGCAGGCGGCAATCTGATGCAGAGCCCCGGCAACCGCATCGTCTGCCGCAGCGCCGATATGCCAGCGCGCGGCAGCCGTGACGGCCTCGTTGGCATTGGCGACTGCAACGGAGTTGGGGACGGCACCGATCATGGGCAGGTCGTTATCGGAATCGCCAAATACGGCCACCTCGTCGGACGTCAGGTCCAAAGCGCGCGCCAGCTCCAGCGCAGCGCAACCCTTGTCCCAACCTGCTGGAAGAATGTCGAACAGGCGCACACGATTGTTGGGAAACACAAGCGAGAGTTCCGGCACCTCAGCGGCAACGCGCTCGCGTAGCTCCGCGAGCTCCTCACGCGAACGAGCACTCCAGATATTCGCCTTGAACACCGACGCGTCATCGACGACAGGACGGCACGGGGCCTCTTCGCCCTTGAGCCATGCGTTGCTGCCCGACTCCATGGCGCGGCGCACGCGCTCGGGGTCGCTCGTCACACAATAGGCATCGTTGCCCCAAAAGTCATCACCCAGGCCGTAGACCTTCAGATACGTATCGTCGGTCTCTTGCTCCAAGTAGTCAGCCAAGCGCATAAGGGCGGCGTTGTCGGTCGCATGCGAGGCTACCACCTCGCCGTCCACAAACATGACCTGGCCGTTGCAGAACGCGCCGGTCGAGAAGCACTCGGCGCGATTGCGGAACATCCAGCCCATCGCGGAGGGCTGGCGACCCGAAACCGGGCCAAAGTGCAGACCCGCCGCCTGCATGGCATGAATGCCCTCGATGGCGTAGTCGCTGGCGCCGTCATGCCCGGCTGGAATCAGCGTATCGTCCATATCGGTCAGCACAAGTTTGATCATAGGGTCCCCCAGTCGTTTTCATCGTAACCATTGTACCGATGCGCTAGTATAGGGAACAACAGATTCGATGCGGGAGTGCCGGCGGTGCAAACCACAAGGCTGAGAGGGCATAGGGCCCAATCCTTTGAACCTGTCAGTTAATGCTGGCGTAGGGAGCATGCCGCCTTTACAGGGGCGCTGTCTATGCACAGCGCCCCTTTTCTATGCCAAGGAGGCATATGCAGTGATTGATTCGGAACAGCTTAAGCAACATATGGTCAAGGCCGTAGAGGAGATTCGAGCCACCAATCCGATGGCCGGCTCCATCACCAACACGGTGACGATCGACTTTGTCGCCAACGCGCAGCTCGCCGTGGGCGGTTCGGCCGCCATGGTCTATCTGCCCGACGAGGGCGAGGCGCTCGTTGCCGGCGGCGGCGCCATCTATCTCAACATGGGCACGCTCTTCCCCATCTACGAGCAGACGATTCCCCGCGCGGCCAAGGCGGCACACGACGCCGGCAAGCCCTGGGTGCTCGATCCGGTGGGTCTGGGCATCGGTAGCCTGCGCACCCAGCTGGTAAACGAGCTCAAGCAGTACAAGCCCGCCATCGTACGCGGCAACGCCTCCGAGATCATCGCACTCTCCGGCCTGTGGGGTCTTGAGGGCGAGTCGGCCGATCTGAGCCGCGTACGTGGTGTCGATACCACCGACACGGTAGACGCCGCCCGCGGCGCCGCCGTGGCGCTCGCCCGCTACACCGGCGGCGCCGTTGTGGTCTCGGGCGAAGTCGACCTGATTACCGACGGCACGACCGTGGCCAAGTCCCACGGCGGCAGCCCGCTCATGTCCAAAATCACCGGCTGCGGTTGCTCGCAGGGCGGCGTGCTGGCCGTGTATGCCTGCGCCGCCGACCCGTTTACGGCGGCCATCTGCGGCACCGCCGTCTACAACGTTGCCGGCACGCGTGCCGCCGCTGTCGCCGATGCCCCGGCAAGCTTTAAGGTCGCCTTTATCGACGAGCTCTACCGCGCGACCGCCCAGGACATTGCCGATAACCGACTCGAGCTCGAGGAGGCATAAGCCATGTCCGAGCCCGCAACCGATGCCGGCATGAACACACTCGTCGCCGTGGCCATCGCCCCATGCGGTACCGGCGATGAGCTGTCCGCCGAGGTCGCCGAGGTCGTGCGTGTCATTCGCGAGAGCGGCCTTCCCAACCGCACCACCTCGATGTTCACCGAGATCGAGGGCGACTGGGACGAGGTCATGCAGGTCGTGCGCGACGCGACCTTTGTGTTGGCGAGCAAGGGCATCCGCACCGAAGTCGTGCTCAAAGCCGATATTCGACCCGGATTTACCGACACCATGACCGGCAAACTCAAGCGCATGGAAGCACAGATCAAAAAGCAGGAGGAAGCACAATGAGCATCCGCGACAACCTTGATATCTCGGCCTATCTGGTACTCGGCCCCGAAAATACCCTCGGACGCCCCGTGGGCGATGTGGTGGCCCAGGCACTCGACGCCGGCTTTACCTGCATCCAGGTGCGCTCCAAGGTGGCAAGCGCCCGCGAGATCATTGCGCTGACCGACGACGCCGCGCAGGCAATCGCACAGGCCGGCAAGACCGGTCAGGTCGCCCTGTTAATCGATGACCGTCTGGACTGTGTGCTTGCCGCGCGCGAGCAGGGCATTGCCGTCGATGGCGTGCACGTAGGCCAGAGCGACATTCCCGTCGAGGTCTGCCGCAAGCTGCTGGGCCCCGATGCCATTGTGGGCCTTTCGGCCCGTTGCGAGGAGATGCTCGAGTACGTCAAGACCGCCGACATGAGCCTGGTCGACTACCTGGGCATCGGCCCGCTCCACGAGACCGAGACCAAGCGCGACTGCGGACGCGCGGCCGATGGCTCTATCATCACCAAAAGCTTTGAGGACCTGGCCGCACTCCACGCGGCAAGCCCCGTGCCCATCGTGGTGGGCGGCGGCGTCAAGACGGCCGACCTGCCGCAGCTTAAGGCCACCGGCGTCGACGGCTTCTTTGTGGTGAGCGCCGTCTGCAGCGCCGATGATCCCTACGCCGCGGCCAAGGAGCTCGTCGACACCTGGCAGCAGGCATAGGCATAGGCCGAACAGCTGATTCGCAGCCTCATATCTTCAATAGCGGAAAGCGCATCCCAGTTTGGACCTCCATTCCGGGATGCGCTTTCCATATAGAGGCTCAACGGGAAACCGCATCCCAGTCTGAACGCATATTCCGGGACGTACTTTCCGAAACCCCACCGCTTGGGAAACTGTAACCCGTTCTGAGCGCTCATTCTGGGACGCGCTTTCCGCCGAGTCCACGGCAGCTTGCCCTACCCCGCCAGATACGATTCCAACGCCGGCAAGGTCGCCTCCGCATCGCGGCGACCAATCTGGTAGATGCGTTCAAGTTCATCGGGCTCGCGACACAGCGACGGCACCTTCACCGATTCGCTCGGCCGCACCACAAAGATCTCGCCGGCAGCCTCGCGACGTGCCAGGTCATCGAGCGTGGCATTGTAGACCTCATGTCGACGCTCAAGCGCTGCGACAAACTCCGGATAGTGACGGAACACGCGACGCAGCATGGGCATCACGCTGTTGGGCTGCTTCACAAAGCCCGCCGGCTGCGTGAGCACCACGATATTGCGGTCATACCCCTGCGCAAACAGCCATGCACTGGGAATAGAATCGGCCACGCCACCATCCAGATACTTATGCCCGTCAATAGCAACGGGACGCGTCGCCACGGGAATCGCCGACGATGCCCGGATCCACTCGATATCCCGCTCGTCGCCATAGGGCAGGTCGTGGTAGACGGCCTTGCCCGTCTCGATATCGGTACACACGCACGTAAACCGCATGGGGCAGGCGCGATACGCCTCCAGGTCGATGGGATCGCGCTCGATGGGCACCTCGTGATAGGCAAAATCGGCATTGAACATATCGCCGGTTCGCAGCCAGCTGGTCACGCTCGCATAGCGTTTGTCGGTGCAATAGACCTTGTTATAGCGAATGGCGCGGCCGATCTGGCGCGATTTAAAGTTGTAGCCAAATGCCGCGCCCGCCGAGACGCCCACCATATGGTCGCAGGTCAAACCGTGCTCCATCCAAACGTCGAGCACGCCCGCCGTATACATACCGCGGTAGCCGCCTCCCTCGAGCGCCAGCCCCACCGTGCTCGTCATATTTGACTGTGCCATGCGACCATCTCCGTTCCTGCGTTTTAAAACGGAACAAGTATACCCATCAACAAATATCGTCTCAGTCGCATTTTCATCGAACATCGTCGCGTTACCGTTTGGCGAATAATGGCCGCCCGCAACATGGGCACCCCTACATAATTCCATACACTTGTTTATACTACTCAGTAGTTATCAGCCGAGAGCACGAACCGACAAATAAACCCAACGACGCAGCAAGGCGGGGGCTTGGAAACACGCAAGGCGTTGAGCAGCAACGCATGTGCACAACGAGCTCGCCCGACGCAATCCGCCCCGACCTCAGAAAGCCGCTTACAGTATGGATAACGCCAGCAATAATACCGAAACGCTCGAAAAGACCATCCGTGACCTTCTGGAGCGTCAGGACGATCTGATCAGGACCGCCTTTACCGACGAGCTCACCGGACTTGGCAACCGCGGCGGCTTTACCCGTTCCTTAGAGGAACTCTGGGAGCAGGAACTGCCCGTGACCATGGCGTTTATCGACATCGATAACCTTAAGCACTGCAACGACATCTTTGGACATGACGAGGGCAACCGCTATATCTTGCAGGTGAGCCTCTATCTCAAACTGTATATGAAGGTGGACGAGGCGGCATTTCGTCTGGGGGGCGACGAGTTCGCCATCCTATCTACGATTGCGACCGAGGACGACCTTGCCGAACGTCTGGAACACTGCCGAACGGTACTGCTCGAAAACAACGCTTCCAAGATGCCTCACTCGTTTAGCTACGGAGTGGCACACGCCGACCCCGCCCTGGGCGAAGCCCCCAATCGCTTGACGAACGATGCCGACCATCGCATGTACGACTACAAGCTACGTCATGCCGTGCACCTTGATCGACGCAATATCGCACAAGCCCACACCGACGACTTCGAAATAAGCGATCGCATTTTCGACGCCCTTTCGATGCTCAACGAAGGCCGATATTTCTTTATCGAGAACTTGGACAAACATCGAACCCTTTGGTCACAAGGCGCCTTGCGCGATCTTGGTCTTCCTTCGGAGCATATAGACAACTGCCACGATTACTGGAAAACGCGTGTCCATCCCGATGACCTTGAGGCCTATACCAACGACATCGACCAAATCTATGACGGCTCCAAACATCGCCACGTCATGCAGTACCGCGTGCGCAATGCCGCCGGCGACTACATCCTCGGCCGTGCTCGCGGGTTTCGTATCGACGGCGACGGAAATGTCCCCTCGCTCTATGTCGGCGAGCTCGTCAACCACTCGCTTGCCGAGACCGTCGACGCCGCCACGGGCCTCGGAATGCAGCGCACGCTGATCAACGCTATCGATGCCTGCCGTCGCGACCATTGCAAGACGGGGCTTATAGCAGTGCGCGTTCGCGGCACGGCAAAGCTCAACGAGCTCTACGGGGCCGAGGCCGTCGACAACATGCTCGCCGAATACGCAGGCCGCATGCTGTCGATTACTCGCGGCAGGAGTCGCGTCTTCCGCTCACGCAACGCCCAGTTCGTCGTGCTTAGCAACAATTTGGATCACGAAGCATTCGAGCAACTGATCCAACATCTCAAAGAGGCCGTTTTCGCTCCCGTTCGAATCGCGGACGACACCATTACCCCCGTCTGTCTTGTCGTTCCGGCCTTTTACGAGCACCTGACCAATCAAACGGCCGCCGTTTTAGGCGAACTCGACCGTCGCATTCGCACGGCCGGCGGGCTTGTTCCCAACGACAGCCTCCCCATACCCGAGGTGGAGCGCAAAAGCGCCATCGCCGAACGCATCGATTCGCTCACGGGTCTCTATCGACCCAGCGAGTTTATGCGCCGCGCCAACGAATTTCTCGAGACAAGGCGCAACGGCGCCTGGTGTATCGCCACCGTCGATATGGGACACATGCGACTGTTCAACGAATGGCACGGACAGGCCGAGGGCGACCGCATGCTCGCCGATGTGGGCACGGTCCTCAAGGACATCGAGAATGCCAACATGGGCGTCGCAGGGTACTGGGGCCAAGACGACTTTTGCATACTCATCCCCTTTGAACACGACACCGTCCATCAGATCTATAGCCGCGTTCGCCAGGCCGTGGCCAAGTATGATGACGGCGTGGGATTCTGGCCGTCCATGGGCGTCTACCCCATCGACTCCAACGAGAAAATCACCATCGATGCGCAGGCCAAGGCCATGTTTACCAATCGGCGCGCAAAAAACGACTTTAAGGAGCGCATTGCCATTTTCCGCCCCGAGGAGTACGAGCGCGAAATCGCGTTCCACCGCACGCTGACCGAATTCCAGTACGCGCTCTCCAACGGCCGTATTACCTACTACCTGCAGCCCCAGGTCGACATGGAAACCGGCGAGATCATTGGCGCCGAAGCGCTCACGCGCTGGATCGACAAGGATGGCTCCCTCATTTCGCCCGCCACCTTTATCCCCGCTCTCGAAGAAAGCGGTTTTGTGGTGACGCTCGACAAATACGTTTGGCAGGGCGTTGCCTTGTGGCTGCGCGAGCGCATCAATCGGGGGCTTCGCGTGGTTCCGATCTCGCTTAATGTGTCGCGCGTGGATATCCTCGCCTGCAACGTTGCCGAGCATATGGGAGCGCTCGCCGCCCAATACAACCTGCCGCCCGAGCTCATGCGCATCGAGATCACCGAGACAGCTTATACGGGAGAGTCCGAGGCCGTGGATAAACTAACGGCCGACCTGCACACCCGCGGCTTCTCGACCTATATGGACGATTTTGGCACCGGCCAGTCCACGCTCGCGATGCTCAAGAACGTCAACGTCGACGTCATCAAGCTCGATCGCACGTTTGTGCCCGATAACGGCGATGAGGGCCGCAGCGTGCAAATCATCTCATCAATGCTCGAGATGGCGCAGTCACTCCATCTGCCCGTTGTGATCGAAGGCGTCGAGACGGACAAGCAGGCAAACATGCTGCGCCACATGGGCGCCCGCTACGCTCAGGGATTCCTCTACTACCGCCCCATGCAGGCGGAGGATTTTGAGGCATTGCTCGATGGTGGCAACGACAACTAATACGCTCGCACGCAAAACGCCACCGTCGAGGGGAGCGTTTGTTCCCATGAGCTAACTAATACTCCAATCTAAACCGAATTGGGAGTAAGATACAAACCATTGTTCCATCCAAGGAGGCAATCCATCATGAACGAGTCGTATCGCCTGGGCGAGCAATCAATCATCGCTCATCTTCAGCGACTTGCGAACGGGGCCTCAACCACCGAGCTCGATGTTGCCGCGCTGCCCCCGGAGCTGCGTGCCATCGGTGAGCAACTGCAGAAAACGCTCGCCATCCTGCAACAAGAACGTGAGTTGCTTGAGCACGGCGCCTATATCGACTCGCTCACCAATCTTGGCAACCGTGGCGGACTCGACCGCCATGTCGATCAGCTCTGGCGCAAAGGCACCCCCTTCACCTGTGCCTATATTGACATCGATCGCCTCAAGCATTGCAACGATAAGTTTGGCCACGCCGAGGGCAATCGCTACATTCTGAGCATCTGCCGCGCACTCACCGAGACAATGGAGCACGATGAGTTGCTGTTCCGTATCGGTGGAGACGAATTTGTACTTATATCCCCCACGACAAACGAAGCCGAGCTCGAGCAGCGCCTGGAGTGGACGCGTGCCAATCTTATCGAGGCAACATCGGACGGCAAGGCGCCCATGATCGCCAGCTTTAGCTTTGGCTGCTCGCGCGTCGACCCGCTTGCAGGCGATACGCGTCGCCAGATGACAAAGGACGCCGACCGCAAAATGTATCGCTACAAGCTCATGTACCGTGTGCAACAACCGGAAGAAGGCGATGCGCTGCAACGCCCGATCACCGAACAACCCCCCCCCTGCAACGACCGAGTGTTTCAAGCGATCTCCATGAGCTCCGAGACACGCTATCCGTTCATCATTAACCTCGACACCGGCGAATCGCAATGGTCGGTTAATGCCGTGCGCGATTTTGACCTACCCTCCCAGCATCCCTACAACTCGCTCGATATATGGCTTGCCCGTGTTCACCCCGAGGACCGCGACAACGTACGTGCCGAGCTCGATATGGTGGTAAACGGCACGTGGCACTTCCACTGCATGCAGTATCGCGTCATGAATACCGCCGGAAAATACGCGCTTTGCGACTGCACGGGTTACCGCCTGGACGGCACCGATACCGAGCCCAACATGTATGTGGGCATTGTCACCAACCGAAGCTTGGCAGATACGACCGATTCCGTGACCGGTCTGGGCGATATCCACGCCCTGGTCAACGCCATTGGCGAGATGCGTCGCGTGGCACGAAACGCGGGCTTGATCGCCATTAAAATCGACGAAATCGCACAGGTCAATGCCCGCTTTGGCTTTGATGCAGGCGACCGCGTTTTGGCAGAAAGCGCCGCCTGCCTCATGGATTGCTCGCGCGGCAAGGGTCGTCTGTTCCGCTCGACCGGACCGATGTTCGTGGCGCTCTTCGACGACTTTGATCCCGAAGAGACCGACGCGGTTGCAGACGAAATCGAACGGTTCTTGGGATCGCCCGTGCTCCTTGGCTCATTTGAATATCAGCCGCCCCTTCGCGTGGCGACGCTTCATCTGGACGCCGTCGACCGACAGCCCGTTTCCATTTTGAACGAACTTAATGCGCTGATTAAAGAGGCGCCGCAGGTACCGGGCACCAAGCTGGACTAGCGTTATGGGGCGCATGATGGTTAATTTCCGATCTCAACCGAACACATTGGGCAAATAGGTCGTACCCGCAGTTAGCCGAACGTCCCCTCAGTCCCTCCCGGGGCCCGGGGGCACCGTTTCGATACTCTTGGTTTACTTTGCCTGATGCAAATAAGTGCTCAACAAGATAGAACCTATCCCCCGCCACGGATATGCCCTCGAGTAAATCTGTTAAGCCAAGCCTATCAAATTCTATTGACAATTGGCTGCATTGGTCCATTTTGTCGTCCAGCCACTTCCGCTGGCTATCGCCTCATAAACACAAACCTAACGAGCCGCACGAACGACAAAGAGGCCAAGCTGAACAGAAGTAGAACCAAAACTTCAAAAACGCTGGTATTCCAATCGCGTACCCAGCCCTCTACCGCCCACAAGAAAAACAGCAGCCCCATCCATAACGTCACAGAAGAAATCAGCTTTGCGTAAGGGCGTATATCAATCTCGCTCTCCCTTTTTGTGACATCATATCCAGCAATTGAGCAGAGCCATCTTCCTCTTCGGTATTGGATTGAAAGGACAATCAAGGCAATCGAAGTCATCAAGCAAACAGCATCCTCTGTTTCCATAGAGTTTCCTTTGCTTTCCATCCTAGTTACGCATTCACAATCGAATCAAACCAAGTATGAATTACTCGATAGCAACCGCCTTAGTATAAACCATAGCCGCCGCAGCAGCCCGCCTTCCAAGGCCTCAAAGCTCGCCATCGAGGGCGACCCGCCCAGACCCCTTACAATCTGCTCGCACGAGGCCCCGCACTCCAACATCCTCTGGACCGTATCCCGCTCGTACCTGGTAAGCGTGCCTGCCGTGGGCCCTCGGGGCCGGCATCGTGCCCCACGCCATCTGCCCGCTCGTGCGATAATCCTCTGCAGAAGTCACCGACAGCAGAGGGAGTTTGTGATGAAGGTTCTTTTGGTCAATGGCAGCCCCAAGGCAAACGGCAACACGGCCCGCGCACTCGCCGAGGTCGCCGAGCAGCTTAACGCCGAAGGCATCGAGGCCGAGATGTTTCAGCTGGGCGCCAAGCCCATTCGCGATTGCATTGGTTGCGGCCAGTGCGGCAAGCTCGATTGCCGTTGCACCTTTGACGACGATGTGGTCAACGAGCTGATTGCCGCTGCCGAGCAGGCAGACGGCTTTGTCTTTGGCTCGCCCGTCTACTACGCACATCCCAGCGGACGCATCCTCTCGGCACTCGACCGCGCATTCTATGCAGGCAGCAAGGCCTTTACGCACAAGCCGGGCGCCGCTGTCGCCGTTGCCCGTCGCGGCGGCACGTCGACCACCTTCGACGTGCTCAACAAGTACTTCACCATCAACCAGATGCCCGTGGTAGCATCCACCTACTGGAACAACGTCTTCGGTGCCATGCCGGGCGAGGCCGCCCAGGACGCCGAGGGCCTTGCCACCATGCGAAACATCGGTAAAAACATGGCCTGGCTGCTGCGTTGCATCGAGGCGGGAAAGGCCGCCGGCATCGAAGCCCCCGAGGCCGATCGCGAGCGAACCAACTTTATTCGGTAGAACGGCGGAACATAAATATGAACGTGCAAATCTTCGGCACCAAAAAGTCCTTCGATACCAAGAAGGCCCAGCGCTATTTTAAGGAGCGCCGCATTAAGGTGCAGTTTATCGACCTTAAGGAAAAGGAGATGAGCAAGGGCGAGCTCACGAGCGTGATGCAGGCGGTCGGCGGCATCGACAAGCTGCTCAACCCCAAAGCCAAGGACGAGGAGACGCTCGCGCTCATCCAGCACCTCACTCCCAGCCAGCGCTTCGACAAGCTGCTCGAGAACCAGCAGGTTCTGGCCGAGCCCATTGTGCGCAACGGCAAAAAGGCCACCGTCGGCTATTGCCCCGACGTATGGGGAGCCTGGGAGTAGCCTGTGTTTTTTGCCCGTGCGTGGGTATAAGAGCAGGCGTTTGGCATAAGATTCAACTGTAAGCCTTGTCTAACAAAGGAGGGCACATGCCCAACAAACCCGTGAAGATCATCATGCTTACCGGATACCTCGGTGCCGGCAAGACCACGCTGCTCAACCACATCCTCGCTAACGACGGCGGCATCCGCGCCGCCGTGATCGTCAACGATATCGGCGAGATCAACGTCGACGCCAGCCTTATCGCCGACGGCGGCCTTTCCGAGACCGACGACCTCATCCCGCTCACCAACGGCTGCATCTGCTGCACGCTTTCGGACGACCTGGCCAACCAGCTGCAGGGCATCGCCGATTCGGGCAAGTTCGACTACATCATCATCGAGGCCTCGGGTATTTGCGAGCCCATCCCCATCGCCTACACCATCTCGAGCTTCTGCGACGAGGCCAAGGTGGGCGGCGAGCCCAAGCTCGCGCTCGACAACATCGTGGCCGTGGTCGACTGCGCCCGCATGTACGACGAGTTCAACGGCGGTCGCGATCTGCTAGCCGAGGATATCGACGAGGACGACATCGAAAGTCTGCTCATCCAGCAGATCGAGTTTTGCTCCACGCTGATCCTCAACAAGACCGATACCGTCACGCCTGAGCAGATTGCCGAGCTCAAGGCCATCGTGCGCAGCCTGCAGAAGGACGCCGTGATTGTCGAGGCTCAAAACGGCGAGGTCCCCATGGAGGAGCTGCTCGACACCGACCGCTTCGACTTTATGCGCGCCTACAACTCCGCCGCCTGGATCGAGGCCATGGAACATCCCGAGGAGCACGACGACCCCGAGGTGCTCGAGTACGACATCGAGACTTTTGTGTACTCGCGCCGCAAGCCGTTTGACCTGCAGAAGTTCACCGATTTTGTTGAGCAGGAGTGGCCCGACGAGGTCATTCGCGTCAAGGGCCCGCTGTGGCAGACCGGCGATCCGGACATGTGCTACATGTTTGAGCAGGCCGGCCACCAGATGCGCCTGATGGAGAACGGTCTGTTCGTTGACTCCGCGCCCGAGGGCGAGAAGCAGAAGATCATCGACGAGAACCCCGAGATCATGCAGATTTGGGACGACGAGACGGGCGACCGCATGACGAGCCTGTGCATCATCGGCCGTCACATGGACAAGGATGCGCTCATCGCCTCCCTCGATGCCTGCCTGACCGACTGGCACCGCGCCTAGGTTTATCCAAGCGGGCATTTTTCTGCCTACGTAACCGCCAAACCACCACGAAGGTGCCTGTCCCCTTCGTGGTGGTTTTTCGTTCTGAGCCAAGGAGATTCATGTTCAACATTGTGCTGTATGCACCCGAGATTCCGGCCAATACGGGCAATATCGGCCGCACCTGCGTGGTTACCGGCGCCCGCCTGCATCTGGTGGAGCCACTGGGCTTTTCGCTCGACGACAAGACGGTACGTCGCGCCGGCCTGGGCTACTGGCAAAACTTGGATGTGACGACCTATGCCGGCTGGGAGGATTTTCTTGCGCGCAACGACCTCTCCCCCGCCGACGAGCGCCTACATCTGCTGACCAAAAAGGCACGCCGCACCTATGCGCAAAGCACCTACCGCGACGGCGACTACTTGGTCTTTGGCAGCGAGAGCTCGGGCGTTCCCGAGCCGCTGCTTGCCGCGGCGCCCGAGCGCTGCGAGCGCATCCCCATGCTGCGCGATTGTGATTCGCTCGATAATGCCGAGGCCTGGGAAGCCCACGAGGAATCGCTCGGGCATACCGAGGACAGCCATGAGGCCATCCTTCAACAGGATATCTGCGGCAACTTCGTCAACCCGGACGACTACCGCATCAGCGCACTCAACCTCTCCAACAGCGCCGCCATCGTCCTCTACGAGGCTCTGCGCCAAACAGGCTTTCCGGGAATGTGACAAAGGGACAGTCCCTTTGTCACATTCAAGCGCCATGTCGATGACACACACGCCTAATTGATGCTCTAAATAACGGACCATCGCTTTTAATCAGAATTAACTAGAATAAAATGAAGTTAAACGGAGGTGTGAAAGGAGAGCCTTGTGGAATATCTCGAGAACCCGTTTACCCCCAGTTTTGGTGAGGTTCCTGCTCATCTCGCTGGCAGACAACAGATTATTCGGGATTTGGACCGTGCCTTCTTGAGCCAGCGCAGGCGCCCGGAATTGACCTCGATCTTCTCAGGCGCGCGCGGAACCGGTAAAACCGCTCTCATGTCGTCGCTCGCGACAAGGGCAGAATCCCACGGCTGGATAGCCGTAAAGACGACCGCGCTCTCGGGAATGCTTGAGGAAATCGAGTTCGGGGCGAAACGTGCTGCAGGCCATCTCATCGACCCGTCTAACAGCTTCGAAGTCACCAGTCTCGGAATTGCACCATTCGGCAGCATCGAGGTCAATCGCGTTCATGATGCCTCAACCTGGCGCTATCGCATGAGCGACATCATCGACCAGCTCAACGAAGCGGGCACCGGTCTGCTCGTCACGGTTGACGAGGTAGACCCGACACTCGACGAGATGATTCAGCTCGCAGCGACGTATCAGCACTTTGTGACCGATGGGAAACGCGTCGCCCTGCTCATGGCGGGACTTCCCAACAACGTCTCGACGTTGCTGAACCACAAGACGGTCTCGTTCCTTCGCCGCGCCCAACAATATCATCTGGGTCGCATTGCCGACTATGACGTACGCGAGGCCTTGATTCGCACGATCCAGGAAAACGATCGCCTGGCAGATGCTGAGGGAATCGATAGAGCCGTTCGCTCGATCTCTGGTTTTCCCTTCCTATTGCAACTCGTAGGCTACCGTGCCTGGGATCTCACAAGCGATTCGAAGGAAATCTCGTCACGCGACTTTGACCTGGGAATCAAAATCGCGCGCGACGAGATGGACGACCGAATCCTCGCGGCAACCTATCGGGAACTCACCGCAGAGGACAAGCGATTCCTCATCGCCATGCTCGATGACGAGGAAGAGTCCACCACCGCTGACCTTGTCGAGCGCCTTAAGCGTTCGCCGCAGCAGGTCTCCCGCTACCGACGCCGCATGATAGATGCCGGCATCATCGGGGAACGAGGACGAGGGCTCGTCGCATTTGAATTGCCATTCTTCCGCGACTATCTCGCGGCTCAATGCGTGAAATAGAAGTCAATGCGACAAAGGGGTGCCCCTTTGTCGCATCGCCTATAGATAACAACCGGTAATGCTCTTGGAGCAAGCAGCGATATCCGCCGGCGTGCCGGCGCACACGATTTGCCCGCCCGCGTCGCCACCGCCCGGGCCCATGTCGATTACGTAATCGGCGTTACGGATAAGGTCGAGGTCGTGCTCGATCACGACAACTGTGGCGCCCTTGGCAACGAGGCCGTCAAATACACTCAGCAACACCTGAACATCGAGCGGATGCAGGCCGATCGTGGGCTCATCGAATACGAATACGGCATCATCCTGCACGCGGCCCATCTCGCTCGCAAGCTTAAGACGCTGCGCCTCGCCGCCCGAGAGCGCCGGCGTGGGCTCACCGAGCGTGAGATAGCCCAAGCCCAAGTCGTGTAAGGTCTGTAAGCGCGCCTGAACTTTCTTGAGACCCACCGTGGCGTCGAGGGCCTCGTCCACACTCATATCCATGAGCTGCGGCAACGTAAGCAGACTCCCGTCCTTGCCCTCGCGATGGATATGCGAAGCCGCGTCTGCATAACGTGAGCCGCGACATGTCGGACAGACGATCTCGACGTCGGGCAAGAACTGCACGTCGAGCGATATCGAGCCCGTGCCATCGCACGTAGGGCAGCGCAAGGCGCCAGTGTTGTAGCTAAATGCGCCCGCCTTGTAGCCGGCTGCCTTGGCCTCGGGCGTACGGGCGAAGGCGCGACGTAGCTCATCATGGATGTCAGCATAAGTTGCCACCGTCGAGCGCACGTTGGCGCCGATAGGCGTAGCGTCAATCAGATTTGCACGGGCAATGCCCTCGGCATCGACCCAACGCACGTGCCCCGGCAGGCGCTCGCCGGCTGCCTGCGCCTTGAGTGCCGGAATGAGCGTCTCGAGTACCAACGTCGTCTTACCCGAACCCGAAACGCCCGTCACCGCGACCAAGCGACCGCGCGGGATATCAACTTCGAGCGGCTTGACAGTATGGATGGCATCGGTCGCCATGCGGATATGGCCCCGGTCGAACATTTCCTCGTCGGACACCTGCGGGCGCAAGCGCTTGGACTCTGCGCGCAAAAACGGGGCGATGCGGCTGCCCTGCGATTGTTCGACCTCGTCCACCGTGCCAGTGGCAATCACATTACCGCCGCCTGCTCCGGCAACGGGGCCCATCTCAACCAGATAGTCGGCTTCCGCTAGTACGCGCGTATCGTGGTCGACAACAACCACGGTGTTGCCGTCATCCACCAGATCGCGCATTACGCCCACCAAGCCGTCGACATTGGCAGGATGCAAGCCAATCGAAGGCTCGTCCAGCACATAAAGCACGCCCGTCGATCGGTTGCGCACCACGCGGGCGAGCTGCACACGCTGGCGCTCACCCGTGGAGAGCGTAGCACCGGCGCGGTCGAGCGAGAGGTAATCGAGCCCCAGGTCGACCAGGCGACGAGCCGTGCTCAAAAACGAATCGCAGATATCCACTGCCATGGGCTGCATCTCGGCCGGCAAGGATGCGGGCACCCCGCGCACCCACTCAATCGCCTCACCCAACGTCATGGCCGCGGCCTGCGCCAGATTGATACCGCGCACCTGGGGCTGGCGCGCAACCTCGGAGAGACGCGTGCCGCCGCAGTCACGGCACGGGCCCTCGCGCAAAAAGCGAGCCACGCGCTTTAGTCCCTTATCGTCCTTAACCTTGGCGAGCGCATTCTCGACCGTATAGACGGCGTTGTAATAGGTAAAGTCGAGCGGCGTGGCGCCCTCGCCGTTTTTGGGAACGTAGAGAATATGCTTCTTAACCGCCGGACCATGGAACACGATGTCGCGCTCTTGAGGTGTGAGCTGGTTAAACGGCACATCGGTACGCACACCCATCTCGCCGGCTACCTGCTTCATCAAGTCCCACATGAGCGTGCCCCAGGGAAGCACCGCGCCTTCGTTGATGGTCTTGGACTCGTCGGGCACCAGGCTCGCTTCGTCCACCTCGCGCATGACACCGGTACCGCCACAGGTGGGGCATGCACCGCCGCTATTGAAAGCCAAATCCTCGGCACTCGGCGCGTAGAACTCGCGGCCGCATGTCGAACACGTGAGCGACAGACCTGCGGCCACGTTAAGGCTCGGCTCCACACGCGCCCCGCAATGTGGGCACACGTGATGGGCACAGCGGCTAAAGAGCAAACGCAGACTGTTGTTGAGCTCGGTCATGGTGCCAAAGGTCGAGCGTACGCCTGGCACACTAGGGCGCTGATGCAACGCGAGCGCCGCCGGCACGTGCAGCACTTCATCCACCTGAGCGTGCTCGGCCTGGGTGAGCCGTCGACGGGTATAGGTGCTGAGCGCCTCCAGGTAACGGCGCGAGCCCTCGGCATAAAGAACTCCCAACGCCAGCGAGCTCTTGCCCGACCCCGACACGCCGGCAATACCCACGAGCTTTCCCAGCGGAATATCGATATTGATGTCCTTAAGGTTGTGTACGCGCGCACCGCGCACCTCGATAGCTTGCGGGCTCATCTTCTGTTCCGTCACCTTTATCACCCTACTCATGCCATAAAATGCGGTCGCGGATGTACTCGCCCAGCATGGGCACGGTAAACCGGACCAGGCCGTATCCGGCAGCCTCGATGACGCGCTCGCGAATCAGGCTTGCGCGATATTTACTCGCCCAGCTCTGAGTGCGATCGCAGCGCTCAATGATATCCGCCATGCGCGTCGGCTTACCCTCGTCAGTAGCCATGGCCTCGATAAAGAGGCGTTGCGGACTGCGCAATCCATAATACAGGGGCGCGTCGACCGCTTCGTAGAACTCGGAGACGGCATCCGCATGGCCATCCTCGACATCGTGCTTTTCGATGACCTGCGAGCCACGCCGGACAGCAGAGCGCCACATGTAATATCCCACCAGCTGGACCATGTAGGGATGCCCCATACTCTTGCGCGCCGCAAGGTCCGCCGTCTCCGCGTCAACGTAAAGACCGGCGTCCTTGACTGTCTGGACATATGAATCGCGCACCTTGGGCAAAGAAATCGCCCCCAGCGCACGCTGCTGAGCACGGCGCAAAAACGTCACGCTCGGCTCTTCGAGCAGGTCGTCAACCATACTGGGCAAGCCGGCAAATACCAGCGCAAGACCGCGCTGGTCGCTATCGGACAGGCCCGTAGCATCCTGATCTCCGAGCACCTGCTGATAGAGAACGGCAAGAGCCGCCAGTTCCTCGATTGACGCAGATTGCGCCTCGTCAATCGCAAACAGGATGCCCTTGCCTGGACCGAGCTTCTTGAGGCGCTCGTTGACCAGCCCCCGTAGCGTCTCGCCCTTTGCCCGAGCCGCCTCGACCGACATCCGACCAAACGACAGCCCAAACTCCATTGACGTCACAACGGGTTTATTCGAGCGAAGCGCGTCGGCCAGGCGATCGCACAAGCCAAGCGAAGCAGAATCGGAGACAACCGCCCATCCGCGCTCATTGGCTAGACGTTGCAGCTCCCGCAGGAGAACCGTCTTGCCGCAGCCGCGGTTTCCCGTAATGAGCATGAGCCTGCCCGGCGCTCCGGCGCCGTTATCGAGCCCTTCCTCGAAATCTTCGACGACCGACTCGCGACCGATGAGCATCGGAGGCCGCTTGCCTGCCGTTGGCTTAAAGGGATTTGGATTCATGTCGGCCTCCTCGGATTGGCAAACCCTGGTAATAGTTATACCAACTTGTACCGAGTTATACCAATAGCATGTGACAAAGGGACTGCCCCTTTGTCACATGTGGCCGAAAAACTCGGCGTCGGCTGCTCGCCAGGGGCGGAAGGTGGCGGGATCGACCTTTACGTGCGCCGCGGCGGGCACGTCGTACCATTTGACCGTGTAGCCGGCGCCGTGGGCGCAAAAGACCGAGTCGGGCGTGTTGGGCAGATCGGCCTCGGGCTCATAGGCGGCCGCCTCGATGACGCGCTCGGCATCATGGCAAGCCGCATAACCGGCGAACTCCAGGTACAGATGCCCGCGACCGCTCGTGTAGGCAGCTACCTCCAGCGCATAATCCTGCACCTCGGATGCCGGCACGCGACCCACAAGCTTCGCCCTCTCGCCCGCCATTGCCGGCGGCTCGTACTCGGCACCCATGCGCGTGGCATCCGAGAGCGCCCGGCCCACGCACTCCCCCGGCACCTCGAGCTCAAAGTGGTACCACGGCTCCAGCAACACGTCTGCGCCGGCCTCGCGCGCCTGCATCAAACCCTGGCGAATCGCGCGGTACGTGGCCTGGCGAAAATCGCCGCCCTCGGTGTGTTTGGCATGCGCGCGGCCGCCCGTGAGCGTAATGCGCACATCGGTGATGGGCGAGCCGGTCAGCACGCCCAGGTGATCGCGCTCCATGGCGTTGGTGAGTGCCAAACGCTGCCAGTTAAGATCGAGCTCGTCGGTCGAGGTCACGGTGCCAAACTGCACGCCCGAACCTGCTGGCAACGGCTCCAGGCGCAGATGTACCTCGGCATAGTGGCGCAGCGGCTCAAAGTGGCCCACGCCCTCGACCGGCTGCGAGATCGTCTCCTTATAGAGAATGCCGCCGGACTCAAACGCAATCGAAAAGCCAAAGCGATCGGCCAACACCCGCTGCACGACCTCGAGTTGCACGGCGCCCATCAGCTGCAAATGAATCTGCTCAAGATGCGTATTCCAGCTTACGCCGAGCATGGGATCTTCGTCCGCCAACTCAGTCAGCGCTTTAAACACCGCATGGACATCATGTTCGCCCGGGAGCACCGTATAGGTAAGGACCGGCGCAATGACGGGCGCATCGCACCCGGGCTCCGCACCCAAGGCATCCCCCGGGCGAACGTGCGCAAGACCCGTCACGGCACAAATACCGCCAGCGGCAACTTCCTGGGCAAGCTCGTACTTCTCTCCGTTATAGATGCGCACCTGATCGACCTTCTGCTCCCATGCCTCGGCGCCGGAACGTCCGTCAATCATCTGTTTGGCATGCAGTGTGCCGCCGGTCACTTTAACCCAAGCCAAGCGCTCGCCACGAACACCTCGGCTGACGCGATAGACGCGCGCGGCGAACTCCGGGGCCCACGCCTGTTCACGCATCAGCGTGCACATGCCATCCAGCAGCTCGCCCACGCCCTGGTCCTTGAGCGCCGAGCCGGCAAAGCAGGGAAAGAGCTTGCGCTCGACAACCATGCGCGACAGCGTTGCGACAGAAAGCTCGCCCGTCTCAAGAAACTCATCGAGCGCCGCCTCGTCCAACGCAGCAGCGTCCTCCTGAACGGCACCACCCGCCAGTAGTTCGCTGGCATCTAGGCAGCCCTCGGAAAGACGCTGCCCAAGTTGTGCCAGCAAAACATCGCGGCCGGGATTCTCCAGATCGATTTTGTTGATAAAGACGAACGTCGGGATGTCATAGCGCGCAAGCAGGCGCCACAGGGTTTCGGTGTGTCCCCGCACGCCATCGTTGGCGCCCACAACCAAAATCGCGTAGTCGAGAGCGCGCAATGTGCGCTCTGCCTCGGCCGAAAAATCCACGTGACCGGGGGCGTCCACAAGCATGACGTGGGTATCTCCGTGGTCGAGTACGGCCTGCGACGAGAAAATCGTGATGCCGCGCTCGCGTTCGATAGCGCTGGTATCCAGGTGCGAGTCGCCGTCGTCCACACGGCCGCGCTTGCGAATGCGACCTGCGTTGAACAGCATGGCCTCGGCCAGCGTAGTCTTGCCGGCATCGACATGCGCCAAGATTCCAACGACCGCTTGCTTCGACATGGCTCTCCTCTTATTGCAAGCCCACCGCACGCGGCAACGGGCATTCTCGTTCCACACTGGATGATACAATTTACGGGCCGGCGGGCGAAGCGGGCCCTATCCCCCGACCGAGCTCATCGCCCCGCGTTGCCGCGCGGCGATTTTCGTGGGTTCGCGCCTTGCGAAAGCCGGCACCTCCCCTTAACAGCGCAGCGATCAATAATGGCCCCGCCCGGGGCCATTTTCATGTACATGGATTGTTGATGCGTGCCCCCGCTCTTATGCCTCGCGCAGCCAGTCGAACGCAACGCGCGGCGTGCCGTCGGACACATACACGACGCCGGCGCGCTCGAACCCTGCCTTGAGGCTCGCACCCTGCATGGGCAGGTTGTCCGCGTGCGTATCGATACGCAGATGGTCGGCACGCTCCTTGGCAAAGGCAAACATCGCGGCCGCGATACCGTGCACGGTGCCGTCGGACGCCACGCGGTGCAGCACGGCGTACGGAGTGTCGCTGCGCCACTGACCGTCCTCGATGACGTCATAGCACTCGTCCGGGCCCGGCAAAAAGGCAAACGTCGCCACCACGCGACCGTCGACTTCGCACACATAGCTGCCACCGGCGGCGATATCGGCAGCCAGCTGCTCGGCCGAAGGCGTGCCCTCGGGCCACTGCGTGGCGTTGCCATGCGCGCGCATAAAGGCGCGGGCGGCATCATAGATAGCCATGACGGCGGGAATGTCGGTATCGAGGGTTTTTCTGATCATCACGCGGCGACCTCACGTTTATTGGTATCACTTTGATTGAGCAATGATACCAGCGTTTGGAAAGGGCAAGGAGCGGATGGGGAGCAAAAAGCGAGCCGCCTGGTCAAAGGCCAAAAGCGAGTTTTTGGGCGCTGCCACCGGCGGCGATATGAGCGATCTGTTTGCGCGCGAAGACGAGCGCCGCGACGCACTAGACGCCGAGCGCGATGAAGCCTGGCGCTACAAGTCGTGCGAACGCAAAAACCGTTACGACACGCGCGCCGAGGCCGAGGCAGTTATGGCCGACTGCGAAAACCGCGGGCGGCGCGGCCTTGCCTGCTACAAATGCGAATACTGCGGCGGATGGCATCTGACGTCGCACCCCTTGAAATAGACCCCGCATCGGCACGGCGCTGGCGAAGCGCCGGCCATCGCACGCAAGCTACGGGCGCGGCGGCACCAAAACATCGTAGCGAACGGCCTTGCCCGCAAGCTGATAGCTCGGCTTAACGCCGGCAAGCAGAGGCCCCTTCACCGGCCGCTTGATAACGACCTTGCGCGGGTGCGGTGCAAGCGCAGCTTCGACCAGCGTCTCCTCATCGGCGCACGGCTGCTCCAAATGGTGCAAGAGCTGGAACTTCTTTTTAACCGCCGCGCTCTTGGTGCGCTCGGGAAACATGGGGTCCAGATACACCACGTCGGGAGCCGCGAGCTCACCGCGCTCGACCAGCTCAGCCGTATGGCAAAGGCCGGCAATGCTGTCCTCGCCCGCATGTAAGCGCATACGCGCCACGGCAGCCGCAAGCGCCGGATCATCCGCCGCGCGGCCCAAGGCATCCTTGAGGAGCGCCGCGATCACGCAGTCCTGTTCATACAGATCGACGGTAAAGCCCGCTGCCGCCAGCAGCAGCGAGTCCTCGCCAAAGCCTGCTGTGGCATCAATCGCCCATGGTTGTTCGATGCCTTTTGTGCGCGCAGCCTTTACCAACAGCTCTTGCTGCAGACGACCCTGCTTGAGCCGTGGAAGTATGCGGCCAAAATCGGCACGCAACTCCATCGTGCCGTCGGTGAGCGTAAGGCCCTCGGACGTCCGCACGAGCTCGAGCCCAGCAGCCCGAGCAACAGAAAAGGGATCGACGACGCCCATGGACACTCCTTAGCAAGCAAAGCGGATACGTGAGCGCCGTTGATGTCGGCGCCCAACCGTCCACTATTGTCCCACATGCGACATGGCCCACAGCATCCCAATGCAAAGCACCGCCATCAATCCCGTGCACACGGCAGCGATCACAGAATCGCCCATGCGCTTTCCTAACGACCGCGGCTCGCGCGCTTGCCCTGTTCCGTACATCATGGCTCCTCCTTAGACCAACTCCTTGTTACGCCCTCATCATTGCAGCGCCGCACATGGGCTGCCATCGATTTGACTTACGTCCAGCTTTCCTTTTTGAAAGGTTGGACCGTGCAGGCAAGAGACGCTTTCAGGCGCATGCATCGCCGCGTTGAACTACAATGTGCTTCACCATATGTGCAGTACATAGGGTGCGCCAGGTTGGCGTACTCGTATCGAAAGGACCAGCCATGAGCTTCACTCGCAAGACTCTCAAAATCCTTGCCCTGATTTATTTTGTTCTGGGCATCACCAGTCTCGTCATTGGAATCGCCGGCATCGCGACCGGCAAGTTCGAGTCCACCTACGGATCGAACGCCATGCTCGCGGCGGCTGTGATTATCGCCAAGGGCCTCATCGATCTTGCCGCGGGCGTTGCGGGCATCAAGGGTGCCAACAAGCCTTCGCAGGTTGACGGCGCGTTTAAGCTCGGTATCGTTGCTGCAGTCGCCACGCTTGCCCAGGCGGTGCTCACGCTTCCCGCGTTTGGCGGCGACGCCATCAACTTTGGCGCCTTTGTCATCGTGGTGTACGACCTGTTCTTTGTTCAGCAGGCCCACGCCGTCAAGGCCGAGAACAAGGACCGCCTGTAAGCGCTCGCTTCTCATAGCCTCTGCAGCCAAGCAACTAAAAAGGGCCGATCGCACATCTCCGCGGTCGGCCCTTTGCATTTGCCCAGATAAAACCTGCCAAAATAAACCTGTCCCTTTTTGGTAGGTTAGTGGCGGTACTCGGCGATGATGAAGTCGATATCGGTCTGAAGGGTGTCCAGGTTTGCCAGGCGCTCTTTGTCGGCAGGGCGCGTGCGGTAGTAGTACGGCGTCATCTGAAACACCGCCTCGATATCGGCCTGCGTCTGGAGCGTAATGTTCGCAGACACCCGTTTCGTGCCAACCAACTCGAGCTCGGTTGTCTGCGGCAACTTCTCGTCGTTGAGATACGGCGTGTCGTAGAGCACCTCCTTGAGCCCAAACAGATGCCGCGCACCCGGCACCACGGTGTAGAGCGAGCCCTCGGGTGCCAGCACGCGGGCAAACTCGCGCTCGTTAAAGGGGGCAAAAAGCTCGGTCACCATATCGAAAGCGCCATCAGCCACGGGGATGTCCTTCATGTTGGCCACGAAGTAGGTCGCATCGCCGCGCTTGGCAGCCAGGCGCACCATCTCTTTGCCCAAATCGAACCCGTAAACATCCGCACCCGGCACCGCGCCCATAGCGCTGGTGTAATAGCCCTCGCCACAGCAAATATCGAGCAAGGTCAGCTGCTTGTCCGTAGACACCCCGTGCTCTGCCGCCCGCGCGCGCACCAGCTCGACCATCGCATCGCGCAACGGCGCATAGTAACCGCGGTTCAGAAAGTCACGACGGCTGCGCGCCTGCGACTTGGGATCGCCCATGGAGTCGCCGCTCTTGGACGAGCGCAGCAGATACAGATAGCCCTCGCGCGCACGGTCAAACCGATGTCCGCCCGCGCATGCAGCACCGCGCTCGTCGTCCACCAACGGTTCATGGCAAACGGGACACAACAACATGGCAACTCCTTAGCGCGAACAACACAACGCCCACCATTGTCGCACGCCTTCCCCACCTAGTCATAGAAGAGACAAGGAGTGTCCCCAGCTGCCGGCAGAAAAGGAACGTCCCTAAGTGCCGGTTGGCTGCATTAGGAGTATCATCGTCTGCGCAAATAAGCACGAAAGAGCATATTAGAGATTGAGAGCGTATGGCAGACACCGCATCTAAGCACATTGACATGACCACCGGCTCGCTATGGCGCAATATTCCCCTGTTCGCCTTCCCCGTGGCCGCCACGAGCATCTTGGAGCAGCTGTCGAACCTCATCGCCACGGTCATCATCGGCAACTTCTCGGGCGACCAGGGAACCCTCGCCATGGCGGCGGTCGGCTCCAACGTTCCGCTTACCAGTCTTATGCTCAACCTGTTTATTGGCCTGTCGCTTGGCTCCAACGTGGTCATCGCCAACGCTATCGGCCGCAACGATCAGAACATAGTCAAACGCGCCGTCCATACCTCGATTCTTATGGCACTCGTGGGCTTTGTCGTCATCGCGCTGGGCGAGATCTTTGCCGAACCCATGCTCGCCGCGCTCAACGTCCCCGCCGAAACCATGCCGCTCGCCTCGCTCTACCTGCGCGTCTTTTTGCTCAGCATGCCTTCGATCTTGCTCTACAACTTTGAGGCCGCGATCTTCCGTTCCGTCGGCATCACCCGTATGCCGCTACAGGCGCTTGCCGTGTCCACCGTCCTCAACATTGGCCTGGACCTCATCTTTGTCCCCGTGCTCCACTGGGGCGTCGCGGGCGTCGCCATCGCCACCGCCATCGCCTACACCGTCAGCGCCGCCACACTCTTTATCCGTCTGCTCAAGACCGATTCCGTCGTCCGCGTCACCCCGCGCGACCTGGCAATCGATCCTGTCGCCCTCAAGCGCATCGTCAAGATCGGCCTGCCCGCCGGCATCCAAAGCGCCGTCTTTGCCGTCGCCAACATCATCATCCAGTCCGCCATCAACAGCCTGGGTACCGAGGTCATGGCGGCATCCAGCGCCGCCATGAGCCTGGAGTATGTGTGCTACAACCTGCTCAACAGCTTTAGCCAGGCTTGCACCACCTTTGTGGGGCAAAACCACGGCGCTCGCCAGATCGACCGCTGCACCAAGACGCTCAAGGTCTGCCTGGTCGAAGGCGGCATCGTCGCGCTCACCACCATCGTCATCATCGTCGGTCTGGGGCGCGAGATCCTGGCGCTCTTTAACAGCGATCCCAACATCGTCTCGATCGGCTATATCCGCGTGTGCTCGATCTTCCCGGCGTACGCCTTTAGCATGTTCTACGAAAACATGTCCGGTTATCTGCGCGGCTTTGGCATCTCGCTCATGCCCGCCCTCATCACCATGATTTGCGTCTGCGGCATCCGCTTCTATTGGGTGTTCTGCGTGTTCCCGCACTTCCGCACCTTTGCGAACATCATGATGGTCTACCCCATCAGCCTGGGCACCACAGCGTTCTTTATGGTCGTGGCGGTATTGCTCTGCCATCCGGCACGCACCTATCGTCTGGCGCAAGCCAAGACTGGGGCGCGCTAGACACATCCAACAAGGTGGCGCATCGGCAACTAGCTCACGATATGTGAGCTCATGTAGTCGATAAAGCGCCTCGTGGCGATCGGCATGGTATCCCAGCTGCGCCAGGCTGCCACGACGTCGCGTGAGGGAGCGTGCACGATGGGACGCACGCAAATATCAGCCTGCATGCCCTCGACCGTACGCCGGTAGAGCATGCTCACGCCGAGGCCCTCCTCCACCATCGCCATAATGGTGTAGTCGTCGGTAACCTCACTTGTCACGTGCGGGGACAGCCCGTGCGCCGCGAATGCATCGAGCACCAGGCTCTGCTCGCCCTCATCCAGCAGCACAAACGGTTCGGACGCGAGGTCGGCGAGCGTCACCTTTTCCTTTGCCGCCAGCGGATGGGCGGCTGGCAACAGCGCCACCAGCTCGTCATGATAGGCCACGCGCTTCTCGAGCCCTGTGGTAAATCCACGCGCCGTAAAGCAAAAGTCAACCACGCCATCGTGCACCCATTGGGCGTTGCGCGTGTAATCGCCCTGCTTGAGGGTAAAGCGCACGCCCGGATGCAGGGCCCCAAAGTCGCGGATCACGCGCGGCAGCACGGTACGGCTCACGTTGGTAAACGTCGCAATGCGAATGTCGGTCGATGAAAGCCCCAGCAACTCCTGACGCTTGCCCTCGAGCTCGGCCTCGGCCGTTACGATCTGGCGCAGATACGGCAGATACTGTTTGCCGTCGCGCGTAAGCGAGACGCCCTGCTTGCCGCGCTCGATAATCGTGGTGCCCAGCTCGCGCTCGAGCGCCTTGACGGCCTGGCTCACCGCGCTTTGCGTATAGCCCAGCGCGTCGGCGGCACGTTTCAGGCTGCCGCAATCGACCACCATACATACAATCTGATACCGCGATGCCATCGTGCCTCCACTTCGATGTAGCCGTAAAACGTTTTGCCAGGGTTTTTTCTTCCAACATTAGTATTTCTTAATCATACTGAAGATACATTCTCTTTACTACATCCATATCTGGGAGCAGAATCCTTTTTGCGAAACCGTTCTGTAACAAAAGGAGTCCCATGGATCGCAAAAAAGCAATCGCGCTCTCATTTTCCGTTCCCGTCGCATGGGGCTTTTCGTACCCCCTCATGAAGATCGGCATGGACAGCATGAACGCCACGAGCATCGTCGCGCTGCGCTGCATCATCGCCTTTGCGGCCTGCCTGCTGCTCTTCCACAAGCACGCGGTGCGCATCAACCGTGACCTGATGGTCCGCGCCGCCATCATCGGCGCCATCATGGCAACCGAGATCACCTGCATGTGCCTGGGCTCCAGCCTCACCTCCGCCTCCACCGCCGGCTTTTTGCAGAGCCTGACGGTCGTGATCGTGCCGTTTGCCAACGCGGCCCTGCTGCGTCGCGCCCCCGAGCGCAAGGTGCTCATCGGCACAGCCATCGTCACCTGCGGCATGTTGCTGCTCTCGGGCGCCGACTTTACCAGCCTGAATCCCGGCGCGATCATCATGCTGCTCTCGGCCTTTATCTATGCCGGCCACATTATCATCGCCAAGCGCTTTGTCGAAGAAGTCGATCCACTGGCTCTGGGCGTTTGGCAGCTGGGCTTCGGCGGCTTGTTCTCGGGTATCGCCGCATTTACCTTTGGCGGCTTCACGCTTCCCAGCACGCCGAGCGAGATCGTCGTTATCGTTGCGCTCGCACTCGTCTGCTCTGCCTACGGCTTTATCACCCAGACGCTCGTGCAGCCCCACGTACCTGCCGAAACCACTGGCTTCGCCTTCTCGCTCGAGCCGGTCTGCTCCGCCGTCTTCTCGTTTTTCCTGGTCGGCGAGGTCCTGAGCTCCATCGCCTTCTTTGGCGCCGCCCTCATCCTCACCGGCGTCATGGTGGCAACCGTCGAGCTTCCGCGCCTTCGCGCACATGGACACGCTCATATGGCAGGAGCGCCCGAGCACGTCTCGTAGACTCCGCTCTTCATACAGCCGTGGCATAAAGGCAACCGGTGCGCCTTTACAATAGATACCAACAGAGCATCTGCCATAAAGGAGCCCCATGGACACCGCAACCCGCGACCGCAACATAGCAACTTGGTTGGGCGATGCGCCGCAGCCGGTACGTGACACGACGAACCAGCTGCTCGAGCGCATCGCCCTTTTGCGTGCCGAGCAGACCATCTACCCGGCACAAGACGACATCCTCAATGCCCTCGCCTACACGCCGGCCGACCAGGTCAAGGTCGTCATCTTGGGTCAAGACCCCTATCACGGGCCCAACCAGGCCATGGGGCTGTCGTTTTCGGTCCCCGCGACGCAAACCAAGTTGCCGCCGAGCCTGCGTAACATCTATAAGGAGCTCAAAGCCGATCTGGACTGCCCCATTCCCGCCACGGGAGACCTCACCCCCTGGGCTCAACAGGGCGTCCTGCTCCTCAACACAACGCTCACCGTGCGCGAGCATGCCGCGAACTCGCATGCCAAGCTGGGCTGGAGCACGCTTACCGACTACGTTATCGAGCGCTGCTGCCAGCTGCCCCAGCCGGTCGTCTTTTTGGCATGGGGCCGCTTTGCCCAGCAAATGGTTGAGGGCAAGCTCGACGCGATCGGCGCGGGCAAGGCAACCGGCAAGTTCTGCCTAGCTTCTACGCACCCCTCGCCGCTTTCGGCCAACCGCGCCACGGCAGAACTCCCCGCCTTTATAGGGTCGCGCCCCTTCTCGGCAGCCAATCGGCTACTCGAACAGCACGGCTCGACCCCCGTCAACTGGACTTGCCTCGGCTAAAAATCAATACATCAAAAACGCGCCCGACGGATTTCCATCGGGCGCGTTTCCTATTCGGGCCAAATAAATTGTGTGCGGCCGGCCTCGCCGCCATCGATCAGCAGGCTCTGCCCGGTCATAAACCGGTTGGTCACGCCCGCAAAGTAGATCCACTCGGCGATCTCTTGGGCGGTGGCCCAGCGTTTAAGCGGCGTGAGCTCCATAATCTGGTTCCACAGGCGCTCGTCTTCCATCACGCAACGGTTGAGCGGCGTGATAACGCCGCCCGGGTCCACACTGTTGGCGATGGCCTGCGGTGCTAGGCGGTTTGCAAGGTTCTTGGTGTAGGCGATAACGCCGCCCTTGCTGGCGGCATAGGCGGGAAACTCCGATCCCGTATGTCCGCTCGCCGACCCCACATTGACCACGGATTTGATAGCCGGCGTCGGCTTGGCGGCAAGCCCCTCCCCCACAAAGGCGTAGCGCTCGGTCACGTTGATGGTGCCACGCAGGTTGGCGGCGATGTCATCGGCCGAATCCTGCGTACCGGCAACGTTCACGATTACCTGAGGCTCAAGGTTGCCCGGAAACGAGTCCGGCTCGCGGACATCAACGATCAGATGGCGGTAGCGCTCGTGTTCGATCGCCGCCAGCAGCAGATCAAAGCCCACGACCTCGTGACCCTCGTCCAAAAAGCGCTGCACGCACGCGGCTCCGATACCGCCCGAAGCGCCCGTGATCAAAACCCGCATACTTGCTCCTTAGGCGGTTGCGTGGCGCTCGAGGTACTCGGCGCCCACGTTCTCGCGCTCCCAGCCACGCACAACCTTGTAGCCCACGGGGCTCAGGAAGACCTCGCACAGCAGCTCGGCGACGGCGCCCGTCAGCGAGCACATAATGACCTGCACCCAAGTCCAACCAAAGAACGTGTGGCTCACCACAATGGCAAAGACCAAGTTGTCGATAAACTGGCCAACACCCGTGGACACATAAGAGCGGAAGGCAAAGCTCGCAAAGTTATTCTTTTTGAGCATGCGGCCGAGCGACTGGTTGAGCGTGGAGTTAACCACGGCAGAAACGAGCATTGCCAGCGAAGAGCCCAGCACCACGTACCAGGTGCCGCCGATGGTGGCGTTAAGGGCGGCGTTGACCTCGATCATACCCGTGTCGTAGTAGGCACCCCACATGCCGGGCGTGAGCGAGCATGCCCAAAAGCACAGGCTCACGGCCAGGTTGACCAGCAGCGCGAGGATAGAGATTTTGATGGATGCCTTGGCGCCAAAGCGCTTGCAGATCATGTCCTGGCACAAAAACGAAACCCAGCTCACCACAAAGCCGCAATCGAGTGCCAGATACGGCAGGCTGATAAGCTCTTTGTTGGCCAGCAGGTTCATCATGATAACGCTCACGAAAAACAGCGAAACCGTTGCCGCGGGAATGCTCCGCAACAGGACCTTGTAGTCCTCCATGACCTTCTTGATCATTATGTACTCCTTTGGTTTTAGGTTTAACGAGCAGGATATCGGACCCGAACTGCTCGGACGCCCCGGTCTTGAGACGACGGTGGGTATGATAGCCGCTCACACGGCATCAGGCAAGCAAACGGCGCGGCAGCCCCGCAAGGCCACCGCGCCGGTGCGCTAAAACGTTACGTTGCCAAACTCCGACAGGATGAGGTCGGGGTTATGGTCGGTCGCCCAATCCACGTTCCATGGGCTCGTGAACAGCAGCAGCTTGCCGCCGCGCATATCCTCGACGCGCAGCGTGTCGCGCGTGAGCGAAAGACCCGGGATGTCGATGGTGTCGGGGTCGTTCTGGATCCAGCGAATGTCCGTATAGGGCAGCGGCTGGCGACGAACCTCGACGCGATACTCGGCCTTCAGGCGGCGCTCGAGCACCTCAAACTGCAGCACGCCGACCACGCCCACAATGACGCTCTCCATGCCGGCGCCGAGCTCGCGGAAGATCTGGATGGCGCCCTCCTGGGCAAGCTCCTCCATGCCCTTCACAAACTGCTTGCGCTTGAGCGTGTCGACCTGCGTAATGCGGGCAAACATCTCGGGGGCAAACGTCGGGATCTGCGGATACTGCACGTGGCGCTTGCCGGAGCACACGGTGTCGCCGATGCTAAAGATACCGGGATCGAACAGGCCCACGATGTCGCCGGCGTACGCCTCGTCCACGATGGCGCGATCGTCGGCCATCAGCGAGGTGCCCGTAGCCAGCTTGAGCTTGCGGTTGCCCTGCACATGGAAGGCATCCATGCCGCGCTCGAACTTGCCCGAGCAAATGCGCACAAAGGCAATGCGATCGCGATGGTTCTTGTCCATGTTGGCCTGGATCTTAAACACGAAGCCGCTAAAGTCGTTCTCGGCGGGCGCGACCGGCTCGCTGGTGAGTGTATCGGTATAGGCGCGCGGCGTCGGGGCCAGACGCAGGAACTCTTTAAGGAAGGGCTCCACACCAAAGTTGGTGAGTGCCGAGCCAAAGAACGCCGGGCTCAGCTTGCCGCAGGCCACGGCATCCAGGTCGAGCTCGTCACCGGCGCCATCGAGCAGCTCGATGTCGTCCATCAGGTTCTTGTGGTTCTCCTCGCCAATAAGCTCGTCCATGGCCGGATCGCCCAGCTCGGCCTCGACCTCGGCGACCTTCTTGGTGGCGTTGGCGTGGCCGTCGCCCTCAAAGGCAATGACGCGACGGGTCTGACGATCGAACACGCCGCGGAAGTTGCGGCCGCTGCCGATCGGCCAGTTCATGGGATACGTATTGATACCCAGGACGTTCTCGATCTCTTCCATGAGCTCAAACGGATCGCGAGCCTCGTGGTCGAGCTTATTCACAAAGGTGAAGATGGGAATATGGCGCAGCGTACAGACCTTAAAGAGCTTTTTGGTCTGGGCCTCGACGCCCTTGGCACCGTCGATGACCATGACCGCGGCGTCGGCAGCCATAAGGGTACGGTAGGTGTCCTCCGAGAAGTCCTGGTGGCCGGGGGTATCGAGGATGTTGACGCAGGCGCCGTTATAGGTGAACTGCAGTACCGAGGAGGTAACGGAAATACCGCGCTCCTTCTCGATGTCCATCCAGTCCGAGACGGCATGCTTGGCCGAGCTCTTGCCCTTGACCGAGCCGGCAGTCTGGATGCTGCCGGTATAGAGCAGCAGCTTCTCGGTAAGCGTGGTCTTACCGGCGTCCGGGTGGCTGATAATCGCGAACGTGCGGCGCGACGAGATTTCATCCGACAGGCTTGCCATGCGGATCCTTTCTTGCATTGAGTGCATTACGTCGTTGTAACCGCACCATTGTAGCCGCGAAATCCCGCCATAGGGCACCTATCAGGACAAATTCATCAGTTGGGGCCTGGGTAGCCGGCCCAATCCGAATTTGTCTCTTGCGTAACTGTACATAGTGTATATATACTGTGATTACCGGTTATATACACGTGTAGCCCAACAGCTAAGGAGCCGCTGTGGACATCATCCTATCCAATTCGAGCGACAAGCCCATCTACGAGCAAATAGCCTCGCAGGTCAAAGCTCAGATCCTTTCGGGCACACTCGCTGCGGGAGCCAAACTCCCCAGCATCCGTGCACTCGCGAGCGATCTTGGCGTGAGTGTCATCACCACCAAGCGCGCCTACGCCGACCTAGAGCAACTCGGGTTTATTTGCACCGTGCAGGGCAAGGGCTGCTTTGTCGCCGAGGGCAACCAGGAACTCTTGCGCGAAAACCAGCT